>NZ_MDGN01000022.1:0-123412 GCF_002742365.1 Maribacter sp. 4U21
AATGGAAGGGGTACAGGCCCATCGCAAAGGTCTACGATATAAACCAGATAGAAAGCGCGAAGGGGGCCAACTTCAAGGCGCTGCATACCATGATACACCAGATAAAGTCCTGGATTAGAACGACCTATTCATGGGTGAGCGACTTTCATATCAACAGGTATTTCAACGAGTTCTGCTTCAGGATAAACCGCTCCCAAAGCAAGGCGACCGTATTCAACAACCTGATAACTAAAATGGTCGGAAAAGAAAAAGTATACCGGTCCAAACTAATATGCAGTTAACTACTGACCTCTATTCGGTTTTTTTCCGGCGGTCGCTGCGCAATATCGTTATTATTATAATTTTGAAGCACGCCAGCGAAACAGAAGAACGATTTATGGGAATTCTGCCAACTATATTGCGCCAGCTGTTGCTGCATTTTTTCCAGATACCCGGACTATAAATAATGAAGTGGTTAAAGGTGCTTTTGGATATGCCGGAGTTGTAACGGGTATTCAACGTAGTTATAACTCTGGATTTAATTTTTCTTTTGACGCTGGGGCCACTTATTACCTTGGCAATTTTGAGGGCGCTATTTATCCTGTGGTGAACGTAGGAATCGGATGGATTTTCAGTGAAAAACGTTGGTGCGTGGGTCGATAAGTTAGTTGGTAGCGGGTAGTTTTTAGAGGGTAGCAGGGTAGCGGGAGTTTCAGGTTTTATGTTAAGGGTTGGTCATTCCTAAAACGTCTTTACGAGTTGGTACCAAGAGATAAGCGGTCAAATTGATGCAAGATGTTAGATGCTCGATGTAACAATAGTATCGTTGCAATTGATTTTGACACTTGCACTTGTGTTTGACATTTGTATTTGTATTTGTATTTGATTTTTGAATTTGTTTTCATAAAGTTTCATTAAAACTAAGGGTAGCTTTTGGTTAACTCATTAGCTTTAGTGACCAAACAACCTCCTATGTTCAAAAAAATACTTCCTTTATGCCTCTTTTTTCTATTCGCCTATTCTGGTAAAGTCCAAGCGCAGACGAACGAGAAGGGTTTTGGTATCGTCAATCTGGAACGACATCAGTTTACGTTCAATATTTTTGGTCCTGGCATTCGTTACGAACTGGGACTATTTAAAAACGTCAGTATTTCTACTAGTTTTAATCCTGCTTTAGCGTATTATTCAGAAGGATATACCTTCGGTTTTGCCTGGCACACCCGACTACGGTACTATCTTAATTTTGAAAATCGCCTGGACGTAAACAAGAATATTACCGGAAACTCTGCAGATTATATTTCAGCGGCCCGCAGTGTGTTTTGGGGACCCTTACAACTCGCAGATAATCTAAATGCCCCAAGCGATTTTGCCATCGCCTTTTATGGTGGGGTTTATGGCGTACAGCGTACCAATAGAAAAGGATTCAACGTAAACGCAGAACTCGGTTTTGGGTATTATCGTGGTGACGGAGTTCCAAACGGTTACGGACCGCTGCTTAACGTGACGTTTGGTTGGGTAGCTACGAAGCGTAAATCTACTAAACCCACATTCGATTAAAACATAATTTTTTTTAAGTCATCCATATATCCACGGCTTACTCTAACAACATCAGTGTTTTCCATAGTAACGTCATAGCTTTTTCCATACCTATGCAATTCCTTGACCTTGTTCAGATTTATTATTGAGGATCTATGAACGCGCATAAAGGATTTTGGATTTAGTTTTTCCTGAAGATTAGTAATACCGTAATTACTCAAAAAAATAGAGGAGGTAGTATGTATTTTGGAGTAATCTCCATAAGCTTCAACCCAAATAATATCTGAAACGCCAATCGTGACTAATTTTTTATTTAATTGGACTAAAACTCGCTCTGGGTAATCATCTTTTTCCATGATTAAGCTTTGAGCCAGACCGCCAACATTTTTATCGCTCGTTTCCAAACGTTCAATTGCCTTTTTAAAACGTTCCTTGGTATAGGGTTTTAATAGATAATCTACCGCATGTACTTCAAATGCCTGTAATGCATACTGGTCATAAGCCGTGGAAAAAATTATTTGTGGTATCTCTTCTAAATGGGATAATACCTCAAAACCTGTTTTACCGGGCATTTGTACATCCAAGAAGACCAAATCTGGTTTAAAACGATTTATTTCTGTAACGGCATCTACGCCGTTATTAACCTCACTTATTAACACAAGTTCTGGAAAGGCCTCTAGATATTCCTTAATCAGTTTACGCCCTGCTATTTCGTCATCGGCTATTAAGACCTTCTTCATATTGCAAATTTTACAATTAAGCCATTGGGCGCATTATCTACAAGCTCTAATTGACTCTCATACATTTTTTGTAATCGAAGTGCGGTATTGGTCAAACCTACGCCCTTATTGAAGACCGCGTTCTTGTCTTTTACCCCAATACCCGTATCGGATATTTCAAATTTTAATTTGCCGTTTTCTTTAAATATATATATTGAAATAGTACCTCCTTCTATAAGACTAGACAGACCATGCTTTATAGAATTTTCCACCAAAGGCTGCAACAGCATCGGAGGAATTTTCTCTTGCATTAAATCTTGAGAAACTTTTATATCAATATAAAGTCGGTCTTGAAAGCGTTCTTTTTCTAGGTTTAGATATTTCTGTACAAATTCTAGTTCCTCGCCCAAGGATACCAATTCTTTTTTAGATGCCCTCAATTGATACCGAAATAGGTCAGATAACTGCGCTATCATATTACGCGTTTTTTCGTTTTCTGGGGGTAAAGATGCATTTATAGTGTTAAAGATATTGTACAGGAAATGAGGATTTAATTGGGCTTTTATAGCCGCAAGTTCACTTTTGAGCGCTGCTTGGCGAAGTTCCCCTTCCAATTTTAGTTTGCGTTCGTTCTCCAAAAAATACCTATAAGCGAAAAAGCAACCGAATTGAATGAACAGGAATAATAAGGGAATGTACCAATCCCAGACCGTACTTGTTCCCCTTAACCTATTCTCACCAAGAGAGTCTATAATGATATATCTGAATTCCCGGACTAAATAGGATAGAATGGGTATTAAAAAAATCACAGCGGTCATTTGCCAATTACGAGAATTTTTTCTGAGTAAATAAAAACCTAAGTACCAAATCAGAATTGAAGCTAAAAGTAAAAAAGCATACTGACGTCCAGACGCCAACCAAAAACCTTTAAGGTCTAACCACCCCCAAAATCCCCCATCTTCATAACGCCTACCATTATACCATAAAACGATTCTGTAAAGCCATGCAAAAAGAAAGTAGAATAGGAGAACTGCAAAAACCTCTTTTTTGTTAAGTGCCGCTTTGCCATTATGTTTAAATGAATCCATCTTTAGAATTATAAATATTAAATTTCAAAAACGTACCAGAATTCCCCGTCTCTAGGATTAAAACTAAGTTTTAAAGTACCATCCGGCGTTTGAACAAGATAGTGATTTGTAACTTCAATTTCTTCGTTCTCTAACCAGGCTCTTACTTTGCCATCATCATATTTAA
This sequence comes from Maribacter sp. 4U21, assembly GCF_002742365.1. Taxonomy (NCBI): domain Bacteria; kingdom Pseudomonadati; phylum Bacteroidota; class Flavobacteriia; order Flavobacteriales; family Flavobacteriaceae; genus Maribacter; species Maribacter sp. 4U21. The sequence goes on from NZ_MDGN01000022.1 coordinate 3,489, forward strand.
AAACCAAGCCATTGCTAAACACGGCTAGTAGATTATAACGTTCAGATTTATGGCTGGACAGTACAATTTCCTTCCGTTCTAAACTTGGTTTATTGTCATTTTTAACCCTTTTATAATGGGTAATCTTAGAGGGACGGTCGATGTACTTATAATTTCTCCGTTCTGCGGGGAGGGCGAAGATTTCAAGTATTCCACCATCACTCGTAATGAGTTCTGCCTCGGTATTCCAAGGAGTCTCAATTGATAGGGTATAGTTGCCTTTTAAGGTTAAGGCTTCATCTTTTTTTATCAAAGTTGAATCACCCAACGCATTGATTATGGTAATCTGTGCATTTTCAGGATAATTATAAGTAGTCTGATTATTTTTTACTACTATGGAAAAATAGTCTTGAGCATTGGAAAAATAAGTAATGAGTAAAGCGAGAATTGTTAATATGGGCTTCATAATTTTTGTTTTTTGATTTGAATCAAATGTATAGTTCTAAATTCTTTTGAGGAATTTAAAACCGATGAACCGACCCATAGGGAGTTCAAATGACCGGGACCATTGAGCAGATTATAAGGCCATCCAACGACTTCTGTTTTCATGAACGCAGTGAACAATGCATTTTCGTCCCGTCGAATTTTTAAATCTTGTAACCATGAGAATTTTAATTGCTGGTATAGCGTTCCTTTTGCCTTTCGTTATTAATTCCCAAACCCTATCAGGAAAGGTTTTGTCTCAAGAAAGGGAGGTAGTTCCTTTTGCCGCGGTAACCTTAAACAATCCCGTAGATTCTAGTTTGGTCAAGGCTACTATAACCAATGAAAAAGGACTTTTCAAGTTCAACGAAGTATTAGCGGGTAAATACCTGCTACAAATAACCAATCTCGGATTTGCTGATTTTAAAAAGGAGGTAAATTATACGGGGAAATCGATAAACCTGAATGAGATTTTATTGGTAATCGCGGCCGAGAATTTAGATGAAGTAACTGTATTGGCAGAAAAACCAATGGTTCAGGTCCTAGCAGATAAGACCGTTTTTAATGTAGAGAACACCATTAATGCTACTGGAACCAGTGCTTTTGAACTGATACGTAAAGCCCCAGGTGTCGTTATGGATAATTCTGGTGGAATAATCGTTGAGGGAAAGGTTGGAGTCCAGATTTTTATAGATGGTAAACTGTCTATTCTACAAGGTGAAGATTTAATGAACTACTTAGAAAGTTTACAGGCAACCGATATCTCAGCTATTGAAATTATTACACAACCTTCTTCAAAATATGATGCCGCGGGGAATGCAGGTATTATAAATATTAAACTCAAAAAAAATAAGAGCTTGGGTACCAATGGAACAATTACTGCAGGAGTAACCATTGGAGATTTTGCGCGTTATAATTCCAGTGTCAATTTTAATATCCGGGAAAAGAAGGGCAATCTATATGGTACCTATAGTAACCGGTTCGGAAAAAGTACCAATTTTCTTAATTTACTTAGAACCCAGTCGGGAACGAGGTTCGATGCTCGCACCAATAGTATTTATGACCGTAACAGTAATAATCTAAAGCTGGGATATGATTTTTATGCTTCGTCAAAAAGTACTTTTGGATTATTAGTAAATGGTAATTTTAATAATGGTTTTGTAGATAACAATTCCAGAACACCTATTAGGCCTGTTGCAAATACAGTTAATGACAGCGTCTTAGTGGCCAACAGTAGAAGTACCAACACTTCTTCTAATATTAATGCCAATGTCAATTATAAATATGCGGACACGCTCGGACATAGTTTCAACGTAGACTTTGACTACGGGAAATATAATAGCGATAGGGACGCCACACAACCCAATGTATATTTAAATGGTAGTGAAACTGAAGTTCTACGTGAAAATATTACCAGCCAAAATACCCCAATTGAGATTTCGATAATCACTCTTATGATGGATTATGAGCAAAATCTCTTTAAAGGGAAATTAGCTGCTGGTTTTAAGCTAGCTAGCGTTAAGACAGACAATACATTTGACTTTTTTAATCGTATTGACGGACAGCGCATTCTAAATGTAGACCAAAGCAATCAATTTAAGTATAATGAAAATGTAAATGCCGTCTACGTTAATTATAACTACAAATGGACGAAATGGAATTTACAAATGGGCTTAAGGGTTGAAAACACATATTCTGAAGGGAATTTACTAAGTTCAACGCAGAACGAAGATGCAAGAGTGGAGCGGAACTATACCAACTTATTTCCTTCTGGAGGGTTAACCTATCAGATGAATCCAAAAAATCAATTCGCCGTTACCTATAGTAGAAGAATACAACGGCCTAACTATCAGTCTCTTAATCCTTTTGAATATGTAATTGATGAGCTCTCTTTTCGAAAGGGTAATCCTTTTTTGCAACCACAGTATACAGATAATTTAAAACTGTCACACACTTTTAACTACAGACTTACGACGTCTATAAGCTATAGTTATGTATCAGATTTTTTTGCTCAGGTGACCGTTGCGGATGGGCGTAGTAGGAATTTTATAACAACAAGAAACGTGGCGGATAATGAAGTCATAAATTTTGGGATATCCTATCCTAAAAAAATCAAGGAATGGTGGGATGTTTATTTAAGTCTCAGCGCTTATACTAGTAATTATAAGGCCAATAGTCCCGAATTTTTACCCGTAAGGCAGGAAACTTTAAGTCTATATGCACAAAATACATTTTCACTTCCAAAAGAAATGCGAATAGAACTTTCAGGGTGGTATAGTTCGCCTACGGTATGGGGGGGCACATATCAAACAAAGTCACTCGGGTCCTTGAATTTGGCATTCCAAAAGAAATATTTTCAAGATAAGTTAACCGCTAGGTTGGCATTTAACGATATCCTTTATACCATTCCATGGCAGGGAACTACCCAGTTTGGGGACTTGTTTATCAATGGTAGCGGCGGAAGTGATAGTAGACAAGTTGCTTTTGGTATTACATATGATTTTGGTCGGGACGAGATTAAAAAAGCTAGGAAAAGGAAAACGGGACTACAGGATGAACAAGATAGAATTGAATAGTAAACTTGGCTTACTATTTGATACTAAAAAAGCTTAACCAAAAAAATTAAACAACCTTTATGAAAATTTTTTTGTGCATTGTTTTATTAGTTTCATTCTCATTTGGCATTAATGCGCAGTCAGGAAAAAATGTAGAAGAAAATCAATTTAAGATCAATATTATTAATCCAGGTATAGAATACGAAGCAGGCATAGGCACTAATCAAACCATTAATCTAGGGTTGGGTTTACAATTTGGGGCATCAGGTGGAGGCAGTGAGTTCAATTATGCTTTTCTACCTGCAATTAATGCGCAATACCGATATTTCTATAATATTGGAAGGAGACTTAATAAGGATAAACGAATAGATGGCAACACGGGCAATTATTTAGCGGCATCTGCTACATTATTTACATCCGATGTTGTTATAGGTAATGTAGAATCTGGTTCTGGAACTGCCGGTTTTATAGGTCCCGTTTATGGAATTCAAAGAACATATCCCAAAGGATTTAATTACACTATGGAGTTTGGCCTTGGACTTTACTTTGCGAGTGACGAAAATTTTGAAGCGGTCGAGACCGGTTTTGGTCCTACCATAAGCTTTAGTATCGGTTGGGTTATAGGAAAGAACAAAAACAAGTAAATTGGAAACCAAACCTTCTCAAAATCAGTAAGATAAAAATAACATAAGATTGTGTGTACATGCAAAAAATAGAAGTATCTTTGCACGCTTAAAATAGACCTTATGTCCGCAACTAAAAATATTGCAATCATTGCACACGTAGACCACGGTAAAACTACCTTGGTCGATAAGATAATGTATCACTGTAGCCTTTTCCGAGAGAACGAGAATACGGGAGACCTTATTTTGGATAATAATGACTTGGAACGGGAACGTGGAATTACCATTACCTCCAAGAACGTGTCCGTTGTTTATAAGGATACCAAAATAAATATTATAGATACCCCTGGTCACGCCGATTTTGGTGGGGAGGTAGAACGTGTGCTAAACATGGCAGATGGTGTATTGTTGTTGGTGGATGCCTTTGAGGGCCCTATGCCGCAGACGCGTTTTGTGCTACAAAAGGCAATAGACCTGGGGCTAAAACCATGTGTGGTCATTAATAAGGTGGATAAAGAAAACTGTACGCCGGAAGAAGTGCATGAAAAAGTATTCGACCTTATGTTCGAGCTAGGTGCCGAAGAGTGGCAGTTAGACTTTCCTACTGTTTATGGTTCTGCAAAGAACAATTGGATGAGCGAGGATTGGAAGGATGAAACGGACAGCATTGAGCCACTTTTGGATATGGTCATTGAGCACATACCTACTTTTAAGCCTACCGAAGGAAACACGCAGATGTTGATTACTTCGCTGGACTTTTCTTCGTTCACAGGAAGAATCGCTATTGGGAGATTAACCCGTGGAAACTTAAAAGAAGGACAACAGATTTCTTTGGTAAAAAGAGATGGTAGCATCGTAAAATCTAAAATCAAGGAACTTTTTGTTTTTGAGGGGCTAGGACGTAAAAAAGTACAAGAAGTAGAGACAGGTGATATTTGTGCCCTAGTAGGGGTAGAAGGTTTTGAGATTGGCGATACGGTTGCGGACCTTGAAAATCCAGAAGGTTTAAAGACGATTGCTATAGATGAGCCTACGATGAGTATGCTCTTTACCATTAACGATAGTCCATTTTTTGGTCAGGATGGTAAGTTTGTAACGTCACGTCATATCAAGGAGCGCCTGGAGCGGGAATTGGAAAAGAACCTTGCTTTGCGCGTTAATGAAACCGATAGTGCGGACAAGTTTTTAGTTTTTGGTCGTGGTGTATTACACCTTTCGGTTTTGATTGAAACCATGAGACGAGAGGGCTATGAACTACAAATAGGTCAGCCGCAGGTAATCATCAAGGAGATTGATGGTCAAAAATGCGAACCGATAGAACACTTAACAATCGATTTGCCAGAGGAAGTTTCCGGTAAGGCCGTGGAAATGGTATCTATCCGTAAGGGAGAAATGACCAGTATGGAAGCAAAGGGAGACCGTATGTTGTGTGAGTTTCAAATACCTTCAAGAGGTATTATCGGCTTAAGAAATCAGCTACTAACAGCTACGGCTGGTGAAGCGATTATGGCACACCGCTTTTTAGAATATCAACCTATGAAAGGCGATATTCCGCAACGTCAGAATGGTTCTTTAGTATCGATGGAGAAAGGGAAGGCCATTCCGTATTCAATTGACAAATTACAGGACAGAGGTAAATTTTTTGTAGATCCAGGTGAAGATATTTATGAAGGTCAGGTCATTGGCGAGAATTCTCGTGGTGACGATATGACCATCAATATTACAAAAACCAAGAAGTTATCTAACGTACGTTCTTCAGGAGCGGACGATAAAGCTAAAATTGTTCCCGCGATTAAATTTTCGTTGGAAGAGGCTTTGGAGTATATTCAGAAAGATGAGTATGTGGAGGTTACCCCAAAGCACTTGAGACTCCGAAAAATATTCCTGACAGAAGTAGATCGGAAGCGAAACAAAATAGCCTAATTCAAAGCCCTGAACTTTTCAGGGCTTTTTTTATGAAATGTTGTTACCTATTTTACGACAAAGAATCTTTAAAACAATCAACATGAAGAACACCCATTTAAAACTACTTACACTTATTGTTTTAAGCGTTTTTTTAGGATGCAAGGAGACGCCTAAGAACGCAGAGGACAAAGACAGAATGGCCAATGAAGCCATGAGCGCAAATGCTACCGTTCCTACTGCCTGGATTACCAATCGGGTTGCGAAGTCCAAAGCAAGGTTGAATGGAACAGACGCGGGTAAGGTGGTCTGGAATGCCATGGAAGCGCATGGCGGTTTGGCTATCTGGTACGGTAACGGACCATTGTCGTTCAGGTTTAATTACCAGCCCTTGGATACGACCAAGGCGCAACGGGATAGCTACCAGACCGTGGATACTTGGAGCAATAAGGCAAGACATACAAGTGCAACGGACAGCACAGCGCATTATGGTTGGTCCGGAACTACCGCTTGGGTCAAAGCGGCGGATAGTTTGGCGTTCAAGTACGATACTAAATTTTGGGCCTTGACACCTATCTACTTTTTAGGACAACCCTTTATTTTAGATGGTGAAGGGGTGAATTTAGAATTGCTTCCGCAGAAGACATATAAAAGATCGCCTCAAGATGTGGTCAAAGTTACATTTGATGCCGGTACGGGAGATGCTCCGGATGACTATTACATTCTTTACTTTAAAGAAGATACGCACCAACTAACGGCCATACGTTATATTGTTTCGTATCCTGCTTATTTTAAGGATGGTGGACATCTACCTGAAAAGTTCATGGAGGTAATCGGTGCTACTACGGTTGAAGGAATTCTATTCCCTACAGGATATAAAACCCATTGGCTTACGGATGAGGAAACACCAGGGGAATATATTACCAAAATCGATGTTTCTGACATACACTTTGAGGAACAAGTATCCAAAGACTTCTTTGATGTTCCTGAAGGAGCAAAGATTGTAGAGTAAGTTAAGGAACTTATTGTCACGAAAAAGCCCAAGCAACTGCTTGGGCTTTTTTATATTCATATTGTATATTTTCTGAAACCTAAACTTTAGGAGCCTTGTGTAACGTCGCCGCAGCGGCACCGATAATCCCTGCTTGGTTCCTAAGTTCCGCTGGTATTACCGGAGTTTCTATGGTGATATATTCTTTAAACTCATCAAAATTCTTAGAGGTGCCACCGCCTAAAATAATCAAGTCTGGTGCTATAATCAAATCCACGTACTCTAGGAATTTATTAAATCGTTTTCCCCATTCCTTATAGCTGAGTTCTTCTCTTTCCTTTGCCGAAGCGGCGGCCCATAATTCTATTTTTTTATATTTCTTATAGGGTATTTGGCCTAGCTCAAAATTCGGGATTAACCTACCGTCCAGAAAAGCACCGCTACCCAATCCGGTTCCAATGGTAATCATCACCACAAGACCCTTTTCTCCTTTTCCAATACCATAGGTCATGGTGGCATATCCTGCGGCATCGGCGTCGTTGATGACCGTAAAGTCAAGGCCCGTCTTCTTTTCCAAAAGCTCTTCTACATTAAGGTTAAGCCAACTTTTATCCAGATTTCCAGGAGACTTACACACACCTTTTTTAATCACCGTTGGAAAACCGCACCCTACTTTTCCCTTATAGTCAAAATGTTGTATAATTTGGTTTACCACATCCGCCATATCCTCTGGAGTTCTTCCAGCGGGTGTTTTAATCCGATGGCGTTCGGTCAGCATTTCACCGGTTTCCAAATCTACCAAAGCTCCTTTAATTCCCGAGCCACCTATATCAATTCCAAGAACTGCCATTATTTTCTTTTAAACTTTTGCGCAAAGTAACAAAAAAGAATTGGCTCCAAGGAATTTGATGGTGGTCCGGCGCTTTATAAGGGTGTAAAAACAAAAAGGAGGCTTAAGCCTTTGTTGATTTAACTATTCCAAGTATTTTAAGGCAACAATTGAATTTACCGTAATATCCTCATCTAGCTCGTCTGTTTCAGTTTCGCTTACATGGGTTATTTGAAATAGTTTTCCAACGTATTTCTTATCCGTCAAATCGTATGCTTTTTGTGCTTCATCGCTGATGTGGTTAAACTCAATGGAGTAACCGTCTTTATCGGTGAAACTGTAGAGACTATCCTCATACCCCACGTAGGTAGCAATTGTTTTTTCGGTTTCCTGTACCATCAAATTAGAGATAGAAGAGGCGGTCAATAGCATAGCAAGTAGTACTGTTTTCATATTTTTTTTATTTAGCTTAATATTATTTTTTCTTGAAGTTATGACCCCGATAGGAGTCTATTTTCGCTGTAAATGAAATGAATAAATACATACGAATGTCTTTTTTTATGATTTATTTATGACATTTTTATTTGATTGTATTTTACTGATATACAGTAGCCTAAGGTCTGTATTTTTTAGTTGATTATTTCGCAATAAAATCAATATTGATTCAAATAGATGCTACCTTTGATTGACAATCAGGAATTGCTTACTTAGAATTAAATGAAATTAAAATACTACGCCGTTCTGTTCATTTTATGGGGGTCTACGTTTGCCTACGGTCAAAATGAACTAAGAAATACAAAAATCACCGATCAGATTAATGCCTATAAGAACGATATTCGAGGTCCCTACAAGGATATTCGTTGGTTTTGTACGGACGGCAGCATAAGGGCGCCTAAAGACCCATGCCCCGATAATATTGGGCCAGGGGTGCAGCATGCACGCTATAAAGATAAGGTGGTCGCTTTAGGAAAAGACCATCATATTTATATCGGACAAATCTTAGCGTACACCTCAAAGGAGGAGTTTTGGGATGCGGATAAGAATCAATCCCGATTGAAACAGTATCAGCTAGACAAGTATTTGCGCAGTGTGGATAATGGTTGGGTAAACCAAAAAGGACAGTTTTACCGTGGGGCGGTACAGGTAGAGGACGAGGAAGCATGGGGCATCGATTTTTATAAATGGTTATTGGCAAAGGATAAGGTTCTGACCGAACAGTATTTTCTGGTAAGGCAGTCCATAAGGGATGTACCCCATAGTGGGGATGATAATATTTCCCAACTAATGCGAAGCCAATCCAAGGTTATTTCCGATATGTACTTGCCTTTTATGGACCTTCGTGTTAAAATCCATAGCCTACCGGAAAAAGAGGACATTCAAAAAGTAATCGAGTTCAAACAAAAAAACGGGAGTAAACTAACGGTGGATCTAAGCAAAAAACTGGACGGACTCGTAACCACAATGAACGTGTTTTTTGCTCCGGTAGATGGCGAGAAGCTAATGGAAAAGGCCAAATTGACACATGGTACCGTTTTGGGCGATAAAATTGTGGCCTATGCAAAAAACATGGCAACGACCAACGCTGCCGATGCCTTAGTTTCCCAGACGGCGCAGTTACTTTTAGATATCAGGGAAGGTCTTGTAGAGGAGAAACGTCCTATGGCCCGCTTACAGTTGTTGGAGGTGAGCTTAAAATTGGAGGAAATTTTATTTCAGAATGCCCAACAATGGGTGCCGGATACGGTCAGCGAACAGCTAGAGAAAATATGTGCCTTAGGGACTGCTGCTGCTGGTGCTGGTTATATAGAGCTTTGGGAATGGAACGAGATAATAGGCACCCTGAGTCAGTTTGAAAAGGAACAATTATCCTTAGCCGAGCTTACGACGGTTTTGGAAACCGCCAGGGGAGCCGTAGAATGGAGTGCCGCCATGGTAAAGGCGAACTACCAACATATCGTGGACACCTATACCGGATTTGAACCCAAGGCCTATGGTTTTATAGATGACCGTATCAGAGGTTCCATTGCTTTGCATTTGGGCAAAAGTGTTGGCGAATTGGGCGATTTTATCGCTAGGGAATCTGCCCTGACCAATAAAGTAATGGCCATTCCCAACCAAAGTACCTTCCGTGGTCTTAATCCCGGTTACGCTTTTGGAGAGCTAGTTGTTATCGGAGGTTCATCCGAGGATATTGAAGTGTCTTCCGATAAAATCTATATTTTTCAGCGTTCCCCGTCAGATTTAAAACCGGTTGCTGGCATTGCCACCGTGGCAGAGGGGAATATGGTTTCCCATGTACAATTATTGGCACGTAACCTTGGTATCCCCAATGCGGCACTTTCAGATGAAAATTTGCAAAGTCTAAAGCAATATGATGGGCAACGTGTTTTCTATGCGGTTTCCAATAAGGGCAATGTTATCCTTAAACCAGAAGCACAAATGACGGACCAGGAGCGTGCCCTTTTTACGAAGAAGGAGCGTAATACGGATAAGATAGCGGTACCTATAGAAAAAATACGACTGGACAATACAAGCGTGTTGAACATGCGTAACGTAGATGCCAGTGATTCCGGAGCACTCTGCGGTCCCAAGGCAGCTAATTTGGGACAATTGAAAAAGATGTTTCCGGAGCAAGTGGTAGAGGGACTGGTAATTCCGTTCGGGATTTTTAGGGACCTTATGAACCAAGAAATGCCGGAACAAGGAAAATCCTACTGGACCTACCTGAACGATATGTTCGCGGAGGCCGAAAAAATGAGGACGGCAGGTGTTGCCGAACCCGAAGTAGAAAACTTTCAGTTACGCCAGTTGGAAACCTTACGCGATGCTATTAAAAAGATGCCGCTAAAAAGTACGTTTTTATCGGAAATAGAAACGAAGTTCAAGGATATCCTAGGCAAACCCCTTGGGGAGATTCCCGTGTTCCTACGTAGTGACACCAACATGGAAGACCTTAAAGACTTTACAGGTGCCGGTCTTAATCTTACCCTGTTCAATGTGTTGGATAAGGATAAAATTTTATCAGGCGTAAAAGAGGTTTGGGCATCGCCCTACACGGAGCGCAGTTTTAAATGGCGTCAGAAATATTTATTGAATCCGGAGAATGTCTTTCCGTCTATTTTGGTCATACCAAGTGTGGATGTGGACTATTCCGGGGTATTGATAACGAAAGGTATCAATTCTGGCAACGAGGCGGATATGACCGTGGCGTTTAGCCGTGGTGCCGGTGGTGCCGTAGACGGGCAATCTGCGGAGACCTATACCATTTACCAAAAAAGTGGCGCACGTTTGTTGGCACCTGCCAGAGACCCGTTTTACAATAGTTTACCGGCTACCGGGGGAACGGGCAAAAAATCGGCCTCGTTTCAGCAATCCGTCTTGAACATCAAGAATATCAATGCAATTAGGGAACTGGCCCATACCATTAGAAAAACCCTGCCAGAAGCTACGAATTCGGATTACGGGGGAGCGTACGATGTGGAACTCGGTTTTAAAAACGACAAGCTATGGTTGTTTCAAATACGTCCCTTTGTGGAGAATAAAAAGGCGGTCAGCTCGGGGTATCTGGAGTCCATCACCCCAAAAATAGACACCAACAAATCCATCTCACTTTCTAAGAAAATATCATGAAAAAAATCACCATATTGCTGTTCCTGTTCATTTTAGGTTCCGCCTTTACCATCTATACTTACTATCCTATAGACGGTTACGAGCTTACGGGCATCAAACGCCTAAAACGTTTGGAGCGTATTAAGAACGGCGAAATCAAGGATGCTACCGCTTTACCTGCCGGTGCTATGAAATCTTGGAGCGATATTCACCTGAACCTTTTGGACAGAAAGGCGGATAGTGCCATGGCTCTTATGACCATAGATTCCGATTTTCAAAAGGAGATTAGCGGACTTTTTCGTGGACTCGATAAAAGTTACTCGCTTACGGTCTTGGATATCTCCGACGTGAACAATATTAGGTATGCGGAACGGAACGAAACCGCTGGTTACCAACCGGGGAGTGTTGGCAAGTTGGCTGTCTTGAACGGGTTGTTTGTGCAACTGGCTAAAATTTATCCCGATTCTTGGGAAAAACGTACGGACTTATTAAAAAATAAATCGGTCAAAGCTGGTGTATGGGGTCTAACGGACGAGCATACCGTTCCAATTTACAATATAGAAAAGAATACCTTGGTAAAGCGGCAGGTCGTTGCCAGTGATGTATTCACCCTTTATGAATGGGCAGACCATATGCTCTCCGTAAGCAATAACGGAGCAGCGAGTATTGTTTGGCGCGAAGTACTCTTAATGGCCGCTTTTGGCGAGCAATATCCGGAGCTGACCCAAGAAGAGACCGATGCCTATTTTAAGGAAACCCCGAGAAAGGAGTTAACGGACCTAGGTAACGACGTGGTGAATCTGCCCTTACGGGATTTGGGAATTACGGCGGACGAATGGCGATTGGGTAGTTTTTTTACCCGAGGTGCCAATACCTTCGTGGGAGATAAAGGAGGCAGTATCGGCTCGCCACAGGGGCTCATGAAGTTCTTGGTGCAGCTGGAGCAGGGCAAGGTGGTAGACGATCAGTCTAGCCTAGAGATGAAACGGTTAATGTATATGACGGACCGCCGAATACGCTACGCCCAAGCACCGGCATTAAAGGAAGCTGCCGTTTACTTTAAATCCGGTTCCTTGTATAAATGTGACCGAAGTAAAGGGGAGGCCTGTGGCAAGTATATGGGCAACGTTACCAATTTTATGAACTCCGTAGCCATCGTGGAGCACCCGGATAATTGCAAATATATGGTGGTGTTGATGACCAATGTGCTGCGTAAGAACTCCGCTAGCGACCATATGTATTTGGCAGGAAATATCGATAAGATCATTCGGAAATAATGGGGTACTTGTAGACACTACTCATAAGCACGCTACTTTGATGAATATGGTCTTTTTTATTCAAGGATAAACGTTTGTTTTCGCTTGTAATCGCATACGATACGACTATGATGAATGAATAAGGAGACTGAAACGATTTTCACTACATTGTACCTAAAAAAGATATATAGATCATATGGTCTATTTTCAATTGTTAAAAACAATTTAAAAAATGATTAAGAAATTATTTCAAATTTCAACTGTACTATTTATCTCAATAACAACTGGATGTTCAAGTTCTGATTCTTCAATAAAAGAGGAAATAGAAATTACCGAGTCAAGCGAAGAACAATCGGATAATTCAGATTCAGAAGAAGAGCAACCTACTGAAACTGAAGAGTCAATCTTTTTCTCAAAGATTATCTATGAGAATATTGTAGATGGAAATTTGGCTGCGCGCGTCGAATTTCAATTCGAAGAGAACAAAGTAGTGCGAGAAGAGGGTTTTGATGCAGTAGGTATGTTGCAAAATTATACGACCTATAAATATGGAGAAAATGGACTTATACAAAACCGCACCAATCACAACTCAGATGGCTCAATTAGAACGATAAATAACTTTGGCTATGAAAACAATAAACTAGTTTCAATAGAAATAATTAGAAATCAGTTTTCGGACATTATCTATACGAACATAACTTATTCAAATGACCTCATAGAAAATGAACTTGTAGATTCAAATGGTAATCGATTAATGCTATCCAAATACTATTTAAACGATGATGGGTTCATTTACAAATCGGATAATGGTATACCCGCTGAAATTACTTTAGAAGATGGTCTCCCTATTTCAAAAATTGTACAATACCCAACAAATACCCTGGAATTTGAACATGTTTATTTGGATAATCCCATGCCAAAAGGGCCTTGGAAAAATTTTTGGGGTAAATTCTATGGAAGTCTCAACAATCAAATAGTACGAAGTGGAAGTGGAGTTGTTTCTCATGAGGACACTGTTGACTTAACGAAGTATATTGTTAGTGCAGGGAGTCAATTGCAGCGGGAATATGAGTTCGATGTGGACGGTCTACCAATTAGAATTGAAAAGACCTTTAGTCCAACTTTCAAATCCATATGGGAAATAGAATACCAGAAATAAACTGTAACAAAGGTGTCCCTGGCATAAACCCCTTATCCTTATAAAACGGATCGCTATAAGCCTCATTAGGGGTCTTTTTTGTTGCGCCTTTAGAATTGGAAGGTGAATTTTCGATGCCTTGGTAAAATTGAATACAAGTCTTGGACAACACTTTTCACTGCCGGTTCCAAAACAAGCATACCATCCTAATTCCCACCTGTTTTCGTTAGAATTTCAGGTATCTCCGCCCGTACCGCAAAGGTATATTCGAGCTAGTTTAGGTTCGACCGGATTGTCCTTCGGACGAATCAAAGCAACGAACCAAATAGTTGACAACAATAGTGTAAAAATTTGTATCTGGTTCGATTATGGTGTAAATTAACATCAAAATTAAATATTATGGCTAGACAGAGCATATCTTTCACACGACCCAATGATGAATGGTTAAAGACACAAGTTGATAATCAAGAATACTCAAGTAAAAGTGAACTTGTTAATGATTTAATTCGTCAGGCTAGAAATCAACAAATCGAAATTGACTGGATTAGAGCTAAATTGGAAAAGTCTGAAAATAGCGGATTTACCAATGATAGCAAGGAACAAATCTTAACGCAATCCAAGTCTAGACTTAATGACCAAGTATAGATTAAGTAATGACGCAAAGGATGACCTGATACGCATTCATCGCTATGGAATCAAAAAATTTGGAGTACAACAAGCGGACATATATTTCGAAACGTTTTTTAAATATTTTGACATAATTGCACAAAGACCTTATTCATTTGAATCTGTTGAATTTATTAAGAAGGGGTACCGGAGATGTGTTTGCGGTTCGGACAGTATTTACTACAAAATCAAGAATGATTCGGTGGATATCATGGCAATTGTCGGAAAACAGAATTTGAAAAATATACGCTAACCTGGACGCAAAAACACTATTACCAACACAACTTATTAAACCATACGGACTTTTAGCTTAACCGCTGGGTTTGTATATTTTTAGAATGTCGCTAAATCTTTGATCCCTAAGTTTTGGGAATGCTCTGGATTGAAAAAAATAAATCAAAACAAAAAGATTTTGCTGCGCGTCGTGGCGCATCTGGAATTGCATTCTCGCTTCCCATTGCCCTTAGCTCAACCGTAGTATGTAATTAAACCGCACATTAAAAGTCATTGATGAATATAGCAATACGGATTATTTTTTTATATTTGTACGTATAAAAAGATTAATTATGGATACGAAACTGACTTTAAAGCTTAATCAAAGGATTATTGAAAAAGCCAAAGAATATGCTTCCAATAGAAAAATGAGTTTATCACGAATTGTTGAGGCTTATTTACAATCTTTGACTTCTGAAAATGACGCCTCTGAATTTGAGATTTCACCTTTTGTGAAAAGTATCTCAACTGGAATTGAAACCCCAGCGGATTTCGACTATAAAAAAGAATATTCTGACTATTTAATTGAGAAATATCAATGAGCAAAAGGGTTTTTATAGATACTAATGTTATGCTTGACTTTTTAGGAGAGCGAAAACCATTTTATGAACTAATTGCGAAAATTGCAACGTTGGCAGAAAAGGAAAAAATAACAATGGTCGTTTCCCCCATTTCATTTGCAACCGTAAACTACTTTATAGCAAAATTTGAAAATGTAAAAATAGCAAGGGAAAAACTAAGAAAGTTTAAGATAATCTGTGAAATATGCTCACTCGATGAACAAACAATCGAAAAAGGGCTCAATTCTTCGATTAAAGATTTTGAAGATGCATTACAATATTTTAGTGCAACAGAATCGGAATGCGAAATTATAATAACACGAAATGGAAAGGACTTTAAAAAATCCTTATTACCTGTTATGACTGCGGATGAATTTTTAAAATCTTTGAATAAAAATAACTACACCCAACAGTGGTAATCGTTGCACAAGCCTTTAGCGGAAAAAAAAGGATTAAAATAAGCGTACGTATTTTTCGAAACGTTTTTTAAATATTTTGACATAATTGCACAAAAACTTTATTCATTTGAACCTGTTGAATTTATTAATAAAGGATATCGGAGATGTGTTTGCGGTTCGGACAGTATTTACTACAAAATCAACAATCATACGTTGGATATCATGGAAATTGTCGGAAAACAGGATTTGAAAAATATAGGCTAATCTGGACGCAAAAACACTATTACCAACGCAACTTATTAAACCATACGGACTTCTAGCTTAACCGCTGGGTTTGTATATTTTTAGGATGTCGCTAAATTTTTAACCCCGAAGTTTTGGTGTTGCTTTGGATAGGAGAAAATAAATCAAAACAAGAATATTTCGCTACGAGTGTGGCTGAAAACAAACGCTAGTTTGCTTCCATACTCTTTATGGCCCAAGCGTTAGCAAAAAGGAAAAAACACTATGAACGAAAGGATGGGGGATATAATGAAGTTAGCTTGCGTAGAGCTTATCATCATACCCATTTTCGTCTTTTTTAAATTTATTAGGCCTAGTGTTTTGAAAAGCAACTCACCTGATTTTTTTAAAATAGCGTTGCTCTCGTTACCTAATTTTTTTGAAGGTATAATTGGAACTTTAACTCTGACAGGAATAGGATTGATTGTAAACGATAAACTGAGCAAGCAAAATCAAATAAAGCCAAAATTAGTCTATGTTCTCGCTGTTGTACTAGCCGGAATTTATGTCACTACCCAAGAATTAAAATTTCATAACTTAGGTGGAAACAATGTCTATGATGTGAATGATTTGATATTTTCTTTTATCGGGTTGGTACTTGGTTATTTGATTGTTCTGAGGATAAAGCCATGTCTTGAAAATAGAACGGATGGCAGTATCTAATTAATAAAAAGCCAGCAGATAACAATAAGCTCCTATGAAAAGCCCTAGTCCAGTTCGCTAAAGCTAAGACTATTCGTTTTTCCTTAAACCAACGCTTCCTTAGCCTCTCTCGCAAAAGTCCTTAATTTGAGATCTTCGCTATCCGTATACCTTTCTACGATAGGCAGGTACTTTACCTCTTTCTGTTGTGCGATAAGGTAGAGTACGGCCAATTTTACTTTAAGGTCGTTTTCCTGTAGTAGCAGTTGAAAACATTCTAGCTCTGTCGGAATCTTATGCTTAATTTTTTGAAGTTCGGCCTCCGAGGAAATATCCACTGCGGAGTCTTCTATAATGGGTAGCAGTTTCCGTTTAAGGTCGCCCGTTAAAAGGTTGTCTAAAAATTCGATGGCATTGGTTTGCGCTTCCTCTTTTTCGCTCAGGAGGCCTTCATAAGCAATATTGATATCGGTTTGGCGATAGCGTAGACCCAAGAGTTTAAAAATACGTTCCAGACCGGCATCCAACCTTCGTTCTAACAGTTCCAAAAGACTGGTACGTGCTTCGCGCTCCGCATCGCTGATTTCCTTTCTGGACTTTTTTCGGTTCCGATAGGAAATAATGATTTGGGTATGCATGGCTGCCAAGGTCTGGTGGTGCAGCTTGCATTCTTCATAGATACTGGATACCACTTTGTACCGGTTAAATTTCAATTCCGGATGAGAGCTGCGCATGGTACTCAAGGCTCGGACCACCTCTAGGCGAATGTTCAAATCGGTATCTTTTAAAAGTAGGAGCAAGCTTTTTACGGCCTGCTGCGAACTAAAGGACTGTATCACCATAGGAATAAAGCGTAACACCGGTAAGGGCTGTTTTCTTTTTTGAACGTTCTCCGTAAGTACCGGTAATAATTTTGGTCCGTAATGTTGTAGAGCCTTGACCGTAGTTTTTCTTTGCTGCTTATTAGCAAGAAAAGGAAGGAGTTCCGTTAAAAACATAGGGTGCATGCTTTGCCCCATGGCCCTAATGGTTTCAGCGACTATTTCCGGATCCGGATGTTCAAGATATGTTAGAAGCACCGGATAAAAATGGGGCAAGTTGGCCACCCCGATGGTCTCAATAAGCGGTTTTATGTCTTCGATCGGCACATCTCCGGTGCCTATATTCTTTAGCTGCTGCTCCAGCAGTGCTCTTACGTTAAATTGTTTTTGTAGAGCGAAATTATCCCGCACTTCCCTAGCCAAACAATATAGGGCGGCATTCGCGATTCTAGTGTTGGTATGGTTAAGGTATTGTTCGTACACAAATTCCGATTCCTTTTCTGCAAACCGCAATACATAGGCCAAGGTCGCCACAGTAAGCTCATGATTATCTATCTTTAAAAGTTGACCAATATCGGCGGTCATACTTTTACTGTTCAGGAAATATAGGTTCTGGATGGCGGCGGTCTTTACTTGTACGGACGGATGGTCTAAAAGGCGTTCTACATCTTCCTCAAAACGCTTATCGTTGATTTCCATCAGTTTTTGGAGCATAAAAAGAATTTGTTCTTCCGTTCCGTTATTAAAAACGGTACGCATTCCCCGTACCACCGAGGCCGGTTTTTCCGAAGACTTTTTTGTGTTCGTTTTTTTATCCGTGAGGATTTCCAGGTTGGTTCGGAAAGTCCGATAGTATTCCTTTCGAACTTTGAAAATAAAGAACAACCAAAGTACCACTAGGGCCAAAATAAGCACTCCAATATAGAAGGTGGGTAAATCCAACCCCCGAATGACAAAAATTAGTAGACAACCGGCAATACCGGTAGCGATACTGTCTACGACCACATCTATAAAGGACTTGGTCTTGTTCTTCAACTCAAAGGGTAGGGGCAGTGCCAATAGTTCCGAAGCGCTTTTATGAACGGATTGTTTCAGGATACCGTCCATAGCCTTGATGACCACAACCGCAGAAAGCTCCGGTAAGAGTAAAAAGAAAATGCTCCCGCCAAAAATACCTATCGGAAGTAATAAAAGTGAAAATCCGACACCCCAAATGCCTACAATACGGTGGGTGAAGAATAACTGTATGACGAGGGACAATAGATTGAAGGTTGAAAACCAAAATGCGAAGAAAGCAGTGAGTTCATCCGCATCCTCAAACGTCGCCGCCGCAAAATCGCTGAACAGATAATCCACCAACTTAGCGACCAGTACACTTACTGCCACGATACACGCAATGTAGCTCAGGTGTTTTGATTTTAAAACAAGGCGTAATGGTCGCTCTGCAGTGCTGACCGTTCTTTTTTTCTCTTTAAAGTCACCTAGGTTTTTAACGCGGTTAATCCAGACCTTTTGTAATAAGGGTATACAGAAAAATAATAGGAATGCCGCAATAAAGACCAGATTTTCATTGCCTATATAGGGCGCGAGAATCGAGGTAAGGTACCCTCCTAGGATTCCGCCCATGATGGCACCAGAACCTATGAACCCAAAAAGTCGTTTTGCTTCTCTAACGTTGTATACCAAATTGGCCAACACCCAGAATTGTGACGCGGAAAGTACCGCATAAATGGCTACCCAGGTATAAAAAAAGTACAGGACAAAGATATTGACGATGTTCAAGGTCAATAGGATTCCCAGACCTAGAAGAATTACGATAGAACTTATTAAGGTGGTCTTAATAACCTTATTGAGCGCATATTTGGATACGGCACGGGAGTAGAAAAAAGAACTGACCATGGCCGTAACGGCCACCAATAAAAAGGCAAAAGGTAATTGCTCCACACCAAGTTCAGAAAGGAATAGTGCATTTACGGTGGGCTTTATGATCAATAAAACCGTTATGGTCAAAAAGATATAGGAGAGCATCCAAAGGCATACTTTGAATTCGCCCTCCCGTATATCAAATAGCTTCTTTACTAAATTTTTAATCATCCGCCTGGCGGAACACTTTTAGTTTCCGGCTACTAAAGTACTGGCTTTTTTAAAACCTTCTCAATGGGTTTTACCAAACTTCTGATAATTTGTTCTCCGCTAGGATCATCGATCAACGCTACTAGAATATATCTGCGTTCGGAATTTTCGCCCCAAACCAATATGGAATCGGAATGGTAGGTTCTCCATGAGCCAGATTTGCGGAACAATCGTGCATTGGGCGCAATTTGGTCCAAAGTGTTTACGAACTTGTGATGTAATTCCGGGTCTTCCATAATAGCCAACATTTGTTCGGAACGCTTTTCATTGACCAATTTTCCGTTCGCCAATAAATAGTAGTATCTACATACTTGTGTTACCGTGGCCGCATGGCTTAAGTTTTTAAGAGGTTCCCTATTGGTATTGCCTCCTCCTCCATAACGCTTGCCTACCCAAAGACCACCACCCTTATCCTCATCGTAAAAATTATATTTTGGGTCCGTCATGACCGCCTCTAACTTCGCATAGCCAACACGGTCTATCATACGCGTAGATGCGGCGTTGTTAGATTTGCTGATCATAAGACGCATGTCTTTTTTTACTTCGGCTGTTTCTTTAAGCTCGCCTTTATCAATGGCATCCATTGCGGCCAAAAGAATGGCAATTTTAGGTAAACTTGCGGCATACATCATATGGTTACCGTTTACACGGGCAAAGCGCACATTGTCAGGGTCGCTTAAATCTACAATGCCTACGGCCATTTTTTTCTGGGATATGAGCCTATTCCAATCGGCATGTGCCGCTAACTCACTTTCAAGCTTGGTTTGTAAAGAACTGTCTAAAAGTTTGGATAGTGGTTTTATTCTAGTATCCTCGGTAGGTATGGGTAGCTCATTTTGAGCCGATACCAAAGTGCCTGCAATAAGCGAGAAAACGAAAAAGAAACGTTTTGATTTCATTGATTTTATCATGGTTTAAAAATGTAGTCAAAAGTAGATAATCCACTGACAGGTAGTATGTTAATTTTTGATGTATGCCGCTTGTCGACAAACCCAATAGAATGGCTGAGTGCAACCAGAGGCACTTAGAAAATATGTTAAATTCGGAAATGAAGGTTAAAAATAATGTACCTATGCACCAATTTTTCAAGAAATAAAATTTAAATTTTAATTGTATTTATCAGTCTAAATAATGTACCTTAAAAAGGAACGGAATTCTAAAAAATGAACCTAAAGGACGGCGTAAAATCCGCAGAGAATAAAGTGTCATCCGAAGCCAGAAAACTAAGTGTTTGGGTTAAGGATACTACAAAATCCCTGGTGGATAGATTGGAGTGTTATGAGGATATCATCAGCTTAGAAGTTGGGGATACGGGACTGAGTAGGGCAAAGACCTTGGAACGAGAGTTCGATGTGCGCCAGCTTTATATAAAGTACGAAGGAGATAACCCTACCGGTACACAAAAGGACAGAATTGCTTTTGCACAGTTGTATGACGCATTACGTAGGGAATATAAGGTGGTTTCCCTGGCTACTTGCGGTAATTATGGTGTGGCAATGGCTTTAGCGGCAGATTTAGCGGGCATAGCATGTAAAGTATACATACCGGAAACCTATCACACGGACAGAATCGAGGAGATTGAACGTTTGAACGCCGAAATTATTCGATTACCGGGAAGCTATGAAGAGGTGGTGATGAAAAGCACGGAGCACGCTAGTCGGAATGGATGGTACGATGCCAATCCTGGCGGTTCCAATACACCGTTGCAGATATCCGCTTATGCGCAAATTGCCCAGGAGATTTTCGAAGATTTAGGAGACGCACCAAAATATTGTGCCGTTCCGGTTTCCAACGGTACTTTGTTCGCTGGAATCTATAGAGGATTCGTTAGCTTGTACAAGCGTGGTAAAACATCACGGATACCCAAGATGGTCGCGGCCTCTTCGTCCTTTAAAAACCCTATCGTTCAATCCTTTTTGCAAGGATTGGACCATTGTAAGGATTTGAATCCGGATAAAATCAAGGAGACCGTCTATAACGAACCTTTGATCAACTGGCACAGTTTTGATGGCGAAGAAGCCTTATATGCTTTAAAGGAATCCAACGGAAGTGCCTACAATATCAGCGATAAGAAATTACGTGAAATGACGGCATTATTGGCAAAAAAAGAAGGTTTTAAAATCCTGCCGGCGGCTACGGCAGGCTTAATAGGCTTGTTGGAATTAGATGAAGAATTAAATTTGGAGCCCGACCGTTTTGTGGCCGTGCTCACTGCAAAACATTAATGGATTCCTTTTTAGAAGAGAATCACAACTAAAAATATAGCATGAAAAAAGTAATAGATGGTAAAGCCCTGGTATACTGCGAAGGCGCTTTTAATACACCGAACGGAAAAACGGCCCATGGTCTCGTACGTTTTACGGAACGGTACGAAATAGTGGGGGTGCTTGATGAAAAATATGCCGGTAAGGACGCTGGTGATGTTCTGGACGGAAGACCCAATAATATTCCTATTTTCAGTGATCTTGAAACAGCGGTTACGGAATTAAGCGTCACGGATAACATGCCAACTTATTTGGTCATAGGACTTGCACCGGACGGTGGTCGCTTACCCCAAGTGGCCAAAGCTACTATTAGAAAAGCGTTGGAAAAAGGATGGAACGTGGATAGTGGGCTCCATGATTTTCTCACCAATGATTCGGATGTAATGGCTGTGGCTCGAAAAAATAATTGTCAGGTACGGGACATCAGAAAAACACCGGACCGTGATAAACTCCATTTCTTTACGGGTGCTATTGAAAAGGTAGATTGTTTAAAACTGGCCGTATTGGGTACGGATTCCGCTTTGGGAAAACGAACCACTGCTTGGTTGTTGGTGCACGCTTTTAGAGCTGCCGGAAAAAAGGCGGAAATGATAGGGACCGGACAGACCGGCTGGATGCAGGGTGCCAAATACAGTATGGTAATGGACAGTTGCATCAACGATTTTGTTTCGGGAGAAATAGAACATGCCGTGGTCAGTGCTTTTAAGAACGAGTCTCCTGATGTAATCGTCATTGAAGGTCAGGGCAGTCTAATGAACCCGGCCTATCCTGGCGGATTCGAAATTTTGGCTGCGGGTCGCCCCGATTATGTGATTTTACAACACGCACCCACACGTGTGGAATATGACGGTTTTCCAGGTTATAAAATGCACTCTTTGAAGGAACAGATAAATGCAATTCAAGTAATTTCAGGAAAAGAAGTCATTGCCATTACGGTAAATCATGAAGGTATGACCAAGGAGGAAATACCTGAAGCATGCAAACAGATTACCTTGGAGACCAAACTCCCAGCATTCGATGTACTGGAATATGGAGCAAAGGAATTGGTTCACTTGCTTATGGAAAAGCTAAAATGAAAATCACAAGAATTTCTTACGAACGTCTTGATTTAAAATTGGCCGTTCCCTATACGATTGCTTACGAGACCATAGACCGAACCACTAATTTCATTCTAAAGATAGAAACGGATGGGAAATGGGTGGGCTACGGATGCGCCGCACCTGATAAAGTGGTAACCGGGGAGACACCTGAGGATGTAGAAAAAGCCATTAACCATGAGATTACGGATTACCTAATAGGAAAGGACCCCTTTACCTACGCCTTTTTATTGATGGAGTTGAAACAGGTATTGGGCAAAAGGGCCTCTTCTTTGGCTATGGTAGATTTGGCCCTGTTCGATTTGATCGCTAAAAAAGCGGAGGTACCCTTGTATAAATTTTTGGGTGGATTTCAACATCAGATCGCGACCAGCATTACAATTGGAATCCTTCCATTGGAAGAGACCTTAAAGCACGCTTCGGAATATGTGCGGCAAGGCTTTACGATCATCAAGATTAAAGGGGGAAGCAACCTAGAGGAGGATGTGGAGAAAATGAAAAAGCTTTATGAAACGTATCCGGATATTACTTGGCGTTTTGACGGTAACCAAGGCTATTCCGTGAAAGATTCCATAGCTTTTGTTAAAGCCACGGCCGCTATTGGTATTGAGATTTTTGAACAGCCAACAAAAGTGGAAGCGGAGGAACGGTTGGGGCAGGTTACGGACCAAGTTTCCATACCGGTAATGGCGGACGAAAGCCTTAAAACATTAACGGATGCTTTTCGTTTGGCGCAGAACGAACGTGTGGATATGATCAACATAAAACTACAGAAAGTAGGAGGTATCATGGTGGGCATGCACATTAATTCCGTGGCAAAATCCGCTAATTTGGAGACCATGGTGGGCTGTATAGACGAGTGTGGTCTTGGTATAGCCGCAGGACTTCATTTTGCGCTCTCACGCCCCAATATTGTATATGCCGATTTAGACGGGCACCTAGAATTATTGGAGGATCCTTACAAGGGTATTTTTACCTTGAGGAACGGTATCTTATATCCAACTGAAAAATATGGTTTGGGCATATAGGCGCTACCATAGTCCTAACTGTCAATTTCATCTATCAGATTTGCCACCAAGGCCGTCCATCCGGTTTGATGGGATGCTCCCAGGCCGCGTCCGTTTTCGCCATGGAAATATTCATAGAAAAGGATATGGTCCTTAAAATGTTCTTTTTGATAGGTTGTTTCGTATAAGGCGTTAAAGGGTCTGTTTCCTTTTTCGTCCTTTTCAAAAATCTTAATAAGACGCTTACTCAGCTCCGTGCTTATCTCTTGAAGATTCAACTTTTTGGTTCCGCCGGTAGGATATTCAAATTTCAGGTCGTTACCACAGTAACTAAAATATTCTCGAAGGGAATGGATAAAAAGATAGTTCAAAGGCATCCAAACGGGCCCGCGCCAGTTTGAGTTTCCTCCAAAAAGCGATACGGTAGATTCCGCAGGCTCATAATTAATGGAATAATTGATGCCCTCGATTTCTATTTCGTACGGTTTTTGATGAATCTTGGAAAGGGACCTGATGCCGTATGGACTCAAAAATTCCTTTTCGTCTAACAAACTCTTTATTAGTAACTGCATCCTATCTCTAGGAACTAGAGAAAGCAACAAATCTTCGCCCTCCGCAAATTCCTGAATTACGGGGTATTTAAGGTTTTCTGAGCGGTATTTTTTAAACCATACCACACTCGCCTTGAACTTGGGAAGCTTATCCAAGGTTTCTTTTTGAATGGTCAAAACCGCCGCAAGCGATAACATGCCGGCTATAGACCTTATTTTAATGGGAGCGGAACGCCCGTCTGGCAAAATCAGACGATCATAGAAGAAGCCTTCCTTATCATCCCAGGTGGCGTAGTTGTTATCCATTTGGTTCAAGGCCTCGGCTATGAATATAAAATGTCCGAAATACTTAGTGGCCATTTCCTCATAGGTTTCGTCAACCATGGCAATTTCAAGGCTCATCTCCAGCATATTCAAACAGTAGAGCGCCATCCACGCCGTACCATCTACTTGTTCCAGGATACCGTTACCGGGAACACCGTGACTACGGTCAAAAACACCAATATTGTCCAGTCCTAGAAAGCCTCCCTGGAATACGTTATTGTTATTGCCGTCCAAACGGTTTACCCACCACGTAAAGTTCAAGGATAACTTATTGAATATGCGTTTTAAGAACTTGACATCGCTAGAACCTGTTTTTTGTTTGTCGGTTTTGTAAATACGTAGGGCGGACCATGCCTGTACCGGCGGATTCACATCACTGAAGTTCCATTCATAGGCGGGAATTTGTCCGTTGGGTGCCATGTACCATTCCTTAGTGAACAATAGGAGTTGTTCCTTAGCAAAATCGGGGTCTATAAGGGCAAAGGAAGCGCAATGAAAGGCAGAATCCCAAGCGGCATACCACGGATATTCCCAAGCATCTGGCATAGAGAGTACGTCATGGTTACGTAAGGTTTTCCAACTATTATTTCTTCCGGATAAGCGTTCTTGGGGTGGTTGCGAATTTTTAGAATCTCCTTTTAACCATTGCTCCACCTCGTAATTGTAATATTGTTTTGTCCATAGTAACCCTGCGAAAGCTTGTTTTAGAACGGCTCTTTTGTCGGCCGAAGCTTTTGGTGCCAAATTACTGTAAAAGGTATTGCACTCTTCTTCTCGCTCCTTAAAAATGACGTCAAAAGATGCACCCAAAGGATTTTTCAGTGCCTTTTCTGAAAGGCGCAGTTTAAGGGTTTTAGATTGTCCGCCTTCTAATGTAATTTGATACCTAGGCGCAAATTTGGTCCCATTTTTATTCTTGGTGGCCAACTTGAAATCGCTGGAAAGTACGGCCTTATGAAAAAGGTCCTTCTTAAACGGGTGACTATTCTTCTGAAGATAAATACTTTCCCGGTTCGTTTCGTTTTCGGTGAAGAGTAACTCATTTGCCTCCTCAAAATAGAGTTGGTAATTCCCTACGTACGGATGGTCAATGGCTACATATGGCACTTTGTTTTGGATGCGTTTCTGGATTTTAGGTTTTCTGGACATTTCTTTAAAGGTCCAATGATTACGCATGGTCAAGGTGGGTAAGAGCGTTAGGTTGGCCGCCTCCGTATGCCTATTGGTTACGGTTACCTTTATAAGGATATCCTTTTCATCTGCCTTGGCATATTCGGTTACGACATCAAAATATGCATTGTTATCAAAAACACCCGTATCCAATAGTTCATATTCTAGATCATTCCGTCCCCTGTTCTGGTTTTCGGCTACTAGCTTATCGTAGGGAAATTTCTTTTGGGGATATTTGTACAAATGTTTCATGTAGGAATGTGAAGGCGTGTTTGCCAAATAATAGTATAATTCCTTGACGTCTTCTCCGTGATTTCCCTGTGGGCCGGTTAGTCCGAATAAACGCTCCTTGATGATTGGGTCTTTGCCATTCCATAGTCCAATACCGAAACAGATATTGCAATACCTGTCGGAGAAACCGGCAATACCGTCCTCTCCCCATCTATAGGCCCTGCTTCTGGCATGTTCATGTGGAAAATAGTTCCACGCGTCTCCGTTGGCGCTATAATCCTCCCGCACCGTTCCCCACTGCCGTTCACTAAGATAAGGCCCCCATTTGAGCCAATCTTTCTTTTTGGTCTGTTGTTCGTGGAGTCTTTTTTCTTCTTCGTTTTGCATAGGAGTTTCGGTTTAAAAGGAATGAAATGAAGCTAGGAATCTGAATGATTATTGCAAGAAAAGTTTAAACGGCTTTTTGTACCACTTCGAATACACGATTAGCGTCGCACTTAATGGTCTTTGAAGGATATTTTAAGATTAAGGCGTAATCGTGGGTGGCCATTAAGATGGTACGTCCGGATTTATTGATTTCTTGAAGTACTTTCATGACTTCTACACTGGTCTGCGGGTCTAGGTTTCCAGTAGGCTCATCCGCCAGAATCAGTTCGGGGTCGTTCAACAAGGCCCTAGCAATGGCAACCCGTTGTTGTTCACCCCCGGAGATTTCATGCGGAAACTTAAAACCTTTGGTCTTCATGCCCACTTTTTCTAGGACCTCAAGGACTTGAGCATCCATTTTAGCTTTGTCTTTCCAGCCTGTAGCCTTTAATACAAAAAGCATGTTTTCGTTAATGTTCCTGTCCGGTAATAGTTTAAAATCCTGAAAAACGATGCCAAGTTTACGTCTCAGGAACGGGATATCGTTTTCTTTTAAATTTTTTAGATTGAAATCCACTATTTTACCTTCGCCTTTTTTTAAGGGCAAATCACCGTAGAGTGTTTTCATAAAGCTACTTTTTCCACTTCCGGTCTTACCAATAAGGTAGACGAACTCCCCCTTTGATACCTCAATGTTCACCTCACTCAAAACAAGGCTTTCTTTTTGAAAAATAGCAGCGTCCTTTAGCTCCAGAACAGTCTCTTCCATAGTCTTAATGTTGATATAAAAGTAATAAGTTCCCTGCGATTTTAAAGAACGGTTTTTTAAATTCTTTTCTTTTGTTGTTACGCAGTACATACTTAGGTACAATATTTGTCGTTATCCTTTGTAATACTTAGGTATTTCATAATAGTCAGAGAACGCTATGCATAAAAAACTTACCTTTCTTATTCCTCTTTTTACAGGAATACTCTGGACGGTCAATGCCCAGGAAACTAAGATTTACACCCACGAGAAGAAAGATTTTCAGGATGCACTGACCCTGTACAATAATGAGCAGTATCAGGCTGCACAAACCATTTTTGAAAAGGTCCAGGCCACTACCAAAGATGAAGAGACCGCGGCCAACAGTGCTTATTATGTCGCCAACGCAGCTGTGCGCCTAAATCAGTATGGTGCGGATAGGCTAATGGAAGACTTTGTTGAAAAGTACCCTACCTCTACCAAGCGAAACTCCGCCTTCGCGGATGTGGCGGAATACTATTTTGAAACTGGTAAGTATCCGTATGCTTTAAAATGGTACAATAAAGTAGACCAGAGTGCGCTTTCGCGAAACGAGATGGACAAGTTCAATTTTAACTACGGTTATTCCTTGTTCTCATCCAGAAAGACCGATGATGCGGAAAAGTATCTGGAGAAAGTGACTACCTCACCCATCTATGGTTCGCAGGCAAAATATTACTTAGGCTATATTTCCTATCAGCAGGACGATTATGAGGAAGCCAACCAACGTTTTGACCAGATAACGGACCAAGATGTGTTGGAGGAAAAGCTGAGCTATTATCAGGCAGATATGAATTTTAAGCTAGGTAAGTTCGAGGAGGCTATCGCGCTAGCTAAAAAACAATTGCCAAAATCTGACCGTAAAGAAGTTTCCGAACTTAACAAGATTATTGGGGAGAGTTATTTTAATCTCAACCAATTCAGTAACGCTATTCCATATTTGGAACAGTACAAGGGAAAACGAGGTAAATGGAACAATACCGATTACTACTTGTTGGGCTATTCCTATTACAAGCAAGAAGATTATGCGAACGCCATTCAGCAGTTCAATAAAATTATAGGGGGAACCAATAGTGTATCCCAGAACGCCTATTATCATTTGGCAGAATGTTATCTAAAGTTGGACAAAAAACAAGAGGCCTTAAACGCCTTTAGGAATGCTTCCCAAATGGATTTTAAACCTGAAATACAGAAGGATGCCTTTTTGAACTACGCTAGGTTGAGCTACGAAATAGGTAATGCCTATGAACCGGTGCCACAAGTAATCACCAATTATCTGGATACCTATCCTAATGATGAGCACCAACAAGAAATGCAGACCTTGTTGGTAGATTCCTATATTACTTCCAAAAACTTTGCGGGCGCTATGGAATTGCTGGAAAAGAATAAGAACTATGCCAGTAAAGCCACCTACCAAAAAGTAGCTTATTACAGGGGTATTGAACTTTTTATGGAGTCCGATTACGGTGGTGCTTCCGAAAATCTTGGAAAATCCCTATCTAGTGCCGAGGATGCTCTATTTACTGCAAGGGCGAACTATTGGAAGGCAGAAGCGGATTACCTGCTGAACCGCTTTGAGGAAGCTGTGACCGGTTTTAGAGCTTTCAAGCAAAATCAAAATGCCAATCTGGTGCCGGAAGGTCAGGATGTAGATTACAGTTTGGCCTATTCCTATTTTAAGCAGAAGGACTACGCTAATGCCATCACGTATTTTAACGCCTATACGAGTGGCGGAGGGAGTGAGGTGGAAAAGTTGAATGACGGCTACCTTAGGTTAGGTGATAGTTATTTTGCTACGAGTAAATACTGGCCGGCCATTGAAACCTATAACAAGGCTCTTGCGTTGACCGGACCAGAAAAGGACTATGCTTCGTATCAAAAGGCAATGAGCTATGGCTTCGTTGGAAGAGGAGCTACAAAAATTGAGAATCTGGAAAGTTTTGTTTCCCAATATCCAAGGTCTAGCTTTAAGGACGATGCCCTCTTTGAGCTTGGAAATTCTTACGTTACAGCAGGAAAGGAAACAGAAGGCCTCAAAGCCTATGATAGACTTATTAGTGAGTATAGAGGAAGTTCCCTTGTTCCGCAAGCCTTGATGCGTCAAGGATTAATTCACTATAATGGGAATAGGAACGAGGCCGCCCTGGCCAAGTTTAAGACCGTGGTGAGGGACTTTCCTAAAACCCAAGAAGCGGTGCAAGCGGTAGCGACGGCGAAACTGGTCTATGTAGATTTAGGCCGTGTGGACGAATATGCGGCCTGGGTCGGTGATCTGGATTTTGTTGAGGTAACGGATACGGAACTGGATAACGCCAGCTTTGAGTCTGCACAAAAGCAGAATAGGGACGGTAATAAAGATGCCGCCATACGAGGGTTTAAAAACTATATTGAGCAGTTTCCGAACGGGCTTCATGCCGTGGATGCCAACTTCAGTTTAGCACAGTTGTATTTTGGAAAAGGCGATAAGGAAGCTGCAATTCCCTATTACAAATACGTTGCGGACAGAAGCACCAGTGAGTATGCGGAACAGGCATTGACACGTGTCTGTGAGGTATATATCGGAAGGCAGGATTATGCAACGGCCTTGCCGTACTTATTGAAGCTGGAAGATCAAGCTAATATTCAACAGAACAGGACTTTTGCACAGTCTAACTTAATGAAGGGCTATTATGGACAGAAGAATTACAGCAAGACCCTGGAATATGCCGATAAAGTTTTGGCCACTCCGAGTATAGATAATCGTATTAAAAGCGATGCTCAAATTATGATAGCGCGTTCTGCCATTGCCACGGGTGACGGGGCCAAGGCACAATCGGCTTATGCACAGGTGTTAAAAATTGCATCGGGCGGTACGGCTGCGGAAGCCTTGTATTATGATGCTTACTTTAAGAATAAAGATGGAGATTATGAATCGTCCAATAGTTCGGTTCAGAAATTAGCAAAGGATTATGCCACCTATAAAGAATGGGGCGGAAAAGGACTGGTGCTGATGGCAAAGAATTTTTACGCCTTGGGAGATACCTACCAAGCCACCTATATCTTGGACAGCGTTATCTCAAACTTTGGTCAATATCCAGAGATCGTTGCCGATGCTAAAGGAGAACTGGCCATAATAAAATCTAAGGAATCGCAAAGTAATTCCTCTGTAAATCCCAATCAAAATTAATGTACCAAAGTAATAGAACACCTATGTACAAAAGCATAAAAATAAGTATTGCACTATTGTTTTTTGGAACCCAGTTTGTTGTTGCACAGGATGATAAGACCGATGACATAGGCACGGAGACCGTTACGGTCACCAAAGCTTATACTCCTACGGTTTCGGATGCATTTAAGATCAAGTCCGTACCTAACTTGAACGACTCCATAGTCTTGCAAAAGAAGAAAATAGAGTACAGCATATTTTCGGTACCGGTAGCATCGACGTTTACCCCTTCTAAGGGGACGGCCTCAAGAGTGGAGAAAACACCGCCCCCAGTACTTTTTAATTCGTTTGCTTCCGCAGGTGGTGGAAATCCCGCAAATATTATGGCGCAATTTTATACGAGCCATGAGATTGACAGGGAGTCTAATTACACTATTGCGTTGGACCATAATAGCTCAAGGGGCGATATTGACGGTTTGCAATTGGATAATATTTTTTCCAATACCAATTTGGATGCCTCTTTTAAGAAACGTGACCGTGATTTGGACTGGGGTGCCGATATTGGGGTTAAACATCAGCTCTATAACTGGTACGGTTTGCCCGAGGGTGTTTATAATCAGGCTACGGCAGACGGAATCGATGAGCGGCAGAATTACTTTATGGCAGAAGCTGCGGGACATATCAACGTGGATGATTCTTTTTTTAAGCGAGCGGACCTTAAGTACCGTAGGTTTTGGGACGTGGTGGGTTCTGGTGAGAACAGGGCCATTTTTAATACCGGTTTCGAGTTTCCACTAAACGAGGAGTACTTCGGCATAAAAGCAAAAGTAGATTACGTAGGTGGAAGCTTTGAGAATGCTAATGTAAATAATGCCAATAACGATGCGGGGATAGCCTATGGTAATTTCCAGGTTGGTGTCAACCCTAGTCTAACCATGTTACGGGATGACCTCGCTCTAAATCTAGGCGTTAATCTTGTCTACGGAATGGATTTGGAGAACAGTGAGGGTAATTTCTATATCTATCCGGCGGTTACGGCTTCGTATAGACTGCTAGAGGAAACCGTTATTGCCTATGGGGGCGTAGTAGGAGAGTTGCGCCAAAATTCCTACTATGATTTTGTCAATGAAAACCCTTTTGTGTCACCTACTTTAACTATTGCCCCGACCGATAGCCAATACAATGCATATATTGGCATCAAAGGACAATTCTTACCTAACCTTAGTTATAATATCAAAGGTTCTTACACGGCCGAAAACAATAGTTCCCTATTTAAATTGAACCCGCAGAATAACTTTAGGAACGATGAAAAAGGATATTATTTTGGTAACTCCTTTGAAGTGTTCTATGATGACATTAAAACCATCGGTATTTTCGGAGAGTTGAATGTTGACGTTAATCGCAACTTTACCTTGGGAATAAATGCCGAAGTCTACGATTATAATACCGAGACGGATAATCCCGCATGGAACCTGCCCAACTTAACAGGGTCCCTGTTCATGGATTATCAGATAGGTGAAAAATGGCACATGGGGGCAAACCTCTTTTTTGTCGGGGAACGTGAAGATTTCTCCACCGTCGTGGTGCAAAATGTAGCGCAATCGGATTTTCCGGCAACACTGATTACGTTAGACAGTTATTTTGATGCCAATGCCCATGTAGGACATCGCTTGAACGACCAATTGTCCATCTTCGTAAAGGCGGCCAATATTGCCAATAATAATTATCAGCGTTGGGCGAACTATCCGGTACTGGGTTTTCAGGTTCTAGGCGGAGCTACCTATAAGTTCGATTTTTAAGAGCATCGCCGGATAAGAAACGGCCAAGATAAAATTTCAGGAATTCTATTTTCTTATTTTAGAGGTATCTAAGCAGTTTTTTATGAACTACAGGTGGTGCTTTTTAATGGTCTCTTTTATCAGTGCCCTGGGATATGCCCAAAAAAGTAATTCTGAAAACCTAGTTCAAAACCCAAGCTTTGAAAATTTTGTGAATTGTCCGCAAAAACTGGGGAATTTAGAGAACGACGTACTTCATTGGAAATCACCCACCATGGGTTCTACCGATTATTTCAATGGCTGTAGCCAAGCCATGGGTACGCCTAAAAATTTTAATGGGGAACAACCTGCCGATTTTGGTGTGGGTTACGTAGGGCTTTACTTCTATGCGCCGGAAGATTACCGGGAATACGTACAAGCGAGTTTGGTACAGACGCTACAAGATGGGGTGCGCTATAAAGTGTCTTTTTATGTAAGCTTGGCAGAGCGTTCCGATTTTGCCATCAAAGAATTTGGTATTCAATTTACATCGTATCCGGTGGCAGTTGCTACAAGAAAAGTGCTCTCTAGAATGCACCTCTCAAAAATACGGGGAGATATCTCTAATTATTTCGAAATTAAATATTCCGATTTCTATTCGGACAAAAAAGATTGGGTCTTAGTGGAAAAGGAATTTGTGGCCAATGGGACCGAGAATTACATGATTATCGGAAATTTTAAAAATAACAAACGTACCCAAAAATTCCGCACGAAAAGAAATATTACCCAAGGCTCATATTACTATCTGGATATGGTAACCGTTGAAACCGTAGATGGGCAAAGTAGTACATCAAAGGATAAGGAAAATAAGGTGGTATTTGAACTGGACAAAACAAATACCTTTAAGAACGTACTCTTCGATTTTGATAAGACCGTGCTGATACCATCATCACGAAAAGAGCTGAAAGAAATAAGGAACTATTTGGCCAACAACCCATCGCTGAAAATTCTGATTAAGGGCCATACGGATGCTATTGGCTCCAAGACCTATAATGTTTTATTGTCCGAGAACAGGGCAAAGGCTGTTGCTCAATATTTAATACATAAGGGTATCGCTGCGGATAGGATTACTTACAAAGGTTTTGGAAGCGCAAAACCAATTAACGAGAATAAGACCAGCGCTGGTAGAAAAACAAATAGACGCGTGGAGTTTGTCATTTCCTATTGACCGCACGGTTGAAATCGATATTTTTGGTACTAATGTAGAACTTCGTTAATCAGGTTCGCTGCTCTTTTTCAATAGCGTATTTTTGTCTTTAGCTTTCAATTCATGCCCAACATATTTCAAAAACAACTAATAGACCCGGCAAAAAGCCCCATTTTTTACGGATACATTATCTTGGTCATAGGAACAATCGGAATATACTGTAGTATACCGGGGCAAACTATTGGGGTTTCTGTATTTACCGATCCTGTAAAAGATGCGCTAGGTCTTTCTAGAAACCAGTTCAGCAACGCCTATATGATAGGTACCATAGCCAGTTCTTTGGTTATTGGTAGGGCCGGTGTTTGGTTTGATCTTTATGGAGCAAAGTATGTTGCTTTTTTTGCCGCCCTTACCCTTGGGATTACACTGTTTCTTTGTTCATGGTCCGCAAAGATGAGTATGCACTTAAGAGCATTATTGGCAACGGATTCTTGGGTAGTTTCCTTTAGTTTGATTACGGTATTGTTTTTTATGCTACGTTTTGCCGGTCAAGGTGTACTTACTATGGCCTCTAGAAACGTGATCATGATTTGGTTCGATAAGAATAGAGGAAAGGTCAATGCATTCAGCAGTGTGGCACTTTCTTTCGGTTTTTCTTCCTCTCCCTTATGGATCAATGGCTTAATAGAGGGTTATGGGTGGGAATCAACATGGCAATTTTTAGCTGTGGGGTTGTTTTTCTTTAGTGTCATCATCTTTATTTTCTATAAAGTGTCCCCTGAGCAACATGGATTACTGCCCGACGGAGCGGATACTCTTTCCGTAGATGCTGAAGAGCAGATAACGGTGCGACAGCAGTTTACCTTACAAGAGGCTAAAAAGAAAAGAGCTTTTTGGATGTATGGCCTTACATTGGCTTTCAATAGTTTTTTTATTACCGGACTCACGTTTCATGTGGTCTCTATTTTCGATAGTGAGGGTTT
Organism: Maribacter sp. 4U21; assembly: GCF_002742365.1. Lineage (NCBI taxonomy): Bacteria > Pseudomonadati > Bacteroidota > Flavobacteriia > Flavobacteriales > Flavobacteriaceae > Maribacter > Maribacter sp. 4U21. The sequence continues at coordinate 37,515 of NZ_MDGN01000022.1, forward strand.
TTCAAAGCAAGATGCCATTTCCATTTTCCTGCCAGGTTCGGTGGTGGCCGTGACCGTTTCTACTATCTTTAATTTTTTGAGTAACTACCTTCTGCTAAAGTTGTATTTGTATCTGATGTTTTTTGGAGGTTTCCTGGCGTCCTTAGGATTTTTGTTGTTATCCACCTCGGCGGGTGTTCCTATGCTTATTGCTGGTTTTGGTATTTTGGGCGGATTTTTCGCCGTCTTGAACGCGGTGGCGTGGCCCCGTTTTTTCGGGAGGACGCACTTAGGAAGTATTACGGGGAAAATCATGAGTTACTTAATATTAGCGAGTGCTTTAGCCCCAAGTATTTTTAGTCTTTGTCTCTCTACATTCGGTTCGTATAGATTGGTAGGGTATTTAGGAATCGGTTTTTTGACTTTTTTAGCGATTGGTTCCTTAAAGGCCGATAATCCCCAATAAATCGATATCCGAAAACAAAAAAATCAACTTATAAAGGTCCGTATTGGCAAGCAGTTATAAAACACGCTACCTTTACAAAAAAGTGAAATAATGGATTTAAATCTAGCAGTGTTAATAGATGGTGACAATATACCATCGGCCTATGTGAAGGAAATGATGGAAGAGATAGCCAAATACGGTAACCCTACCATTAAAAGAATTTATGGTGATTGGACCAATCCTCGCTTGGGAAAATGGAAGAACGTACTACTGGAAAATGCCATAACGCCCATACAACAATACGGCTATACACAGGGTAAGAATGCAACGGATTCTGCCATGATTATCGACGCTATGGATATATTATACTCCGGAAAAGTCAATGGTTTTTGTATCGTAAGCAGCGACAGTGATTTCACACGTTTGGCCACTAGGTTAAGGGAAGCCGGTATGCAAGTATTCGGAATCGGGGAGCGTAAGACTCCTAACCCGTTTATTGTTGCCTGTGATAAGTTTATCTATATCGAAATTTTAAAAAGTCAGGCAGAAGAATCTGCTGGAACGGGGGGTGAAAAATCTACTACGGCCAACAGGGTGGACAAGATTACGCCTAAGGAACTTAAGTTTATCTCCAATACCATAGATGATTTGGCAGATGATGACGGTTGGGCATTTTTGGGGGATGTGGGTAGTTTGTTGCAAAAGAAACAGCCCAACTTTGATGCGCGTAATTATGGCTTTCAAAAATTAACACCACTAATAAACTCCATCCCGAATTTTGAGATAGAGCGGAGAGAGGATTCCAAGGGAAGAAATAAACTCATTTATGTTAAGATAAAAGAGAAGAAAAAGAATCGTTTTACAAGATAAAATGGCGGGTCTTTTACAATTAACAGGTTCTATTATGAAAAAACTACTATATGTTCTTGGTATCCTTGTTATCATGATTTGTTGTAAAAGTGAGCAACAGGTGTCTACCACACCGGATGCCAACGGTGCTATTGATAGCCTGTTCGCGGAGTTTTATTCCTTCAAAAAAAGTATTAACCCCATAGAAGCTACGAAAGCGGGGTATCAAAAATATAACGACACTGTTGCCAACTATATTTCTGATGATTATCAATTGCACCTAAAAGACCGATACACTTATTTTTTAGATGTCCTTTCTCAGTATGACTCCTTAAGTTTGAGTTCTGAGAACTGGATGAGCCTTAAGGTGATGGAGTGGGACTGTAGTATTAAATTAGAGGGTTTAATGAACCCACTGACCACGATTGCCTCTCCTATCTATGACCTCCCTAGTTTTGAATTAATGCCCTTATTTCAGATTCAATCGCTGCATTTATATATGGCGCAATTAGGTGCGGGTTCAAGTGTACAGCCTTTTAAAACGGAAAAGGATTATAGCAATTGGTTGCAACGTTTAGAGGACTATTTGGTTTTTCTGGATACCTGTATCACCAAGATGGAAGAAGGTGTGGAGCAGGATGTCGTTTTGCCAAAAACACTTACTTTGAAGATGCTCCCTCAGGTTCGGTCCTTCATCGATGTACCTCTAGAGGATAATTTATTCTATACGCCCGTGCTGAACATCCCTGAAACTATTTCAGATGCAAGGCAAGAGGCTATAGTAAAAGCGTATGACGCCTTTATTTCCGATAAACTTGTGCCAAAATATAAAGAACTCCACAGTTTTTTGCGAGATACGTATTTGCCTGCCTGTAGAGAAACGGACGGTATAGGAGATTTACCCAATGGAGCGGATACCTATGACTATTTGATACGTTTACACACCACGACCAAACTAACCGCCGACGAGATACATGATTTAGGCCTAAAAGAAGTGGCCCGAATCAGCGGAGAGATGGAAAAGGTAAAAGCTGAAATAGGATTTAAAGGTGATTTGAAATCATTTTTTGAGTTCATCAGGGCTAACGAAGACTTAAAACCTTTTAAGAAACCAGAGGAGGTAATCGCTAATTTCAATGCGATTAAGGAGCGAATTTATATCCGACTGGATTCCGTCTTCACAACTAAACCAAAAGCAGGTTTTGAAGTAAGAAGGACAGAAGCGTTTAGAGAAGCTTCTGCCAGCGCTGAATATGTGCCTGGATCCAAGGACGGTGTTAGGCCAGGTACTTTTTATGTACCTATTCCCAACGTGGCAGAATTCAATACCCTCCAGAATGAAGCTTTGTTTCTTCATGAGGCCGTTCCGGGGCATCATTACCAATTATCACTTCAACAGGAAAATACGAATTTACCCGAGTTTTTGCATCCAGAAAGTATGGGCGTATTTGTAGAAGGATGGGCACTGTACGCGGAATCTTTAGGTAAAGAATTGGGATTATATGAAGACCCCTACCAATATTTTGGAATGCTCAGTATGGAAATGCACAGGGCCATTAGACTAGTGGTGGATACGGGTATAAATGCAAAGGGTTGGACTAGGGAAGAGGCCATAGCATATTCCTTGAATAACGAGGCGGAATCCGAAGAGGGGGTCATTTCTGAAATAGAACGCTATATGGCGACTCCGGGCCAAGCGTTATCCTACAAAATAGGACAACTTAAAATACAGGAATTAAGAGTAAAGTCCCAGAAAGCGCTGGGAGCTAAATTCGATATTAGACTTTTCCATGACCAAGTACTTAATTCTGGTAGCTTGCCTTTAGTATTGCTAGAGAAAAAAATCAATAAATGGATCAATAACATGAAGTGATATCTATCATCATTAAAAAGTTTAAAGATTTGGAATATTTTTAAGACTTCTGCGTTATGTAAAAACAACCAGTCATTTCTAAGATGAAAAAGTATCGTAGTTTTCTAAAGATTACCATGTTGGTTTTTGCAGTAATGTCAGTGGTATACACCTCTTTCGCAAGTTCCAATTCATCAGGCAATGTGTTAAGTACAACAAAAAAGGAAAATCCTTTTGGGGTATGGCTATACACCGCTGAGGGTACTTCTCCTGAATATAGAACGGGTATGTTCTTTATTCGCGAAGAAAATGGTGAACATATTGTTGAGGTACAATTGGACACCGGAACCTTATCAGGTCAAGATGTACAGGTGAGCAACGATATGATTAAATTTAATATGAACATTGAGGGTCTAGAACGTATTTCTGTAGTCTTAATGGTAAGCGGAAACACTATCGAGGGAGAGACCTCCTCAGCTCGTGGAATATATAAGATTAGCGGTACCAGAAAAATACCGCCACAATAAATTTTCAAGATTCATTACATTCATAAAAAAAGGCCGGAGCTATTGCTCCGGCCTTTTTAATTCTAAACTTTTTGTATTACCACATTACTGGCACCGCAACACGGGTCATATCCCAACCCAGGACCATATGAGCGCCCCCATCTACCTCTTTAAAAGTGATGGAGAATTCTTCTAGAGCATTATCGTCCGTACTTGCCGCAGCAGTAACACGCGCTACGTCAAAAGTATCCTCGTAGAAATAAGCTCCCCATTGGTTTAATTGGCTATGAAGAATTACCGTCCACTCCTTTTCTCCTGGAATGGTAAGCAAGGCATAGGTTCCTGCTTTTATGTCTTTTCCACCGAATTTTACATCCTTATAGAATGTAATTTCAGGAGCTTCGTTAGCACCTGTTCTCCACACTTGTCCAACAGGAGCAAGCTCAGATAGGGAACGTCCCTTTAATTGTGGGCGACCATAGGAAATTCTAACCACTTTTTCGGAAACCTTGTAGTCGCTAGGGTAAGAAGCCATATCCAAAGGACTTTTATCCAATCCAGAAAATTTCTGTGCGCTTGCGGTGGTTGTAAAAACCAAGGCAAAAATAAATGTAGTAAGTACTAATAATCTTTTCATAATTAATGTTTGTTTTTAAAGTATTCCAAAACTAAGTAGTTCGTTCAGTTTTATGTGATAAAAAGTCGTTAAAATTTTCCTGCCTTACAGAATGATTAAATTTTCAGAGAATACCGGTTATTTGCTAATTTTTTTACTATTTAATTTAGATTTTAATTGATAATTGTAATAGATATGCATGTTATTGTTTAATTATTGAAAGTTTATATTCATATTTGACTCTTAAATTGATATAATAAGAGAGATTATGTGTGGAATTGTATGCGCATTCGACGTAAAGGAAAGTACAGAGGTCTTAAGGCCTCAATTGTTGGAAATGTCAAAAAAAATTAGACATAGAGGTCCGGATTGGAATGGAATATATTCTAATGAGAAAGCTGTTTTGGCGCATGAGCGTTTGGCTATTGTAGACCCCGCTTCCGGAAAACAACCATTGTTAAGTGCCGATGGTTCATTGGTGCTAGCCGCAAACGGAGAGATTTACAATCATAGGGAACTACGCAAGCAGTTTGAAGGTACTTATGATTTTAAAACAGAATCCGATTGCGAAGTGATTTTAGCGCTATATCAGGAAAAAGGAGTTTCTTTCTTGGATGAAATGAACGGTATTTTCGGATTTACCATTTATGATGCCGCCAAGGATGAGTACTTCGTGGCTCGTGACCATATGGGAATTATTCCGTTGTACATGGGATGGGATCAAAATGGAACATTTTATGTTGCTTCGGAATTAAAGGCGTTGGAAGGGACTTGTACCAAAATAGAACTATTTCCCCCAGGGCATTACCTGCATAGTTCGGATGGTGAGCTTAAAAAATGGTACTCTAGGGATTGGATGGAATATGATGCCGTTAAGGAGAACGAGACCAGCATACAGGAAATAAAGGAGGCCTTGGAGGCAGCCGTTCACAGACAATTAATGTCAGATGTGCCGTATGGTGTATTACTGTCCGGAGGATTGGATTCCTCTGTAACTTCTGCTATTGCCAAAAAATATGCGCAAAAACGGGTGGAGTCAGATGATACTACAGAGGCCTGGTGGCCGCAGCTCCATTCTTTTTCGGTTGGTTTGGAAGGATCTCCCGATCTCGCTGCCGCACAAAAAGTAGCGGATCACATTGGTACGGTACACCATGAGATAAAGTTCACCATTCAAGAAGGGCTGGATGCTATACGTGATGTCATTTATAATTTGGAAACCTATGATATAACCACCATTAGGGCTTCTACGCCAATGTATTTAATGGCAAGGGTAATAAAATCCATGGGTATTAAGATGGTACTTTCGGGTGAAGGTGCGGATGAGCTTTTCGGAGGGTATCTTTACTTTCATAAAGCTCCAAACCCAAAGGAGTTTCATGAAGAAACGGTGCGTAAACTGGATAAGTTGCATATGTACGATTGTCTCAGGGCAAATAAATCATTGGCGGCTTGGGGAATAGAAGGGCGTGTACCCTTTTTGGATAAGGAGTTCATGGACGTTGCCATGAGAATTAATCCCAAAGATAAGATGATCAATGGAGAGCGTATGGAAAAATGGGTGGTCCGTAAGGCATTTGAAGATATGCTGCCCGAGAGTGTTGCTTGGAGACAGAAGGAACAATTTTCGGACGGAGTTGGTTACAGTTGGATAGATACTCTAAAAGAGGTCGTTGCTACCGAAGTCTCTGACGAGCAGTTGGCCAATGCAAAATTCAGGTTTCCTCTACAAACTCCTACGGCGAAAGAGGAATTCTATTACCGCTCTATTTTTGAACAACACTTTCCATCAGATGCGGCTGCGTTATGCGTTCCACAGGAACCTTCGGTAGCCTGTAGTACCAAGATAGCCTTAGAGTGGGACGAGGCCTTTAAAAATATGAACGACCCGTCCGGTAGGGCAGTGGCTGCCGTGCATGACGATGCTTATGTAAAATAATCGTTGTATCGGAAGATAATGCTATGCTTTCTTTTCGAAGAGCGTAGTATTTTTTATTTAATTAGTCCGTGTAAAGGTGTCATATGTTGACACCTTTACTAGTTCTAGAATGTTAAAGATAAAAGTATTGTACCGGTGCATATTTTCACTCAGTTTGTATTAAGAATAGGATACCTTCAACTTTTCAATAAAATCTCATAAAATAATTGCAGAAACATAGATTCTCTTTTCCAAAAATCAACCTAAAAAGAAATACAGAGGTTTATAAATTGAAAGAATAAATCCTACACTAAAATGTTTTTTCTTTTATCGAGGATAACTCAGAACAATTCAATTTTAACCTCCTTTTTATCGATTCAAAATATGGCTTAATTTTCCACAATTTTTGTTAATAACTTCATGATGGTGAAATAGACAAAACGCTATATTCTATAGGCTATTCCGTATATTTGTAAGATTGCGAAATTTAAAGTAAACAACTTTTATTTATATGAGCGAAGAAGCGAAAAACGAGGACGAGGCAAAGAAGGATGATGCGGTAAATAAAGTGCCAGAAATTACAGGCAAGGACTATTCTGCAGATAGTATTCAGGCCTTGGAAGGTATGGAGCATGTACGCATGCGACCATCAATGTATATAGGAGATGTTGGTGTAAGAGGTTTGCACCATTTGGTGTATGAAGTCGTGGATAATTCCATCGATGAGGCCATGGGTGGACACTGTGATAGAATTTCGGTAACCATCAACGAAGATAATTCCATTACTACCAGGGATAATGGTAGGGGTATTCCTGTTGGGATGCATAAGAAAGAAGGCGTATCTGCACTAGAAGTCGTAATGACCAAAATTGGTGCAGGTGGTAAATTCGATAAGGATTCTTATAAGGTATCCGGTGGTCTGCACGGTGTTGGTGTTTCTTGTGTAAACGCTTTATCCAGTCATTTAAGGGCTACGGTCTTCAAGGACGGAAAAATATGGGAACAGGAATACGAGCGTGGTAAGGCACTATATCCGGTGAAGACCATAGGAGAGTGTACTGAAGAAGATAGGGGAACCGAGGTTACCTTCTTGCCGGACACTACCATCTTTACACAGACAATAGAGTATAGTTACGAGACGCTGTCTAGCAGAATGCGTGAACTCTCTTATTTAAATAAGGGCGTTACCATTACCATAACGGATAAAAGGCAGAAAGATGACAAAGGAGAATTCGTTTCTGAGGTCTTCCACTCAACAGAAGGCTTAAAGGAGTTCGTTAAGTTTTTAGATGGTAATAGAGAATCACTGATACAGAACGTGATTTCAATGGAAGGGGAAAAGAATGATATTCCCGTGGAAGTTGCCATGATTTACAATACAAGTTACACGGAGAATTTGCATTCCTATGTAAACAATATAAACACGCACGAAGGAGGTACACATTTATCCGGTTTCAGAAGGGGTTTAACCTCTACCTTAAAGAAGTATGCGGATTCTTCTGGAATGTTAGATAAGTTGAAGTTTGAAATACAAGGGGATGATTTCCGTGAGGGATTAACAGCTATAGTTTCCGTTAAGGTCGCCGAGCCACAGTTTGAAGGTCAGACCAAAACAAAACTAGGTAATAGGGAAGTGTCATCAGCGGTAAGTCAAGCGGTTTCCGAGATGCTGACCAATTATTTGGAAGAACACCCCGAAGATGCTAAAGTCATTATACAAAAAGTTGTGTTAGCGGCTACAGCCAGACATGCGGCCACTAAGGCCCGTGAAATGGTGCAGCGTAAGACCGTAATGAGCATAGGAGGGCTGCCGGGGAAATTATCGGATTGTTCTGAGCAAGACCCCGCACAGTGCGAGGTATTCTTAGTTGAGGGAGATTCTGCAGGCGGTACGGCAAAACAAGGTCGCGATAGAAAGTTCCAAGCAATTTTGCCCCTTCGTGGTAAAATTCTGAACGTGGAAAAAGCGATGCCTCACCGAGTTTTCGAAAATGAGGAAATAAAGAATATTTATACCGCTCTGGGGGTGACCATAGGTACGGAGGAGGACAGTAAGGCCCTGAATCTAGAAAAACTACGTTATCATAAAGTGGTGATTATGTGTGATGCCGATGTTGATGGTAGTCACATTGAAACACTCATCCTAACGTTTTTCTTTAGATATATGAGAGAACTCATAGAGGGAGGTCATGTTTACATAGCCACACCTCCTTTATATCTTGTGAAGAAAGGACAGAAAAAACGTTACGCTTGGAATGATGAGGAACGTGATGCTATAGCGGATTCTTACAGCGGAGGGGTTAGTATTCAGCGTTATAAAGGTCTGGGTGAGATGAATGCGGAACAATTATGGGATACGACCATGAATCCGGATTTTAGGACCCTACGTCAAATTACCATTGAAAATGCAACGGAAACCGACCGCGTATTTTCTATGTTAATGGGCGATGAGGTGCCGCCAAGAAGAGAATTTATTGAGAAAAATGCTGTTTATGCGAACATTGACACATAGAAATTGATACTTACACAACAAAAACCTGCGGCAACAACTCAGGTTTTTTAGTTTTAGTAAAAATTTAAAAAATGAAGTATTTACTTACAGGAATTTTAACGTGTAGTTTTTCTTTCCTTATCGCGCAAACGGACTTCAACGAGGTATTTGCTGCAGGAGTGGAAGATGCGGAACAATTTACAACAGACTATTTGTCACCGGTTTCTGAAAGCGCGGTGTTTAACATGGCCACCGGATGGTATAATTCAGCAGATGCCAAACCCCTAGGTGGTTTTGAAATCTCTGTAATAGGAAGTATTACAGGTTTTAAGAATAAACAGGACAAAAAAAGCTTTATTCTTGATCCTAATGATTACGAAAACCTCGATTTTGTGGACAATTCCGGGACAGCAAGGCCAGTTTCTTCCGCTCTCGGTGATTTAGAAGGTATAAGGGTATTTGTGGAAGTAGAGGTAGGTCCAGGCCTACCACCGGAACGTCGAGAATTTGAATTGCCGACGGGACTTTCAGCGGAAGGTTTGGATTTTATACCATCAGGTTATCTACAGGGTAGTGTGGGGCTTATAAAAGGTACGGAGATAAAGGCGCGATTTCTGCCTAAAATTGAATACGAAGGCGCCTCTGTGGGTATCATAGGTTTTGGTCTTCAGCACGATTTTACCAAACTGTTACCGGCGGACAAGATTTTACCGGTAGCTATTTCCGCTGTAATCGGCTATACTAAAATTTCCGGCGATTATGATCTTACGGAAGTTTCTACGATAGGTGGGAGTGACCAAAGACTTGAATCGGATATTAGTACCTGGGCATTCAATGCTGTAGTATCAACCAAACTACCCATCATAAATTTTTACGGAGGTCTAGGGTATGTTACGGGAAAATCCGTAACCGATGTCTTAGGAGATTATACTGTTGGAATTGGACCTTTTGCAAGGACCGAGACGGATCCTTTTTCCATAACTCAAAAAACAAACGGTGTAACCGGTAACGTGGGTGCCAAGCTTAAGCTAGGTTTCTTTAGGTTAAACGCAGATTATACCCTGGCGGAGTTCAATACGTTGACTTTTGGTCTGAACTTTGGGTTTAGATAATAAGTAATAAGCAACAAACTTAAAACCTCCTTGGCTATTTCTGTAGTCTAGGAGGTTTTTTATTGATCTTAATTGAAAATACAAAGAGCCTGCCCAAATTGCTCCGAACAGACTCTTTCCCATGGCCCTATTAAAATTGTTTATTCCTTTATGGCTAACAAATCACCATCAGTCTTTTGTAATAATACACCTTGTTCATTGTTTTGAATGGTGACCATATCGTTAGGTTTATCTTCAAGACCTCTATATTCTACGGTATAGATGCCATTCTCCTGGGACCATTTAAAATCGGTTTTGAGAGTAATGTCGTTTCCATTGATTTCGTGATATCTACCCAAGTAGACATCGTTGAAAATCCATTCTTTTCGTACTGTTGTCTTGGAAGTGCTTTCTTCGGACAAGGTTGATGCTTCAACCCATATACCGATTATAGGGTCATCGTTCTGCTCTATACGAGAGCAATTAGCAGATAAAACTATGGCAATAATTGCCATTAAAGAAAATAGTTTCTTCATAGTTAAGTAGGTTATTGGAATTTGGGATTCCTTTAACGATAACGGCTAGTTGTATTTTAATAGTATTAAAATTCGTTGTATGGTAACTATTTGACGTTTTCTTCGTTAAACGGTTCGTTTTTTTGAGGCGAATGTCACTTCATCGATAGTTTTCATGAAGATTTAAGGCAATTAAAGAGCTGTTTGCGTTCTATTTTTGATCAATAAATAACTATTTTTGACCTACTTATTATAGAAATAGAAAAACGTACATATTTTAACAATAACTAAATTAGTATAGATGAAGGTTACAGTAGTAGGAGCAGGAGCGGTAGGAGCAAGTTGTGCTGAGTACATTGCAATTAAGGATTTTGCATCGGAAGTTGTTCTTTTAGATATAAAAGAAGGCTACGCGGAGGGCAAGGCAATGGACTTGATGCAAACGGCATCCTTGAACGGTTTTGACACTAAGATTTCGGGTAGTACAAACGATTACTCCAAAACGGCCAATAGTGATATTGCCGTTATTACTTCCGGTATACCAAGAAAACCAGGTATGACAAGGGAGGAATTAATAGGTATAAATGCGGGAATTGTAAAAACCGTTTCCAGTAATTTAATACAACACTCTCCTAATGTTATCCTTATTGTCGTAAGTAACCCAATGGATACAATGACCTACTTGGTACATAAAACTACAGATTTACCAAAAAATAGAATCATTGGAATGGGTGGGGCTTTGGATAGCGCTCGTTTTAAATATCGACTAGCAGAAGCTATGGAAGCACCAATTTCAGATATCGATGGTATGGTCATAGGCGGTCATAGCGATACGGGTATGGTTCCATTAACCTCGCATGCCACTAGAAATAGTATTCGCGTTTCTGAGTTTTTGACAGAAGAGCGTTTAGAACAAGTTGCTGCCGATACCAAAGTTGGTGGCGCTACGCTTACAAAATTACTAGGAACAAGCGCATGGTATGCTCCTGGAGCCGCAGTTTCTGGTCTAGTACAGGCCATTGCTTGCGACCAAAAGAAAATGTTTCCCTGTTCTACCTATCTTGAAGGCGAGTACGGACTAAACGATATTTGTATCGGTGTGCCAGTAATTCTAGGAAAAGATGGTATCGAAAGAATTGTGGATGTTCCTTTAAGCGATGCTGAAAAGACCAAGATGCAGGAAAGTTCTGCAGGAGTTACAAAGACCAACGGCCTGTTGGAATTATAATTTATCTACACAAAATACGTTATTGATAAGCCTTTATAGTTAAACTATGAAGGCTTTTTTTAACGGTATACTTCCAATACAGAGTTATTGTAAAATTATACCGTGTAGTACTTCTTTATTTTTATCTTTGCCGCATGAATTTAAAATGGTACATAAGTACTTTACTTGTTCTGTTATCCTTGATAGGGTTGATATCCGGGCAGCAGACCAAAGTAGTGAATCAAAAGATTGTGCTGCAATTTTCTGATACGGATACTACATCCGGTACCGCTCAGGACGATGCCCTAGCAACAATTACGGCAAAGCTTCAAGCTTTGGGTATTACGGATATTGAGGTTTTGGAGAATACCGATGCGCAGCTGAGTTTACGTTATTACAGTAGTATCGATGCGCGTCAAGTAAAAGAATTCCTTTCTAATTCTGATGAACTGCTACTAAATCTTGAGGAATTGGATAAACTTCCTGTTGATTTTCCCGAAGATGAATTGCCCGAGATGTGTAGTTTGGTGGTTTTAGACCTTCATGAAATCGAAGATGGTTTAAATTTAAACGGAAAGTATGCCTTTAAATCGCATAAGGACGATTATGAACTTCTGAAATTTCCTATAGCGGCCGGCAATATAACAGGGCCGGTTTGGCAAAATTACGCTTACTATGTATCGTACGAGTTTAATAACGGTGTAGCGATTTCAATAGACAATATAACATATATCTTTCCAGAGGTCAGGGCAGGACCTTTAGCTTAAAAACAGGCAAATGGTATGCTTCAATACCTATTCTTAAGCCTTAATACGCAATTAATAATACCAACATTACAATTTAAAACGATATGCCATAGCTATAAAGGCATAGTATATCCAACATAAACAAGAATAAAATGCAAAACAAAGGACTTATCAAGCTATTTGCTTTATTGTTTGGGTTAGTTAGTATCTACCAGCTATCCTATACTTTTATCACCAACAAAGTAGAAAAAGAAGCGGGTGTCTTCGCCGCAAGTAAAATTTCTGAAGCTGAAGAGGATTATATCTCCAAGCGAGAGGCGCTTGAAGCGAGTTATTTAGATTCCATAGGCACTAATCCCATACTTGGTTATACCAATTATGAGGAAGCAAAGAAGAAAGAACTTAATAAAGGTCTGGACCTTAAAGGAGGTATTAATGTAACCCTTCAGATTTCGGTTAAGGATATTTTGAAAGGTTTGGCTAATAACACCAAAAATCCGGTTTTCAACAAGGCATTGGCAGATGCGGATACTGCATCTAAAAACAGTGATGATACCTATATTGAGCTCTTTTTCGAAGCTTTCGACAATATTAAGGGAGAAACAAAACTGGCTTCCCCTGATATTTTTGCCAACAAGGGCTTGAGTGACGAGATTAATTTTCAAATGACTGATGATGAGGTTAAACCTATCATAAGAAGAAAGATAGACGAATCTATAGTTTCGGCTTTCGAGGTACTTCGTGAGCGTATCGATGGATTTGGTGTTACGCAACCCAATATCCAAAGAGAAGGTAATTCTGGCCGTATATTGGTAGAATTACCGGGAGCAAGGGATATAGCTCGTGCACAGGATTTATTATCAAGTACGGCACAGTTAGAATTTTGGGAGACCTATCCGCAAAGTAATACTAGCTTTAGTACATTTTTGATTCAGGCGAACGAAAAATTGAAAAGTATTGTAGAGGTTGATGAGCCAGAACCGGTAAAAGAGGAGTCGGAGTTAGATTCTTTGCTTTCGGATGTTTCTGCGGATTCCTTGGATTTGGCAACACAAGTAAATCCATTGTACGAATTGCTCATACCTGCCAACCCAGGCAGCAACGCAATGTTCCAAGCAGCTATAAAGGATACTGCTACCATAGGCTCTTATCTAAGAATGCCAGAAATTAGGAGATTATTACCGGCAGATATTCAATTTGTAAAATTTGTTTGGGAGAGACCATCTTCGGATGATGTGGAGGTTATCAACTTATACGCTCTTAAATCTAACCGAGACGGAACGCCAAGAATAAGTGGAGATGTAGTTAGTGATGCAAGGGGCGAATTTGACCAGTTCAGTAAGCCGGTAGTCACCATGAACATGAATTCAAAAGGTTCCAAACTTTGGCAGAAACTTACGAGCGATGCCAATGTGAACCAAACGGGTATTGCCGTTGTTCTTGACAATAAGGTTTACACGGCTCCAGGTTGTTCCGTTGTTGGAGGTATTACAGGTGGTAGAACCGAAATCTCCGGGGATTTTACGGTTAATGAAACTAAGGATATAGCAAATGTACTGCGAGCAGGTAAGTTACCAGCTTCTGCTGAGATCATACAATCCGAAATCGTTGGTCCTTCGTTAGGTCAGGAAGCTATAGACAGTGGTTTCATGTCTTTCTTGATCGCCATGGCTATCGTATTGTTATGGATGATTTTCTATTACGGTAAAGCAGGTGCTTTTGCAGATGTTGCCTTATTGTTGAACATCTTACTGATATTCGGAGTTTTAACTTCGTTAAACGCGGTGTTAACCTTACCTGGTATTGCCGGTATCGTACTAACCATTGGTATGTCCGTGGATGCTAACGTTCTTATCTTTGAGCGTATCAAAGAAGAACTGGCAAAAGGAAAAGGAAAGAGTCAGGCTGTTGCCGATGGTTTTGGAAATGCACTATCTTCTATTTTAGATGCGAACATTACCACAGGTCTTACCGCTATTATTCTTTTCATTTTTGGTTCTGGTCCAATTAAAGGATTTGCAACAACATTGATCATAGGTATACTTACCTCTTTGTTTACGGCAATATTCATTACGCGTTTACTAGTGGATTGGTATATTAGTGGTAAGGGAAGAACGCTAGATTTCTCCACGAGCATTACAAAAGGGCTATTCAAGAACCTAAGTATAGATTTCTTGGTGAAGCGCAAGATTGCTTATGTGGTATCAGGTATTTTAGTGGCCGTAGGTCTGTTTTCCCTGTTCTTTGGACCTGGGTTGCAACAAGGTGTTGATTTTGTTGGTGGACGCTCTTATACGGTCCGCTTTGAGCAACCCGTAAATCCCTCTGAAATAGCTTCAGAATTAAATACGGTTTTTGGTAGCGGTACAAATGTTAAAACGTACGGGGAATCTAATCAGATAAAAATAACGACACCCTATAAGGTAGATGTTGAAGGTATTGAAGTAGATGCGGAAATTCAGGATAAACTGTACACATCTTTACAGAAATATTTGCCAGATGGTATAACGGAGCAGGCCTTTAGTGTTGGTAGCGATGATAAATCCATAGGTATTTTACAATCGGTTAAAGTAGGTCCTACCATTGCCGATGATATTAAGAAAAATGCCTTCTTGGCAATCTTAGGTTCGTTAGCAGTAGTTTTCTTATATATTTTACTGCGTTTCCGTAGATGGCAATTCTCTTTAGGAGCGGTTGTAGCCGTTTTTCATGATGTACTCATCGTGCTGGGCGTTTTCTCCATTCTTGGAAAAGTGTTGCCTTTTAACATGGAAATTGACCAAGCTTTTATAGCGGCGATATTAACCGTAATTGGTTATTCCTTGAACGATACCGTGGTTGTTTTTGACCGTATCCGAGAGGTCATCGCGGAGCGTGGCTGGAAAGGTGGTGCCAATATCAATTCCGCCATAAACAGTACACTGGGGAGAACATTGAACACCTCTTTAACTACATTGGTAGTATTACTGGCCATCTTTATTTTTGGTGGAGAATCCCTAAGAGGATTTATGTTCGCTATGATTGTTGGTGTAATCATAGGTACCTACTCTTCGGTATTTATTGCAACACCAATCATGTACGATGCACTTAGTAAAAAGATTACTTCAGGAAGTAAGGAGTAATACGTACTAAAACTAACTCAATATAAAAAGCCGCTATACTTTGAAGTGTAGCGGCTTTTTTATTGGTCTCAAATTGGGGTTCAAAACCCTGCAATTTTATTGCAGAACTTTAGTACTACGAAAAAATCTATACATTCGCTTGTATGGGTTCGAATATAAGAAAAGTTTCACATACCGTAAGTCGTTTAACATGTCATATAGTTTGGTCTACAAAGTATCGATACAAGGTTTTGAAGGGGAATGTTCAAATACGATGTCGTGAACTTCTCATACAGGTTTGCGAGGCTCATGGTATTGAAATACTAAAAGGTGTTGTTAGTTCGGCCACGTACATATGCACGTAGAGTATGCGCCCAATGAGAATGTAAGTTCCATTGTAAAGAGTCTAAAAGGACGCAGTTCCCGAAGACTTCAACAAGAGTTCCCCTCACTGAAAAAGCGATATTGGGGCAATCACTTTTGGGCAAGTGGATACGGAGTATGGAGCAGTGGGAATATTACCGATAAGATGGTAAATGAATATTTGGAACATCACAGGAAGAAAAATAATGATGATAATTCAAATTTTATACTTGAGTGAGTAAAAGGAGGACTTTCAGTCCTGTTTCAAAAAACCCCTGCACTTTTAGTGCAGGGTGGTTTAGTTTTTGATTACTCCAATAGATCCCTTGGGGCTCATCTGTAGTTGGAGGCTTTTATTTGGGTTTAAACCCGGCTCGTCTCGGTGAGACACAAAGATGATGGCGGTATCGGTTTCTTCAGCTATTTTGTTGACCAAGGCCACTAGAAGAGCGGCAGCCTCATCATCCATACCCGTTATGGGTTCATCTAAAATCAATAATGGCGGGTGTTTAACCATAGCTCTCACTGTCATTATTAAACGCTTTTGCCCCAGTGAGCTATCGGCGAAAAGTATGTTTTTTTCAGGCCAAAGGTTTAAAAACTTTAGCCACTCTTGTGCTTTTCTTTTTTAAACTTCAGTGGGTTTTGTGTACAGTCCTATGGAGTCATTGAATCCGGATATGAGCATTTGCTCTATGGAGAATCTACCATTGAATTTATAAGTCATTCCAGGTGAAAAATAGCCCAGCTTCTGTTTGATGTCCCAGACACTTTCCCCTGTGCCCTTTCGCTTTCCGAAAAGTAATATATTTTGGCCGTATGCTTTTGGATTATCTCCCGTAATCATGGATAATAGGGTTGATTTTCCAGAGCCATTATTACCGATTAACTGCCAGAACTCACCTTTCTTAACGGTCCAATTGATATTGGTTAAAATAGCTTTGTCCTCGTACGAAACGGAAACGTTCTTAAATGCTATTAATAATTCATTGTCTATTCGGATAGGTATTATGGCGGCAGGAATTTTTCCGGTAAGAAAATCGCTATGTGGTTTAATAAACGTAGGCATACCACTAATGGATTCTAATCGGTCCCCGTTCAGTCTGGTAAACTGGTTGATAAAAGGTAGGATATCAGTGACCCTGCTAACCAATTGTATAAAAATAAAATCTCCTGAGACTTCCAGTAATAGGTTTTTCAGTTCTTTTTGAAAACTATGGTCAAGACTATCGAACGGATTATCTAGAATGATGTAATCTGGTTTTGACTCTAAAATGTGTCGTAATAGGGCTTTCTTTTGTTCTCCGCTGGACATGGTCCGCAAAGATTGGCCTCGATGCACTATTTTTTGGTCATGACGTTCTTCTTCATCTATTAATTGTGATAACATTACAGGAGAAAACAAGGCGCCTTTTTTTGTTCCTAAAAACTTGAAATAAGAATGTTCGTTCCTGCGTATGGCATGAATAAGCCCCTTCTTTTGAGATTTGTTGTCAATAAGTACGGCGCAGTGTTTTTTCATGTTAGGTGTTGATTCCAAAAATATGAACTGGATTATTCTTGTAGGTGGTAGTTTTTTCTAAGAGCATTCCATTTTTTAGTGCTACTCTTTGCGAGGGGATATTATCAATATGAATGATTGAAATCAAATGTGAGGCCCATCGTTGCGAAAAAGCGTATTGCTTGCACTTTTGGGCTGCTTCAAAAGCGTATCCCTGTTGCCAATACTGTGGTAAAATAGAATAACCTATCTCTAATTCACGCACTTCGTCGACCTCTTGAACAAGAAGTCCGCATAGCCCAATGAGAACCCCTTCATTTTTGCAGATAAGTGCGTTCATACCACCTAAACCTTGTTCATAGCGTTCAAACGCGCGATTAAATTGTTCTCTGCAAGCCACCTCAGGGTCTATCGGTAGTCCATCCCAGAATTGTGAACTGAGTGGTTCTTGATGAAACGGAAGCCAATCATTAAAATCGGAAGCCAATACTTTTCTATAGTACAATCGCTCCGTTTCTTGACCCTCCAAAAGGGAGTTCATACCTCTATTTTCTTGTAAACGTAATTTGGTCACCTATTTCTAAGGTTAGGCTTTCCGAGAGACCGGCATTAATTTCTAGAACATATTTAATGGGTACTTGGGAGGAAAGGCCATTTTCATCAAAAGGCTGCGCATTCTCCTGAAAACTGGCAATCCTCAGATTTTCATCAATATAGATGATGTCCAGGGGGAATTCCGTATTTTTCATGTAGAACGAGTGCATGGCAACATCGGGAAAAACGAACAGCATGGCCTGATTATCATCCATACCCTTTCTATACATTAGTCCTGTCTGTGTTTCGTAATCCGTCTCAGCAATTTCAATATCAAGATTGACCAACACCGAATCAGTTTCCTGTTTCAGAATCTGTAGTGTACCCTCTTTGGTAAAGGCTATGGTTTCTGTCTTAATAACTTTTTTAGCCTCTTCTTTACAACCGGTTATAGTAGCCAAAAGAAAGATTGATAAAAAGTACCCATTTAAAAATTTCATAGCTACCCTTTTTTAGCAGGTTTGAACATGAAAAACAGACCGATAAAAATAAAAGGAATACTCAACCATTGACCTGTTGAAAGTAGCCCTAGGGATTCTTCAAAACCACCTTGACTTTTCTTAACGAATTCTACAAAGAATCTTATGGTCCAGAGAAGCACTAAAAACAAACCGAACAAATATCCGGATTTGTGTCGCTTGTCCGTTTTCCAATATAGAAGGTATAATATGATGAAAATAAATATGTAGGCGACTCCTTCGTAAACTTGTGCAGGATGGCGATAGGGAATTTCTTCCAGATACTGAGCAAATTGCGGATTATTTTCAATAGCGTAATAAGCGGCATCCAAGGTTTTTTCCTGGGTAACAGCTAATGCCTTGGACGGATGTAAGTCATCTGAATCGCGTATAAACCTCGTGGCGAAAATAAAGTTCTCATCGACTACTTTGCCATTGATTTCAGAATTGAAAAAATTGCCAAAACGAATAAAGGCAATCATTCCAAAAGGTACGACCATTCTATCAAGAAGCCACAGCATACTGAATTCTGGAAACTTTCTTGTAAAAATATACACCGCTACGAACACTCCGATAATAGCACCATGACTTGCTAGGCCAGTAAATCCCGTAAACTCATAACCATCAATCAATCCAAAGAACAGGCTTCCCGCATTACTTTCTCTAATGGGTAATAATATTTCTAACAAATGATTTTTGTAATAAGGCCAGTCATAGAAAAAAACATGCCCCAGCCTAGCTCCTAACATGGTGCCTAAAACCGTATGTATAAAAAGCGAGTCTAATTGTTCTACGGATTTTTTCTCACGAACAAAAATCTTTTTCATTATGTACCATCCCAGAGCAAAAGCTATAATCCACGATAGATTATAATATTTGATCTGTACAAATCCTATATTGAACAATGTCTCGTTCGGATTCCAAGTAATACCTAAGAAATGCATATATTTTGTTTTGAAGGGCTAAGATAAAAAATAGAAACTAGACCAATACGCTTTCGTAAAATAGTGGGTAAATTAAATTTTAAGGAACGGGGTCGTAACCGTTTCCTCCCCAAGGATTACAGCTAAATATTCTCTTTGTGGCCAGCCAACCTCCCTTAAAGAGGCCATGTTTTTTTAGTGCTTCTAAGGTATATTGTGAGCAGGTAGGGGAATATCTGCATGTCGCAGGTGTGTAGGGTGAAATGGCCAATTGATAAAATCTTACTAAAGCGATAAAAGCTGCTATCAAGATTTTTTTCATCTATAAAATAATGCGTTTTGGTTTTAGAAGTACACTCTAAGATACACTAAAAGTGGTTCCTTCTTTTCCGTCCTTTAATTGTATACCTAGGGAAGCCAATTGGTCTCTAATCTTGTCAGAGGTCACGAAATCCTTGTTTTCCCTTGCTTCTTTTCTCAATTGAATCAAGAGTGCCACCACACCTTCTAACTTTTCGGTTCCGGCATTAGAGCTGCTCTTACTTTCTAGCCCTAGTACATCAAAAACAAAACTGTGTAGGGTGTTCTGAAGCTCTTCTTTATCTTCTTTTGTTATCGATTCGTTACCTTCTTTGATAAGATTAATATGTTTTACAGCATCAAAAAGCTTGGCAATTAAAATTGGCGTATTAAAATCATCGTTCATGGCTGCATAGCAAGATGCTTTCCAAGAGACTACATCAAAATCGGTTGTCTTTCCCGTGGATAAGGATTTTAATGAACTTATGGCCTCCATAAGCTTGTTAAAGCCTTTTTCTGAGGCTAAGAGAGCGTCGTTACTAATATCTAAAATACTGGTGTAATGCGCCTGCATCATAAAAAAGCGCACCATGGAAGGGGAGAAGGCTTTACTCAAAATGTCATTCTCTCCAGAAAATATCTCACCCGGCAAGATACTGTTCCCAGTGGATTTTGCCATTTTTTTACCGTTTAAGGTGAGCATATTCGCATGCAGCCAATATTGCACGGGGGATTTTCCATTACTTGCTTCCGCTTGCGCAATCTCACATTCATGGTGTGGAAATTTTAAGTCCATTCCTCCTCCATGAATATCAAAGGTCTCTCCAAGATACTTGGTGCTCATTGCGGTACATTCTAGGTGCCAGCCGGGGAAACCATCGCCCCAAGGAGACGGCCATCTCATGATATGTTGCGGTTCCGCACGTTTCCATAAGGCAAAGTCTTGAGGACTCTTTTTCTCGTCTTGGGCGGCAAGTTCCCGTGTATTGGCTATCATGTCCTCCAACTTTCGTCCGCTTAACTTTCCGTAATCGTTGGTTTGGTTAAATTTGACCACATCAAAATAAACGGAGTTGTTAATTTCATAGGCATATCCCTTTGCGATGATATCCTTTATAATTTCGATTTGCTCTATGATATGGCCCGTGGCCGTAGGCTCTATGCTAGGTGGTAGAAAGTTGAACTTTTCCAAGATATTATGAAAGTCAACCGTATAGCGTTGTACCACTTCCATCGGCTCTAACTGCTCTAATCGTGCCTTTTTAGCTATCTTGTCTTCACCGTCTTCGGCATCGTCCACTAAATGACCGGCATCGGTAATATTACGTACATACCTTACTTTATATCCTAAATGACGGAAGTACCTGAAAATCATATCAAAAGACATAAAGGTGCGGCAATTACCAAGATGTACGTTGCTGTATACCGTTGGTCCACAAACATACATTCCAATATGCCCCTCGTTCAATGGACTGAAAATTTCTTTTTTGCCGGTAAGTGAATTATGTACTTTAATCGTCTGTTGTTCGTACAATTGCATTGTCGGAGAGGTAATTAAAAATCGGTTTCTAAATTGATGTAGTCCAAAAACTCCCTTCTCACGGCCTCATCTTTAAATTTGCCGCCATATTCCGCAGTAACCGTGCTACTCTCAATATCCCTTATTCCTCTTGAGTTTACACATAAATGTTTGGCGTCTATTACGCATGCAACGTCATCAGTGCCCAATACGTTCTGAAGTTCTCTTACAATTTGAATATTTAGACGCTCCTGTACTTGAGGTCTTTTGGCGAAATAATCCACTATTCTATTCATTTTTGAAAGTCCAACAACTGTTCCTTTGGAAATATAGGCTACATGTGCCCTACCAACAATAGGCAAAAGATGATGCTCACAGGTGGAGTAGAGTGTGATGTTCTTTTCCACCAACATTTCTCCATACTTGTACTTGTTGTCAAAAGTGGAAGATTTGGGTTTTCTATCCGGATGTAGACCACCAAAAATCTCCTTAACGAACATTTTTGCTACCCTATTGGGAGTTCCCTTTAGGCTGTCATCTTCTAAATCCAGACCTAGTGTGAGCATTATTTCTCTAACGCTCTCTTTTATTCTTCCAATTTTTTCTTCATCGGTTAAGACAAAGGCATCTTCACGTAATGGTGTTTCTTCTGATGTAGAGACATGATTATCTCCAAGCTGTTCAAAATGATCTTCCAATGTACCTTCTATTTTCATTTAAAATGAACTTTAACAGGCTTCAAAGATATACATTATATAGCACTTTATAACCATTTAAAGGTGTTACACAACATAAATTAGTGTTAAGGGAAGAGGCTTCATATTTTTAGTTTCCAAATCAGAAACGAATTTATGACACGCTTAAGCGTTGCTTTATTTTTTATATTTTTTGCTGCGACAAATCCTATCTTGGCCCAAGTGTCTCCAGATTGTAACAATGCCGTTCCTATTTGTAACAATACGCCCATAAATGGAGGGACTGATGGTTTTGGAATCGATGATTTCAATGGCGCTTCCGTAACGGGCTGTATCGTATTGGCAACCGGCCCTATAGAATCCAATTCTGCCTGGTACCGGTTTCGGACAGGTGAAAGTGGTCAGCTAGGCATAAATATCGGTTTCGATGTTTCCGAGGATTGGGATTTTGCCCTTTACCGTGCCGCTGATTGTGCAAATTTAGGTGAACCGGTAAGATGTAACTATTTTGATAATTCTGATGACAATACATTCATGGGATTCGGTGAAGACCCAACAGGAGTGGACAATTTTCAGTATGACGATTGGTTAGATGTCGCCGCTGGAGAGGACTATTATCTTTTCATCAATAATTTCAGTAATAACAACTCTGGTTTTTCCATTCAGTTTTCAGGTGATGTCTTTGTGGATTTCCCGAACACGGCTTTAGATTGTTCCATTATTAGTAATTTATTGGGCCCGCCTATTGCTGCCTGTGAAAACGATACTATTACACTAAATGCAACAACTATTGGTGCGATATCTTACGAGTGGTATTTAGATATTGGGAATGGTTATCAACAAATACCCGCGGAGAGTAGAGAAAACCTAAATGTGGCTGTATCCGGAATGTACCGTGTTTTGGTTGTGGTTCCTTCAGGGGAGAATATTATTAGTGAAGTACAAGTTTCTTTTTCGCCATCTCCTACTACGAACCCTCTTGGTGATGAGCTTATGTGCTTGGACGGAACTGCTTTTGATTTAAGCCAAAAAAACGGCGAAGCCTTGGGTAACCAAAGCGAAGATGAATTTAGAGTTAGTTATTATGGTTCCATTGCAGATGCTACTAATGGAACCAATATATTGGACAACGACTATATACCAACTGAACCCTCCCAAACCATATTTGTAAGAACTACCTCCATTGCAAATACCAATTGCTTCGATGTTTTAGAATCCTTTGAAATAAATACCGTTGCGGTACCGGAGTTAGATTTTCCCACTTCGGTTTTTATCTGTGAGGATACACCAGTAGCAACCGTAGGACAGAGAATTCCAAATCCAGATTACTCTTATTCATGGGATTCCGGTCAAGTGTCTTCTCAGATTACGGTAACCACAGAAGGCACGTATACGTTATCCGTTACCAATGTACAAGGAGCCGTTAGTTGTGTTGGCGTGCGATCGGTAACCGTAACCTTTTCTAGGCCTCCGGTAATTACGGATATTGACGTTGTATATGATGACGATAGCAATATGGTAACCGTATTTACTCAGGAAGACGGTGATTTTGAATATCAATTAGATGATAATAGCCCTCAAAGTGCTCCTGTTTTCAGGGATATCCTTCCAGGACTACATAGTATTACAGTGAGCGATAGAAACGGATGTGGAGCTGATACGCAGGAGATTGTTATTGTAGGCTTTCCAAAATTCTTTACACCAAATGGAGATGGAATTAACGATTTATGGACAGTTGGGGGTATGAACGTTCTAGATAATCCTGTGGTTCATATCTACGACAGGTTTGGGAAATTATTATTTCAAATGGACGAAAATAGTCCGGGTTGGAATGGTAATTCCAATGGAAAACTAATGCCGGCGTCAGATTATTGGTTCAAACTTTCTTATACCGATCAGGATGGGCAGTTGGCCACTGCAAAATTTATCAATAATCACTTTAGTATCAAACGCTAGGAGCGTTCGCATACAATAAAAGTGTATTTCATCGATTAAGTGCACAAAAATCCGATATAGGATACTAAACTGGGAGCAACATAGTTATTATATACGTTAGTATATGAAATAGCCCCACATTTTATGCGAATACTTTTTTGTGCTGCCTTTTGTTTTTTCCTTCAAGTATGGGAGACGAACGCTCAAAACTCACCGAATTGTAGAACAGCGATACCAGTGTGTGCGGACCAACCAATAATGGGTCTCGCCGATGGTGGTGGTGATATAGATGATTTTGACCCAGAGGTTATCACGCAGACTGGTTGCCTTGAAAAGGGTAGTGTTAGCTCTGCCAATATAGAAAACAACACATCGTGGTACGTCTTTAGGGCGGGCACTGGTGGTCAAGTGGGCTTTGATATAGAAGCCCTCCCTACCAATGGAGGAATGGGAACGCCCACAGCGGAGTGGGATTTTGCTGTCTATGGCCCATATGATGAAACAAGTGGACAAAACTTTTGTTCAATTATTGGTGATGGTACTTCTGAACCAATTCGCTGCAATTACGAAGTGAACAATACTAGTTTTACCGGGGTAGGGGTTAATCCCGAAAATGGTCAGGAAGGAGCTCCTTTCCTAGTTGGAAGTCAGAATACCTATGATGAGTGGTTAGAGGTAGAGCCAGGTGAAATCTATTATATCCTTATAAACAATTTCAATACTAATTTCGATGGTGACCCTGAGCCATACATGCTCACCTTTACTGGAAGTTCTGTTCAAGAAGACCAGAATACAGCTTTGGACTGTACCCTGAGAGATGAATTTTTAGGTTTGGATATCATAGCCTGTGAGGGAGACCCTGATATAACCTTGAGTGCTTTGAACTCTCCCGCTGGTTCGGATATTGCCAGTGTAGAATGGACAGTAGATTATGAAGACGATGGCACTGTTGACGATACCTTAACGGGTTCCGGTCCTTTCGGAGCTGAACTGGTGGTTTCCAGTCCAAATTCCGGACGTTATTTTGCGAGGATTACAACACTATCTGGTTCACCGCAATTTGTGGAAGACCAAGGAGGTATTTTAATAACCTTTTTCGGTATTCCTGTTTTAGACCGCGTGGAGATATTGGAGACGAACTTAGCCATAGACCCGGACATCAATAACGTTGAGATTATTGTAGATGGTGATGGTTCTTATGAATATTCACTCAATGGGGGTACCTTCCAGGATGACCCTATTTTCATGGATATCCCTCCGGGACTAAATACTATTATTATCAATGATAAAAACGGATGTGGTACTACAGTACCCATTGAATTCTTAGTCGTAGCCTATCCCAAGTTCTTTACTCCTAATGCGGACGGTATAAACGATTTATGGAATATTAGGGGTATAGAAACCTTGACAGATCCGGCGGTATTCGTTTTTGACCGCTATGGTAAACTAATAAAACAGCTAGGCCCCGTTGGTGGCTGGGATGGTACTTTTAACGGCAGACCAATGCCATCTACCGATTATTGGTTCCGGTTTGAATATGCGGAAGACGATGCGGGTATTGTCGTTGCCAAGACTAGGAAAACGCACTTTACTTTAAAACGATAAAAAAAGAAAGCCGCTATTTTGCGGCTTTCTTTTTATCTACAATTCTTTTTGTTAAAAGTTAAGCGTATAACTTAATGTAGCGTTGGTAAGTATTCTATTGATCATTATAGGCGTTGTAACACCCGTATCAAAAATACTTTCATTAATATCCTGTTCGGTTCTGTTAATTCCGAAATCCAATCTGCTGCCTCCAAAATTGTATCCGATACCCGCGGAGAATCCGGTTAAATCATCAATAGTATTTCCATTGGCGTAGGGGCTTTGCTCAAATCGATAACCGCCTCTTAAACTAATTTGTTTAATTCTATATTCACCACCTAACCTAAAGGTTGAAACAGCTGCAAGTTCATTGGAAATCTGTGCGTTAACAGTTTGAAAACTAACATCGTTCGTTGGTCTCAGCTCTGCCTGTGAAAAATCCTGATAACCATAGTCAAAACTCAATAACCCGTTTTTGCCAAAGATTATTGCCATGCTACCGGTTAGTTTGCTAGGTGTTTTAATTCTATATACATCAAAAAGGTTGATGATATTAAAATCTATAAAGCCAATATCATCATCCGCCAAGTCCGAGCTTATGCGTTGCGAAAAATCATCCGTTAAACGATACCAAATAGGTGACTGATAGCTACCGCCTAATCTTACATAGTCGTTTAGCTTTGCAATTGCTCCAACACTGAAAGAAAATCCGTTACCTTCCGTCCGAAGGAAATTGTCAAAAGTTGTATTCTGTATTTCAGAGTCGGCATCATAACCACGCTCCCTTAGTTGGTCCAGCCTGTCATAAAATATACTATGGAAG
This sequence comes from Maribacter sp. 4U21, assembly GCF_002742365.1. Taxonomy (NCBI): domain Bacteria; kingdom Pseudomonadati; phylum Bacteroidota; class Flavobacteriia; order Flavobacteriales; family Flavobacteriaceae; genus Maribacter; species Maribacter sp. 4U21. The sequence continues at coordinate 63,526 of NZ_MDGN01000022.1, forward strand.
TTTAAGGAACCGCCGATGTACAGGATGTCCCTGTATTGGGATGCTGCATTTAGTGTAAATTTACTATTATACCCGGCCGTTGTTCTAGAGAACTGTTGGTTTACACTGGAATACGTGGCATTACTCACATAATCCGTAGTGCTGTCATCATCACCAACGGGGTCGATTAAACGGCCATAGTACCCAAGAAAAGCTTGTTGGCTAGCGAAACCCTGATTTGCGCCAATATCCAGATAAGCGTCTTCTATAAATTCACCCTCTTGCAAAAGAATGGAATTGAACGGTATCCCTTGGGCGAAATTCAGAAAGTAGTTGTCAACACCTTCCGTACTTTGTCCGGAGGCAAGGATTCTATTTTCGAAATTTTGAGTTACATCGTAATTAAAGGCTAGTGTGAATTTTTTCCAATCAGCGTCATCATCCAAGGTCTTGAAAACAAACGCTCCTCCAATTTGGTTCAAATCCGTGTCATTGAAAGAGGTATTGTTCAGTGTTCCAAAATAGCTGGCATCGTTATCTCTGGAATAGTAGGAACCCGACAGTGTTATTAAACTATTGTTGAAAACCGCAGACCCCGCCGGATTTATATTCAATGATGATAAATCTCCACCGAGAGCTCCAAAAGCACCGCCCATGGCTTGGAACCTTGCCGTACCCTGAAGGTTTTCATTAGAATACCTAAGCACGTCATTTATGTTCTGAGCACTACCAATAAAGCATAGGGATAATGCTACAAAAGTCAAATACTTTTTCATGTACTATTTTTTAATTAAAGAAAATCGGAAAATATTATTGTCTTCTACCGCCACCTCTACTGCTACTTGACCTAGATCCAGACGATCTTGAACCGCCTCCAGAAGTTCTATAGCTGCCAGAGCTTCTAGAGCTGCTACCAGAACTTCTGTAGCTACCACCGCTAGAACTCCTAGAGCTGCTTCTGCCAGAACTGTAGCTTCTACTTCTAGAGCTACTACTTCTTCCAGAACTGTAGCCACTACTTCTTGAACTTGTTCCCGATCTGCGATATGTAGATGTTCTTGGCGTCGTCATCCTACTGGTTCTAGCACTAGACCTTGAAGCAGAAGTACCACTTCTGTATCCACTGGTTCTCGGACTCGTACTGCTGTACGATCTTCCACTCCTTGATGAACTGTTGTATCTAGGAGTTGCCCTGGTGCTTCTACTGGTCCTATACGCCCTGTTCTGATCTACGCCTACCGTTCTTCTTGAAGTAGTATTACCTCTGTAACTCCTGTTGATTATGGCGCTTCTTGTTCTTGCACTTGAAGAGCGTGTACCCGTACTTCTGTATCTTGGAGAATTACCTCTCCTTGTGTTCGCGTTAGACCTCCCTCTAAGCGACGTAGCTATGCCGCTGTTGTTTACAGTATTCCTATTGTAATATCCTCTTCGAGAATTGTTGAAAGCAAAGTTCTGTCCCCTGAAATTTCTGCCGTTCCAAGCCCAGTTGTTGTAGCCCCATCCAAAGCCGCCGCCCCAGCCCCAGTTGTTCCACCCAAGACCGTAGCCGCCCCAGCCCCAATTGTTCCAGCCAAAACCGCCTCCCCAGCCAAAGTTGTTCCAACGGTTCCATCTCCAAGGATTGTTCCAGCCCCATCCAAAGCCACCACCCCATCCGAAGCCACCGCCCCAGAGAAAAGGGTCGTTCCAGCCCCATCCAAAACCGTTATTCCATCCATTATTGTGAAAATTGATACTTACATTGGTAGCGTTATCTCCCCATCCTCCAAAACCTTGGTAGTCGTTACTATTATTGTAATAATCTACTAATTGGTCCTGATTGACATCTTCGTCGATACCATTAATAGCGTATGAATCAACATCAGTAAAGATTTCACTATCCAATATTTCATCATATTGATTGGCTTTTTGTTCAAAATAATCAGAGTAGGTATTAGACTCCTCTTGCTGTCTCTGGGTATATCCTTGTCGCGGTTGCCGTTCCGTAACACTTGGTGTGTCACTGGAATAGATTCCATCGTTGTCATAATAAGACGCTTGCTGATAAGAACCACAGGAAACGAACAGCGCTGCTAAAATTGCAATCGCTGAAATGTTGCGCAATTTGTTGAGGGGTAGAGAATATATCATCAGTCTAAAATTAATTGTTGAACATATTAAAAATAACTAGTTTTACCGAATTATTTTTCTTCAATAAATACAAGTTTTGTGCCAAACTACTTAAAATGGGTAAAAATTTAACGAGCAGAAGCGAAGATTATTCTAAATGGTACAACGAACTCGTTGTGAAGGCGGATTTGGCGGAAAACTCTGGCGTAAGAGGCTGCATGGTCATAAAGCCTTATGGTTTTGCCATATGGGAAAAAATGCAAGCAGGTTTGGATAAGATGTTCAAAGAGACGGGTCATGAAAACGCCTATTTCCCTCTTTTTATTCCAAAATCGTACCTGAGTAAGGAAGCAAGTCATGTAGAAGGTTTTGCCAAGGAATGTGCCGTAGTAACGCACTATAGATTAAAAAACGCTGAAGACGGTAGCGGTATCATAGTAGATCCCGATGCGAAACTCGAAGAGGAGTTGATCGTAAGGCCTACGTCGGAAACCATCATATGGGATACCTACAGAAAATGGATTCAGTCCTATAGGGATTTACCATTACTAATAAATCAGTGGGCCAATGTAGTGCGTTGGGAGATGCGTACACGTCTTTTTCTTAGAACCGCAGAATTTTTGTGGCAAGAAGGGCATACTGCCCACGCTACGGAAAAAGAAGCTTTGGAAGAGGCGGAACAGATGATGAATGTGTATGCCGATTTTGCTGAAAACCATATGGCCGTTCCCGTTATTAAAGGGGTGAAAACGGAAAGTGAACGTTTTGCAGGTGCTATTGAAACGTATTGTATTGAGGCATTAATGCAAGATGGTAAAGCCCTGCAAGCAGGAACTTCCCACTTTTTGGGTCAAAACTTTGCAAAGGCTTTTGATGTGAAATTTGCAAACAAGGAAGGGCAGAAAGAATATGTTTGGGCTACATCTTGGGGAGTTTCTACAAGATTGATGGGGGCTTTAGTGATGACGCATAGTGATGATAATGGTCTAGTGCTACCGCCAAAACTTGCACCAATTCAAGTGGTAATCGTCCCAATATATAAAGGGCTTGAACAGTTGGACGAAATATCCGAAAAAGTACAGCCTTTGGTAAAAGAACTAAGGAAAAATGGGATAACCGTGAAGTATGATAATAGGGATACGCATAAACCTGGTTTTAAATTTAATGAATATGAACTTAAAGGTGTTCCCGTGAGATTGGCCATTGGAAAAAGAGACATGGAGAACGGTACGTATGAGGTGGCTCGGAGAGATACTTTGGAAAAAGAAACCGTGCCTGTAGAAGAAGTAGTTGCAAAAATTGAGTTTTTGTTAGAAGACATTCAGAAGAATATCTACACAAAGGCATTTAACTATAGAAAAGAGCACATTACTTTAGTTGAAACCTATGATGAATTCAAAGATGTTATAGAAAATAAAGGTGGTTTTGTCTCGGCGCATTGGGACGGAACTTCTGAAACGGAAGAACTGATTAAGAACCAAACAAAGGCTACGATTAGGTGTATTCCTATTGATGCAAAAGAAGAGGCTGGTACCTGCATGGTCACAGGAAAACCTTCTACAAAAAGAGTGCTATTTGCTAAGGCTTATTAAAAGATTTTAAAAAATAATATCAAGGAGTTGTGGTAGTAAAAAATAATTGTATTTTTGCATCCGCAATTGTATAACGCAATGGCCCGTTCGTCTAGGGGTTAGGACGCCAGGTTTTCATCCTGGTAACAGGGGTTCGATTCCCCTACGGGCTACAAGGTTTAATGAATAGTTTTTAAGTTAAGAAATCGTTTTTGATTCTTAACGTTTATTGGGCCCGTTCGTCTAGGGGTTAGGACGCCAGGTTTTCATCCTGGTAACAGGGGTTCGATTCCCCTACGGGCTACTTAATTTAATGGAAGAAATTCCATGGAAAATATAACAAGTTAAAAGATGGCAAATCATAAGTCGGCATTAAAAAGGATAAGAAGAAACGAAGCGGTACGTTTACGTAACAGGTATCAGCACAAAACAACCCGTAACGCAATTAAGAAATTGCGTTCTGAAGAAAACAAAAAAGACGCAGAAGCTCTTTTTCCAAGTGTTGTTAGTATGATCGACCGTTTAGCAAAACGCAATATCATTCATGATAACAAAGCTGCCAATTTAAAAAGTAAATTAGCCAAGCACGTAGCTGCGCTTTAAAAATTTATAATTTAATACAAGAAGCCTTCTTTTTTAAAGAGGGCTTTTTTTGTTCTAGGAGTTTCACACTCTTATCCTCCGCTGAACACAGCCATGTTTTTATTCGATAATTCATTAGCGTGAGATTTCATAAGGTTTGTTTCTTTTGACTTTGAGAAATCCAATCACAAAACAAGCATAAAAAATTGCGATGGAGAGGTAGTGAAACCTTGCTAATTTTAAATGGTTGTATAGTTCATATTCAAAACTGATGATATACATGGTAATAGGATAAAAAAGATGAAAGAAAATAATTCCAATACTTATCCAAAATAATAGGTTGCTGGATTTTAGGACCATGCTGTCTTTTTTTAGTTGTAGTAGGTATATCAAAGCAGAACTAGCAGTAAAAAAAGAACCAATGATTATGGCATAATTCTGAGGATCAACATAAAAATTCTGAACGAAGAGATTAACAATGCTCACAACTAAGAAAACTACTATACCAAGTTTCAAAAACTTTTTGCTTTTGGTCGTAATAAGGACTTTGTGATAAATTGATAGAAAATATAAGTAGAAGATAATATCGAATACATTAAAAATAAGTGTATTGTAATAGCTATATTCTTCTTTATAGACAATTTGTATTTCATCAAAATTCCTAACCATAAAACCTAAAACTTCAGATAATACGGTATAGGCAATAAGTATGGGTAAGTACTTTAAAGCGGTGTCGTAATACTTCCTATACCGTACTATTGAAAGTAGAAGCGCAGCAAAATAGAGTAAAAAGTAATAGTTATGGTATATGAGGTCTAGCATGGACTATATCTAATTTACTGATTTTTTGGTGGTGGTACACCGGTCCCCCTATTCATCGTTAGGCTTGTTCCGCCCTGTAAACTATATGTTGGCAAGGCGGTAGTAGATTCTGAATTTGGTATGAGTGAGGCGTAAGCTTTGGTTTCGGTATTTTCAGTTGTACCAAATCCTTTTATCTCTCCAAAACTATTGTTCAAAGGAACTACTTCTGCACCCCTTGCACCTTGTGCAATATAAAAGAGATAATCTCGTTTACCATCGTTATAGGTTGGAGAAATAAGTATAGAATTCTGTCTTGGATGTTTTATGGAATCCTTAGTTCCGGGAAAAAAGGTTTCATCTGGATAATTGGAAAAATAGAATCGCAAGGTGGAAATTTCAACATCAGCTTTTTTGGCCTCCTGCTCAATAAATGCTAAGTAATGCTTTATGGTCTTATAGTCATAATAGACAAATCTTCCTACATCAAACGGTTTTTCTTTTTCAGTGCTCTCCACTTGTAAATTCTTTTGAATTCTATTAATGGAGTCCTCGTACCTTTGAATAAGCGGAACGCGTCTTTCACTATAGGGGTCATAGGCTTTTCTTGCGTCAGGTATTTGAACAATTTGTATCGGTGCAAGAACTTCAATTTCTTCTTTCTGTTCTTTAGGTTTTACTTCTCCACAACTTATGAGGTTTAGGACCAATGCGATAACAAGTACGTTGAGTAAGGTTCTTGATTTTTTCATTTTGTAATGAGTTTTAAAGATTAGCATGCTTTATAAGAAAATACTGCTATAGATTGGGGGAAGAATCTTTAACGCATTAAAGATATTAAATTACGGATAGTGTGCTTCATCCTATAAAAGAAATCGACGGAACCCTTTATTTCTAAATAAGATGAATTAAAAAACCCCAATTTCGGTTGCGAAATTGGGGTCTATAATATTACAATCAATTATTGATTCATTGTCATCAAGAACTCTTCGTTGTTCTTTGTCTGTTTAAAGCGTTGCTCAATAAATTCCATTGCTTCAACAGGATTCATATCGGCCAGATACTTACGCATGATCCACATGCGTTGTAATGTGCTTTCATCCAAGAGCATGTCATCACGTCTTGTACTAGAAGAAGTAAGGTCTATGGCAGGGAAGATTCTTCTATTCGCAATCTTACGGTCTAACTGAAGTTCCATGTTACCAGTACCTTTAAATTCTTCAAAGATTACTTCATCCATTTTTGAACCAGTCTCTGTAAGTGCTGTGGCAATTATGGATAATGATCCACCACCTTCAATATTACGAGCAGCTCCAAAGAATCGTTTCGGCTTATGCAATGCGTTGGCATCTACACCACCACTTAACACTTTTCCTGAAGCAGGCTGCACGGTGTTATACGCTCTTGCCAATCTTGTAATCGAATCTAATAGTATAACCACATCATGGCCGCATTCTACCAGTCGTTTTGCTTTTTCCAATACAATATTCGCTACCCTTACGTGCTCGGTAGCTTCCTTATCGAACGTAGAGGCAACGACTTCGCCCCTAACATTTCGTTGCATATCGGTAACCTCTTCAGGACGCTCATCAATTAATAATATTATTTGATATACTTCTGGATGATTAGCCGCTATACCGTTGGCAATATCTTTTAATAACATGGTCTTACCCGTCTTTGGTTGGGAAACGATCATACCTCTTTGCCCCTTTCCAATAGGAGAGAACAAATCTATAATCCTGGTTGAAATGGTGCTTTGTCTTTCCGCAAGATTAAATTTCTCTTGTGGGAACAAAGGCGTAAGGTGTTCAAAAGAAACCCTGTCCCTCACAATTTGAGGGTCAATTCCGTTTATCTTGTTCACTTTTATAAGCGGAAAGTACTTTTCACCTTCTTTAGGAGGACGCACGTTTCCTAATACCGTATCTCCGGTTTTTAACCCGAATAACCGTATTTGAGACTGGGACACATAAATATCGTCAGGCGAAGAGAGGTAATTATAATCGGATGACCTTAGGAAACCATAGCCATCTTGCATAATGTCAAGAACTCCTTCACTAGCTATAATGCTATCAAACTCATATTCCGGTTCTTTGTAACGGTTCTTTAGATCCTTGTCAAAATTACTCTTGTCGTGGTTGTTCCTAGGGTTATGTTGTTTTTTACTGTTTTGATTTCTGTTTTGGTTGGGATTGGATTTTTTCTGGAAATCCTTTTTGTCCTTATCCGCCGGTCTAGGTCTAGGTCTAGGTTTTGGTTTTTCCTGAGATGTAGCGGTAGCTTCATCTTTGGGTGATTCGGTATTTGAAACTTCTTTTTTTTCCTCGGATTTTGCGGGCGCATCCTCCTTCTTTTCCACTTTGCGGGTCACTCTTGGTTTAGGTTTTTTTACCGCTTCGGTTTTTGCGGGTGGGGCAACGGCTGCAGCTGCTTTTGGGTTTGCTGCCTGTAAGTCTAGAATTTGATAGACTAAATCTAACTTTTTTAAGGTCTTAAATTTTGGAACATTAAGTCCTTTAGCTATTTCCTGAAGCTCAGGTAGCTTTTTTGATTTTAAATCTGAAATCTCAAACATTAATTATGGAATAAATTATACGTGTTTTGTATTGACAAGAAGTAAACTGTTAACTTGGGTATGCTTTGGAATTGATTTTCCTAAGGTAAGTGTTACGATATAACGTCACAATAATACAAATTATTTTCAATAATAAGACGATAATTTTTAAAAAGACCTGTATTTTTGTTGTCCCAAGTAGAAAAAGGATATGATTCAAAGAATACAGACCATATATTTGGTAATAGTAGCCCTAATCACTGGGATATTACCATTTTTTGTGAATCTTTGGTCAGATGCTAAAGGTGTAGAAATATATGCGCAGAACGAAATTTTTATTTCCAGTGCTTTTTATATTTCCGGAGCTCTAGCCTTAATAGCCATCTTTTTGTTCAAGAATAGAAAAAACCAGTTTGTAGTGAACAGACTGAATATGATATTGAATCTTTTTTTACTAGGATTTTTCGTTTACCGATCGCTAAACTTATCCGGAGAAACTTTAGTTTCTGAGAAGGGTATTGGGATGTTGATTCCAGTATTTTCTATCGTTTTTTTAGTTCTTGCAAATAGAGCTATCAAGAAGGATGAAGATCTTGTAAAATCTGTTGATCGTTTGCGTTAAACCTAACATCTTAGTAGTATTAGTGCGTAAAACCCGGGGTAGTTCCCGGGTTTTTTATGAGCAGCTTGTTTAACTTTTTGTCGTTAAATTTTTGAATTGATAAGTGAATTAACGTTTCTCCAGTTCTATTATTTCTAAATCCTTAATATCCTTTCCGTCGATAGCGAAGCGTAGCATGGTCCTTACTTGGTGAAAGCCGTGCTTGCCACATGCTCCGGGATTCATGTGGAGTACGTTAAGTTTTTTATCCCACATCACTTTTAGAATATGTGAATGTCCGCAGATGAATAGCTTTGGAGGGTTTTTCGTGATTTCCGACCTTGTTCTGGAATTGTATTTTGGAGGGTAACCGCCTATATGGGTTATCCACACATCTACGTCTTCGCAATAAAATCGATTATTCAGAGGAAATTCTTTCTGTATGATATGATCGTCAATATTGCCATGAACTCCTCGCAAAGGTTTTATATCGGATAAGGTATCCGTAACTTTTAGAGAACCGATATCACCCGCATGCCAAATTTCATCGGCTTTAGCGGCATATTTCAAAATAGCATCATCCATATGGGAATGTGTGTCGGATAACAGTAGTATTTTTGTCATATAATAGTGGGTAATACTTAATTGTTTACGGATATCTAACTGAATTCTTGCTTTGCTTTTGATATCTTTGTGTACCACAATATTAGCATATCCTTTTGAGATATTTCATTCAATTTTCATACTTCGGCAAAAACTACCATGGTTGGCAGAAACAGCCTAACGCTATAACGGTTCAGGTAATTCTAGAAGACGCACTATCTAAAATTACACGTGCTAAAATTGAACTGGTAGCGGCAGGGCGCACCGATGCCGGTGTTCATGCAAAACAAATGTATGCCCATTTTGATATAGGTAAAATTGAGGACACCACAGATTTGATCCATAGGTTAAATTCTCTATTACCAGAGGATATTGCCGTTCAAAAATGTTTGCCAGTTCAGCCCGATGCGCATGCCAGATTTCACGCTTCAGAACGGTCGTACGAATACCACATAACAAAATCTAAAAATCCTTTCTTAAAAGACACCGCACACTATATCATACAAACCTTGGATATGGAAATGATGAACAAAGGGTCCCAGATTTTGCTAGGGAAGCAAGATTTTGAGTGTTTCTCTAAATCAAATACGGATGTGCATACGTACATGTGCGACATAAAAGAGGCTTTATGGATTGCAGAAAATGATAAGATCATATTCAAAATTACGGCCGATCGCTTTCTTAGAAATATGGTCAGGGCCGTAGTTGGTACCTTGTTAGAGGTAGGTACGGGTAAAAATTCTGTTGACCATGTTAATACCGTCTTAAAAAGTAAAGATAGGAGTAAAGCAGGAGTTTCTGTACCCGCAAAAGGATTATATTTGACTTCTATTATCTATCCCAAGACCATATTTAGTAATGGATAAAGACTCCGGAAAAGCTTTTGATACAAAACTTTTTAAGCGCCTAATGGCACACACGCGCCCTTACAGGATTACCTTTTATGGGGTTGCTTTAGCGGCAATTTTACTTTCTGGTTTTGCGGTCTTGAGTGCGGTGCTTCTAAAACTCATCATTGACGATGCCGTTAAGGGTAGCGATGCCCAAAAGCTTTTAAATTTAACTATTGGTATGTTAGCCGTGCTTATCGGTCAAGTGGTCAGTCAATTGTGTTTTAATTACTATGCAAATTTGTTGGGAGAATCTGTAATCAGGGATGTAAGGATTAACTTGTTCCAAAAGATGCTCGGTTTCCGAATGAAGTATTTCGATAATTCTTCACTGGGTGTACTTGTTACAAGAGCTGTTGCGGATATGCAGCGAATAGGAGAAATTTTTAGTCAGGGCTTCTTCGTTATTGTGGCCGATTTGCTAAAAATGCTGGTAGCTGCCGCAGTAATGTTATTAATAAATTGGAAACTGGCACTAATAGTCTTTGCGGTACTTCCGCTCATATTATACGCTACCCGATTATTTCAAAAAGCAATGAAGGTAGCCTTTACAGAGGTTAGGGCAGAGGTGTCCAATTTAAACTCCTTTGTGCAAGAACGTATTACGGGTATGCGCATCGTGCAATTGTTCACCAGGGAGAAAATTGAAAGCGAAAATTTTAGGAAAATCAACGAGAAGCATCAAAACGCTTGGCTAAAAACAGTATGGTATAACTCTATCTTTTTTCCTATTGCTGAAATAGTTTCTTCAATAACCGTTGGTCTAGTAGTTTGGTATGGAGGATTGCAGAACGTAGCGGGCATTACCGATGATGTGGCGGGTACCGTTTTTGCTTTTATCATGTTGATAGATTTACTCTTTAGACCCTTAAGACAGATAGCAGATAAATTTAATACCCTACAAATGGGTATGGTTGCTGCAAACAGGGTTTTTAAAATATTGGATACCGATAGTACCATTGAAGATGTTGGTACTATTGTAAAAGATAGGGTAAAGGGTGATATCAGTTTTGAGCATGTAAAATTCGGTTATCTTGAAGATGAAGAGGTGCTACATGGTATTTCTTTTGAGGTAAATGCGGGTGAAACCGTCGCTATTGTTGGTGCTACAGGAGCCGGTAAGTCCACCATAATTAACCTTTTAAACCGATTTTACGAAATAAATGCAGGTACTATACGTGTAGACGATACGGATATCAAAGAATATAAATTGGCATCTTTAAGAAGCCATATCGCTGTAGTATTGCAGGATGTATTTTTGTTTGCGGACACCATTGCTAACAACATATCGTTAAAGGATACATCGGTAACGGTTTCCGATATAGAGAATGCGGCCAAAGCCATTGGGGTCGATGAATTTATCACAAGTCTACCGGGGGGATATGCCTATAACGTAAAGGAGCGAGGCACCATGCTTTCCAGTGGACAACGGCAGTTGATCGCTTTTTTAAGAGCTTATGTAAGTAACCCAAGTATTTTGGTGTTGGATGAGGCCACATCTTCTGTGGATACCTATTCTGAACAGTTGATTCAAAAAGCTACCGAGAAGATTACGGAAGGTAGAACATCAATAGTAATTGCGCACCGATTGGCCACCATTAAAAAGGCCGATAGGATTATAGTTATGGATGCCGGAAATATCGTAGAAATGGGCACTCATCAAGAACTTCTTAAAAAAGGCGGTTATTATAACAATCTTTACGAAGCGCAATTCTTGGCAGAGGAAGTAGTTTAGTCAAATTATTTTGTAGGAGCTAAATTTGCAAAAGTGTCGGTAAAAAAGGCGAGATACATACCCAGAAGAACAATTATAATTGCAAATACCGCACCTAAAATCACCAAGAAAAATAGAAGCTTTAATACCGTCTGTTTCAGATTAAGCTTAAAAATTTTCTTGAACATATAACTGAAATACAAAATTTGGAATATTCCATTTATTGAAGCACCATAATAAATAAGTTCAGCGTTCCAGAGAAATATAATGTACATTAGGTTAACGCATATGGACATTTGAGAATAACCATAAATATTCATCACAAAATGCTCGCTAAGGTTGTACTCCTTTTTATTAATGAAAACTAGTCTGGATATTAATGCTAAAAATGGAAGCATTAAAACATAAAATAGATTTTGATATTCAAAAGTATAATCTTGAAATTTTTTAGCTAAGTCCACACCAAACTTATCGGAGTCGGTCATTTCTTGAGTATTCATAGAGCTGAACTGATAATCCATTGCTTCCGGAAAATACTGCTTGTTCAAGAAGACGAACAGACCACCTAACATTACTGCAATAGTAAAATAACTAATGGGATTGAGGTATTTTTTTCGAACACCTTTGATGTAGCCAACAATCACCAAATCTGGATTTGTAAAAAGGTTTTTGAAAGTAATTAGGAACGTATTGTCAATATTGAAAAAGCGCTCGACCGCGTCATACCAAAGATTTTTAACTGTAATCCTGTTTCGAATCACTTTAGCGCCACAATCGGGGCAAAAACTGTAATCCGTTCGTAGCGTGTTCTCGCAGTTCTTACAATTCATTAAATTAAATCCTGTTTGAGCATTGCACCTAAATGTGTTAGGGAATCATACAATACAAATTCGCCATTCTTTATGTAGGAAATCAGTCCGGTCTCTTCGCTCACTACAATACTTAGGGCATCCGTTTTTTCCGTTATGCCCACTGCGGCTCGATGTCGTAATCCAAAACGCAGTGGTATGTTGCGTTCATTGGAGACGGGTAAAATAACGCGCGTCGCAACGATATAGTTGTTCACTATTACCGCCGCTCCGTCATGTAAAGGACTATTTTTATAAAAGATACTTTCTAAAATGGGCTGGGTGATTTCAATATTCATACGGTCACCCGTATTTTTAATAAAATCTAGGGAATTGTTTCGCTCTATTACTATAATGGCTCCCGTCTTAGAGGCTGCCATTTTTTCACAAGCCTTTAAAATAGCATCTACGTCTACGCTGGTAACAATGCCCTCTTGTCTTAAAAATTTAAAATGCTTAATAAAGTTTCGTTTGTTGGCAAAATTCGTGGAGCCGATCATCAAAAGAAATTTTCGTATTTCCTGTTGAAAAACAATGATTAGGGCTATTAATCCTACTTGCATGAATGCGCCGACCATGCTACTGATCATTTCCATGCCCAAAAGCTCCGTAAGCTTCCAAAATGCCCAAACGATGACGATACCGATGAAAATATTAATGGCCACTGAGCCACGCACCAATTTATAGATATAATAAAGGAGTACGGCTACTAAGACAATATCCAGGACATCCGTAATCTTAAAATCAATAAAATTCAAAAAATCCAAGTGGTGACGTTTTTGTAAAATTAACAAAAATAGATGAACGAAAACCGTATAAGTTCTATGCATCTAGCTGTTCCTGTAGCTTTACACATTCCATAGCTTCTTTTACATCGTGTACCCGCAGTATCTTGGCACCTTTGTGTAATGCCAACATGTGTAAAGCCGTAGTTCCGTTCAGTGCCTGTTCTGGAGTTTTTTCCAACAGCTTGTAGATCATGGATTTTCTGCTTAGACCAACCAGTACGGGATGGTCTATTATTTTAAAATGGTCAAGTTTATTGAGTAAAGTATAATTTTGGGCTAAGGTTTTAGCAAACCCGAACCCCGGGTCAATAATGACATCCTTTATGCCTAATGCTTTCGCCGTCGCTAATCGTTCTGAAAAGAAGAACAGAATATCATTGAGTAAATCGTCATATACGGTTTGCTTTTGCATGGTTTTTGAGTTCCCTCTCATGTGCATCATAATATAGGGTACTTTTAGTTCAGCGACGGTGGGCAGCAAAGCTTCATCCTTTAGACCTGCCGAAATATCGTTTACTATGGCAGCCCCACGTTCTACACATGCGCGAGCCACTACCCCTCTAAAGGTATCAATAGAAAGTAATGTTTTAGGAAAACGTTTCATTATGACTTCTACTACAGGTAGAATTCGTTTTAATTCCAGCGTTTCTGAAACAAAAGGAGCCCCAGGCCTAGAACTGTAGGCACCAACATCTATAAAGGTTGCTCCTTCCGTTAGCATTTTTTCTACATGTTTTAATATCCCGTGCTCATCTTTAAACTTTCCACCATCATAAAATGAGTCTGGAGTAACATTTAAAATACCCATAATTTTGGGTGTTGAAAGGTTGATTAGATTGCCATTACAATTGATGGTCATATATTGGTTTATGATGATTTTGTTGTAAATCCTAAGTTTGAACCCTCTGTTTTGATGGTTACGAAATTTTAAGCGAAATTTACACAAATTAGAAAGAATTACATGCGAAACACGGTAGCGGAGTATGATGCAGTTATAAACATATGCAAGGAGTTGTACCAAAAAAAAATGTTGGATTATGGTGCTGCTTGGCGTATTCTAAGATTACCATCTCTTACAGACCAGATTTTTATAAAGGCGCAACGTATTAGGGGTTTACAGGAAAACGAGGTCCATAAGGTAGATGAAGATGAAAAATCAGAGTTCATAGGTATTATTAATTATGCGATCATGGCTTTGATTCAGTTAGAACTAGGTGTTGCGGAACAGCCCGATTTAGAACCTGAGAAGGCTATGGCGCTTTACGAGAAACATAGCGAAATCACAAAGCAATTGATGCTTAATAAAAATCACGATTACGGAGAGGCGTGGCGCGACATGCGCGTAAGTTCCTTAACGGATTTGATACTTCAAAAATTATTACGCGTAAAAACTATCGAGAATAACAAGGGAAAAACTTTAGTGAGTGAAGGTATAGACGCTAATTATCAAGATATGGTCAATTATGCCGTATTTGCACTGATTCACTTGAAAGTAGGACAAAATCTAAGCTAGAGTATGAGGTATATTGTTGGAGTAGTTCGGATTTTTGTCGGTATTCTTTTCATTATTAGCGGATTCATAAAGTTAAATGACCCTGTAGGTTTCTCTTTTAAGTTAGAGGAATACTTTAGTCAAGGTGTGCTGGATTTACCGGTCTTTGTTCCATACGCACTGACCATATCAATTATCGTAGTGATTTTAGAGGTCCTTTTAGGAGTATTCTTAATCGTGGGTTTTAAAGTGAAATTTACACTTTGGAGTCTTTTGGGCATGATCGTGTTCTTTACGTTTCTCACGTTTTACTCCGCTTATTTCAATAAGGTTACTGATTGCGGTTGTTTTGGAGATGCCATAAAATTGACGCCATGGGAATCCTTCACAAAGGATATCATTTTATTGGCCCTTATTCTATTACTGTTTTTTGGTAAAAAGTATATCGCACCTTTGTTCAGGCCATTTCTGGGCAAAGCTTTGATTGGACTGTCTCTGCTTTTTTGCCTCATTTACGTCAACCATGTTTTAAACCATTTACCAGTAATAGATTTTAGGCCTTATGAAATAGGAAAAAATATCGAGGATGGTATGGGCGTTCCTGAAGGCGCACCAAAAGCTATTTTTGAATATTCATGGAAATTCAATGTAAACGGGAAAGAGGAAATTTATGTCACCAATGGTGATTATCCTACCGTTGATGGCGAATTCATAGGCGTAGAAACGGAAGAGATTCAGAAAGGATATGAACCACCCGTTCATGATTTCACCATTGAGCAGAACGGTGAAGACTTTGCAGGTCAGTTGCTTCAAGAGCCCAAATTGCTGATGATCGTAGCTTATGATTTAAGAAAATCCGATTTGGATGCTTTCAAAGAAGTGAAGCGTATTACCGATAAGGCTTTAAAAAATGGTTATAAGGTGATAGGGATGTCCGCCTCAGGGCCTGACCAAACCGATGCTCTTGTTGCTGATAATAATCTGGGATTTCAGTTTTATTTTACGGATGAAACCACACTAAAGACCATTGTTAGGTCTAATCCAGGAGCCTTGGTATTGGAAAAAGGAACTATTGAACAAAAAGTGCATTACAACGATTTAGACGAATTGGTTTTTAACTAGAAACAGAATTAAAATAATAAAAATGAGAAGTAAAATTGTAGCTGGAAATTGGAAAATGAACAAGAATTTGGACGAGACGGAAGCACTTTTATCTGCCTTGGCGGCCAAATTACCAGATACCGTCGCTGAGGTAATGGTCGCGCCTACCTATATCAACCTGCCCACTGCAGTACGCAATCTGGAATCATCAAAAATTGAGGTCATTGCGCAGAATATGCATTTTGCGGAAAGTGGGGCCTATACTGGAGAAATTTCTGCGGATATGCTTTTAAATGTTGGTATCAATACGGCCATAATAGGTCACTCAGAAAGAAGAGCTTATTTTGGCGAAACTGACGAAATTTTAGCTAAGAAAGTGACTACTGCTCTAGAGAAGGGTGTCAGAGTAATGTTCTGTTTTGGAGAAGAGTTGGAAGATCGCAAGTCTGGAAATCACTTTGCTGTGGTAGAAAGTCAATTGAAGAACGCTTTGTTCTCTTTAGAGACTTCGGCATGGAGTAAAATTATTTTAGCTTACGAGCCGGTTTGGGCCATCGGAACAGGAGAAACGGCGTCTCCGGAACAAGCTCAGGAAATGCATGCGTTTATTCGTAAAACCATAGCAGAGGCCTTTGATACCGGTGTAGCCGATAAAGTGTCTATACTCTATGGCGGTAGTGTAAAGCCAGGAAACGCTGAGGAAATTTTTTCTAAGCCAGATGTAGACGGAGGTCTTATTGGCGGTGCGTCTTTGGTTGCTGATGATTTTGTCGCAATCATCAAAGCTATTTAAAAAGTACAAATTCAGTAGTTGTTCCTTTAGGAGATTTAAGGGTATGTTTTCATACCCTTTTCAATGCAATAAAAATGGAGAATCCTGTCTATATAGAGTATACATTTCGAGTAGCACCCTTGCAACCTGCGTCCGATATTTTAATCGCTGAGCTTGGTGAAGTAGGATTTGAAAGTTTTGTGGAAAATGAAATAGGTGTTCTTGCTTACATTCAAAAACAAGAATGGTCTACGGATATTCTTGATGATGTCACTATCCTAGATAACCCCAATTTTAAAATAACACATACGATTCAAGAAATTGAACAGGAGAATTGGAACGCCACCTGGGAGCAGAATTTTGAACCCATTTTAGTAGAGCAAACCTGTATGATCAGAGCTCCATTTCATAAAAAATCCAGTGCCACTTACGATATCGTAATTGAACCCAAAATGAGTTTTGGTACGGGACACCATGAAACCACCCATATGATGGTTCAGCATCTTTTAGAATTAGATCTGGTAAATAGGGTAGTACTGGACATGGGGAGTGGAACAGGTGTTTTGGCGATACTATCCGCTTTAAAAGGTGCAACGGTCGTTGATGCTATAGATATTGATAATTGGTGTTATTTGAACGCAATGGAAAATGTAAAGCGTAACAAGGTTAGTTTTATAGCGGTATATGAAGGTGATGCCAGTCTGTTAAAAAATCAGGAGTACGACTTGATAATTGCGAATATCAACAGAAATATTTTACTAGAAGATATACCTAAATATGTAAGATGCTTGAAACAAGAAGGAATACTCTTGCTGAGCGGGTTTTATTTGGAGGATTTGGATTTGGTCAATAAAAAGTGTTCGGAACAAGGTTTGCAATTTGAAAAAAACTTCGAAAAAAATAAATGGGTTGCAGCAAAATATGTATTTTAGGGTATAAGAAAAAGAATTGTGATGAGCACTAAAGAAAAAATTTCCGAAGAGCTACTTGTAGAGGAAGAGACCGTAAGGCAGAATGAAATTGTTCTCTTCAATGACGATGTCAATACTTTTGACCACGTCATCGAGACCTTGATGTCAGTCTGTGAACATACACCGGAACAGGCAGAGCAATGCTCTTTGATTGTTCATTATAAAGGCAAGTGCACTGTCAAAACTGGTGAGTACAATGACTTGGAGCCACGATGTTCTCGCTTGCTACAGGCAGGTCTGAGTGCAGAATTAGTTTAAAAATTAGATTAGAGTTCCATAGTTGCTTATATTTAGCTAGTCTCATATTATAGCTAAATTTTGCGTTCGTTATTCCTTGTACTATTTATTTTTTACTGTAATTGCGTCTATTCGCAAGCACTACCTCCTATACAGAACTTTACACCCCTAGATTATAACGGAGAGAATCAAAACTGGGGTATTGCCCAAGGAGAGGCTGGTCACATATATGTAGCTAACAACCATAATTTATTGGAGTACGATGGTGTACGCTGGAATATTTATAAATCACCCAACGCGTCGGTTTTTCGGTCTATAGACACCAAGGACTCCTTGCTGTTTACAGGTCAATATTTAGAGTTTGGATTTTGGGAAAGAGATGATTTTGGGAATTTGAATTATACCTCTATATCCAAGCAGCTTAAAGAACCTATGCTCGAGGACGAGGAGTTTTGGAATATCGTAACGGTAGAAGACTGGGTGTTGTTTCAATCATTGGATAGAATTTATAGCTATAATGTTCAAACTAAGGAATTTGAAATATTAGAAGCTGAATCTAACAAGGCCCATATTTTTAAAGTAGAAGGTACGGTATACTTTCAAAATCAAAATGAAGGTATTTATAGGATTCGGAACGGTAAACCTGTATTGGTTGTTGATGATTCTACCATTAAAGGTAGAGGTGTAGTGGGTATTTATAAAACAGACGATTATCTCACCTTGGTTCTAGATGATGCGCAGATACTTCATGTAAGTGAAAAAGAGAGTGTGGTATCCAGTATACCTACAACGAACGATTTAAAAGGGCTAAATGTATATTGTACGGCACAACTCAGGGACGGTTCTCTTGTTCTAGGAACAATTTCCAAGGGAATTTTTCAAATCAGTAGTACGGGGCAACTTATTAGAAAAATAAATCAGCGTAAAGGTCTTAATAACAATACGGTCTTGGCGGTTTTTCAAGATGTGGATGATAATCTCTGGTTAGGTCTTGATAATGGTTTAAGCATAATAAATCTTAATTCACCTTTCAATGAATATGTGGATAATCTTGGTCGTTTGGGTCTGGTATATACATCAAAATCATTTGACAATAACCTTTATTTAGGCACTAATCAAGGACTTTTTGTTAAGCCAGAAAACACCGAGGACGACTTTAAAATGATAGCCGGTACCGATGGCCAAGTTTGGAGTTTGAGAGCTATTGATAATATTCTTTTTTGTGGTCACAACAAAGGTACCTTTCTTGTTGAGAATAAGAACGCACGTTTAATTTCCAAGCTGCCTGGTACATGGGATATGAAAGCTATCAATGAAAGTGCCGAGGTAATTCTTCAGGGAAATTACGATGGGTTATCTACCCTAAAAAAGGAAAACGGGAATTGGATTTTTGGTAGTAAGATTTCGGGATTCGATATTTCAAGTAGATTTTTTGAAATTCTAGATGACGGTAAAATACTGGTCAATCATGAATACAAAGGGCTATACGAACTCACTGTCGATTCTACTTTTCGCAAAGTACTTCATTCTGAAACACATCCAATTATGGGACATGGTTCTAGTATTTTGGAATATCAGAATAAACTTATTTATACGTCTTTGGATGCAGCTTTTAGAAAAGAGGAAGATAGTTTGGTCTTTAAGCCAGATACGACCCTTATCAGAATGTTGTTCACTGAGGAAGGTGGTGTAACAAGTGCTCTGATACCGGATAAAAAAGCCAATAGGTTTTGGTGCTTTACTAAAAAAGGACTCACCTATGTTGCTCCAAGTGCCTTCAATAGCACCTTGAAAGCGCAAACCATACCAATCCCAACTTTTTTTCGTAAAAGTTTGGGGGTCTTGGGTTTTGAAAATCTTACTGGAATCAAAGATGAAAAATATCTGATTGGCATTTCTAATGGTTATGTAGTGTTAGATGTAGCCAAAGTGAAAGAATCTGTGCATCGTATAAAAATCAACCAAGTCAGTAATCGGTTAGGAATAGAGGAGACTTCCAGAATGTCCCTATCCTCAACGCAGTTATTGCCACATAATCAAAATTCTGTTTCTTTTTATTATGCAGTACCGCAGTATGATAAGTTCAGCGAGGTATTTTATCAATATCGTCTACTTGGGTTGTATGACGAATGGAGTCCATGGGCTAACGTACCGGAGATGTCATTCAATAACTTAGCGTATGGTCCTTACGAATTTCAAGTAAGGGCTAAAGTGGGTAATTCTATTTCAGAGAATATAGCATCGTATACGTTTCAGATAGAGCGACCGTGGTATTGGTCTATATTGGCAATAACCCTATATTTTATTGGTTTAATGGTCGTTCTTTTTGGCGTACACAGATTATATAAGTCGTACTATTCCAAAAAACAAAAAAGAATTCTGAGTATTGAGAAAAAGAAATCGAAGCGGAAAAAACTCAAGGCCGAGAAAGAACTGATTGAAGTAAGAAATGATAAATTAAAGAGTGAGATTGAAGCTAAGAATCGTGAACTGGCCGTAGCCACAATGAGTATGATTAAGAAGAATGAATTTTTGAACGCCATAAAACACGAGCTCACCAAGATTGAAAGTACTTCGGAAATTAAGAGTGTAATTAGGACTATTGACAAAAGCATCACGAATGAAGACGATTGGAAATTTTTTGAAAAAGCGTTTAATAATGCCGATAAGGAGTTTTTAAAAAAGATTAGAAATATCCATCCAGCGCTTTCCCCAAATGATTTAAAGCTTTGCGCCTACCTAAGATTAAATTTGACCTCTAAAGAAATAGCACCCTTACTCAATATTTCTGTTCGTAGTGTTGAGGTAAAACGCTATCGATTGCGTAAGAAATTGGATTTATCTCATGAAAGTAGTCTTACCAAATACATTATGGAGTTATAAACACTACAACAAGATTGAAAATAACCACAACATTACCCATACAATGTTCTATTTTGAGGTAAACTATTAACTTTTTGTATTCTTGTCAACGACACGTTTTTACTTGTGTAATTGCCTATTTGACATTTTTAGTTCATTTTTTTTGAATTGTATGTTTTTTGTAGTGGTAGTTTTTGCGAATTCTTCTATTTACTTTTCTAATTTGCATCATGATATTAAGGAGCCCTCTTCGTAGGTTCTGCTTAATGTGAAATAAAAACTAAACTAAAATCAATTTCAAATGAAAAAGAATTTTGCAACTTTTATCTTTAGTATGGTGAGCATAATTGCGGTTGTCGTTTCTTGTAAGAACGATGACGATATTATGTTGCAGGGTATAATTCCGGAAAACTTGGTAGTAGATACTAACGTCTCAACAGACGGATCAGGTGTGGTGGAAATTACACCAAGTGCGGATAATGCGGTTACGTTTATCGTAAGTTTTGAACCAGATGCTGCTAATGTTGTCGTTGGTAGAGGCGAGACCGCTACTTACAAGTACACTATGACAGGGCAATCTAGCTACGATATCACGGTTACTGCATACAGTATTGGTGGTGGTAAAATTAGTTCTACTGTTACCGTTAATCTCGAAGTAAGTCCCCAGATAGATCCTGAGGTACTTCAAAACTTAGCAGGTGCTGGTTCTAAGAGATGGGTTTGGGCTCAAACGACTGGTGGGCATTTCGGTGTTGGTCCAACAACAGGTGATTTTCCAGAGTTTTTTAGTGCTACACCAAACTCATTGAACCCATGTTTATATGACGACGTTCTAGTATTCAGCTTTGATGCCAATGGTACTTTGACCTATACCCTTGACCCAGGAGCGGACGGCCAGGTTTTTGTAAACTGGACAGAAGTAAACCGATTCTTCCCTGAGGCAAGTCCAGAACAATTTGTAGATGAATGTAGGGATATAAGTGCGCAGGCTAGCTTTCAAAGTGAGTTTAACGTTACAGATAATGTTGATGGTACACGCACTCTTAGCGTAGGAGATAGCTTCCTTAGTTATTGGGCGGTAATTTCCGGAGAATATCAAATTACGGAACTTACAGAAAATAAATTAACCGTAAGGGGAATAAGTCAGCCATTTAATGGTGACGACCCACTAGCCTGGTATAGTACTTTTGTTCCCGAAGGAGACACTAGTGGTGGTGAGCCATTAGTATCGGTTTTCTCTAATCTGGTATGGTCGGACGAGTTTGATGCTGACGGTGCTCCAGATCCTGCAAATTGGACCTATGACCTTGGTAATGGTGATAACGGATGGGGAAATGGTGAGTTACAATCCTACACGGACGATTCTTCAAATGTTATTGTTGAAGGAGGTAATCTAAAGATTACTGCGCGCACTGAGGCTTCTAATGGGCAGGGTATTTATTATTTTGATGACTTACAGTTATTTAATGCGGGAGGTGCTAGCCAAAGTGTAATCCAAGATTTTGAAGGTGCTGCGCCCGCTTTTACTGATTTTGGAGGTGCTTTCTCCGCTGTAATAGCCAATCCTGACGCAAGTGGTTTGAATACGTCGGCTACGGTGGCACAGACTACAAAACCGCAAGGATCCGAAACTTTTGCCGCATCATTCTTTGATGTCACTACGGCAATAGACATCCCCGCTAATCCTGAAATAAGACTTAAAACGTGGTCCCCGATAGCTAATGCGGTTGTTAGGATAAAATTGGAGGATTCTTCCAATGGAGATAACTTTGCAGAAGTTGATGCTATGACGACCGTGGCAGGTGCATGGGAAGAGTTAACTTTTGATTTTAGTGGTGCCGGAGCTTTTAATTATGATAGAGTTGTAATATTCTTTGATTTTGGTAACCCAGGAACGGCTGGTGCCGGATTCTCCTCTGCTAGAATAAAAACGGAAGGATTACAGGAGTTTACGTACGGAAGGGTGGCCGCTAGGGCCAAACTACCCACTGGAGGCGGTACTTGGCCTGCTATTTGGATGTTAGGAGGAGATTACCTAACAAACCCTTGGCCAGCAGCGGGTGAAATGGATATTATGGAGCACGTAGGCAATCAACAAGACATTGTATTTGCCTCCACACATGATTCAAATAATTTTGGTGGTAATGCTAGAACAGGTTCTACATTGGTTGAGGGTGCATCCGAGGATTTCCATCTGTACGAAATGGAATGGACGGAAACAGAAATTAAATTTGCCGTGGATGGTATAGTCTACCACACCGTGAGCAATGACGGCACCTTACCGTTCAATAAAGATTTCTTCTTTATTCTGAACGTTGCCATGGGAGGAAATTTTGGCGGTACCGTTGATCCTGCCTTTACGGAGTCTAGCATGGAAATAGATTATATAAGAATGTATCAGTAGTAGATTTGTTACTACTGCAGATTTGAAGGCCAGTATTCGTTACTGGCCTTTTTCATCTAAGGTTGTCAATCTAGTATCAAACCAATTACTTTTTGAAACAGTTTGCTTGATGAAAATGAAAGCTACCACTTCTATAAATATTCTTATTAGTTTAACTGTGGCCTTGGGTGGTTTCTTTAATTCCTTTAGTGAGTGTTTCTGTTACTCAGGTGTTCCCTGGGAACTTTCGAATTTACGTCCTACGATGACCTTAGGTATTTATGCACTGTTCTCCTTTTTGGCAATCTTGTTTGTACATGGATTCGTGGTGGAAACTAAAGGGAAATCTTTAGAAGAATTAGAACAGATGCTGATTAAAAATTAATTTTAAAATTTTCCGGTAAAGGAAAGAACATTTATAAAGTTTAGAATATGGATTATATCCAAATTAAAAACGAGGGCTATTACAAAATCACGAATAGTGATGGACTTCGCCCTTTTTTCATGAGTATTGTAAGTGATTCCAATCACTGGATGTTCATATCAAGTAATGGTGGACTAACCGCGGGTAGAAAGAATAGCAACTATGCCCTATTTCCTTATTACACGGATGATAAAATTACGGAATCGTATGAAATTACGGGTAGTAAGTCCATCTTTGTTGTAAATGTAGATGGAGAAAAGAGGGTTTGGGAGCCATTCTCCGATCGGTACACCGGGGTTTTTACGTTTACACGCAACCTGTATAAAAACGAGTACGGGAATAAGATTATTTTTGAAGAAATAAACCATGATCTTGGATTGACCTACCAATGTCATTGGAATTCTAGTAATAAATATGGATTTGTAAAACGAAGCAAGCTCATAAACAATACGGAGACCGCCATTGAAATAAACCTTTTGGACGGTTTACAAAATATCATGCCTTACGGAGTTGAGCCCGTATCTCAACAAGTAGCAAGTAATTTAGTAGATGCCTATAAAAAAAGTGAATTGCTTTCCCGTTCTGGACTCGGTATTTTTACGCTAAGTGCAATTATAGTCGATAAAGCGGAACCTAGTGAAGCACTTAAGGCCAATATTGTTTGGTCCAAGGGGCTGGAGCATTCAAAAGTGCTATTGTCTTCTTTGCAATTGGATACCTTCAGAAAAAGCGGAACTATTGTTCAAGAAGAGGACATACGGGCCGAGAAAGGAGCTTATTTTGTTGTTTCCCATATAGAGCTTACACCAAAGGCAGAGAAAGAGTGGGTTTTGGTAGCCGATGTTAACAAGGGACCATCAGATGTGGTACGTATTGCAGAGACTATTATCAAGGAGAAACAGTTAATAGATGCTATCTATGAAGATATTGAGATAGGCACCCAAAATCTTTTAACGCTGACGATGGCGGCTGATGGAAAGCAACTTACGGCTGATAAAAGAAAGAATACCAGGCACTACGCTAACGTCTTGTTCAATATGATGCGAGGAGGGATTTTTGACGATAACTACAATGTTGAAAAAAGAGATTTTAAAAAGTATTTAAAAAAGGCCAACATTAAGGTTTTTGATAGAGTCGACGACCTATTAAGGAAGCTCCCGGAAGTATTTGACCGTAAGGAACTTTCCAATATCGCTTGGCATAGTATAGATAAAGATTTTAGCAGATTGTGTTTTGAATATCTTCCATTAAAATTTAGTCGCAGACATGGTGATCCAAGCCGTCCTTGGAACAAGTTTTCTATTAATACCCATAGTGAAGTTGACGGATCTAAAATTTTGGATTACGAAGGTAATTGGAGGGATATTTTTCAAAACTGGGAAGCTCTGGCGCATTCGTATCCAGATTTCATCGAAAATATGATCCACAAATTCTTGAATGCAACTACCTTTGACGGCTATAATCCTTACAGGGTTACCAAAGGGGGTTACGACTGGGAAGTCATAGAACCAGATGACCCATGGTCCTATATTGGATATTGGGGTGACCACCAAATAATCTATTTGCTGAAGTTTTTAGAATTTATCGAAAAACATCAACCAAATAAATTAGCGGCGTATTTTAACGAAGATTTCTTTGTTTATGCTAATGTACCTTACATCATCAAGGATTATGATTCTATCTTGAAAAATCCGAAGGATACAATCGATTTTAATCATGCATTGGATGCTCAATTACGGGTTAACCGAAATGAAATAGGTGCTGATGGCGCTCTATGGACTGCTGGCGCACAGGGTGTTTATAAAGTAAATTTAATTGAAAAGTTGCTAGCAACACTTTTGGCAAAGTGCTCTAATTTTATACCGGAAGCCGGTATATGGTTAACCACGCAGAGGCCTGAGTGGAACGATGCCAATAATGCCCTTGTTGGCAATGGTGTGTCTATGGTAACCTTGTATTATATGCGGCGTTTCCTAACATTTTTAGAGGATGTCTTGATAAACTCTTCAATGGAAACTGTAAAAATATCATCAGAACTATTGGAGTTTTTTAATAGTACATTACAAACTTTAAAGACTTACCAAGAACTCTTATCGAACAATTTTTCCGATAAGGACAGAAAAAAGGTAATGGATGGGCTTGGGCTATCTGCTAGCAATTATAGAAATACGATTTATCAAAAAGGTTTTTCTGGTCAAAAAAAAGCTGTTAATAAAAAGGATATACAAGTATTCGCGGAACTTTTTCTTCAATATATTGACCATGCTATTAAAGCCAACAAAAGATCGGATAAGCTATACCATGCTTATAATTTAATGACCCTAGAAAATAACGAAGAGGTTTCCATTTCATATCTGAACGAAATGTTAGAAGGTCAAGTGGCCGTGTTGAGTTCTGGTTATTTAACCTCAGGAGAAGCTTTAGAAGTACTGGATGCGCTGAAAGCGAGTAAGCTTTTTAGAGAAGACCAATATAGCTACCTGCTCTATCCAAATAAAGAACTACCGCGTTTTACCGAAAGAAACAATATCCCTGCGGAAGAGGTTCAAAAGTCAAAACTTTTACGAGCGCTTCTGAAAGAAGATAATAGGGAAATTATTGAACAAGATATAAAAGGGGATTTCCATTTCAACGGTAATTTCAATAATGCCGCTAGTTTGAATGAGGCTTTAAATGGTCTAGGTCGGGCTCACCAGGATTTGGTTGGAAAAGAAAAAGAACTCCTGCTTCAAACTTTTGAGAAAGTTTTTAATCATAAAGCATTTACGGGACGCTCGGGAACTTTTTATGGTTATGAAGGTCTTGGGTCCATTTATTGGCACATGGTATCTAAGCTACTTCTAGCGGTTCAAGAGTGCTGTATTAAGGCTATTGATGAACAGGTAAGTGAAGAGGTCATAGGTAGATTAAAGGAGCACTATTATGAAATTAATGCAGGTATAGGAGTGCATAAATCACCCGAATTATATGGAGCGTTCCCAACAGACCCTTATTCTCACACTCCTGGCGGCAAAGGAGCACAGCAACCGGGGATGACAGGTCAAGTAAAGGAGGATATTCTTACCCGCTTTGGTGAACTCGGAGTTTTTGCGGAAAAAGGGCAGTTGTTTTTTGCCCCCACTCTTTTATTACTCAAAGAATTTTTGGACAGCTCTGTTAAAATGGAATACATAGGGCTTAACGGCCAACATGAGCATATTGTTATAAAGAGAGATCAACTGGGGTTCACTTACTGCCAAGTACCAATAGTATATGAATTGTCAGATGAGAATAGTACCATAGTGCATTTAAGTGATGGCGACGATATTAGAATCGAATCTTTAGAATTGAGTAGGGATTTGAGTGTTTCTCTTTTCGCCAGAGATGGCACTATAAAACGAATACATGTTTACTTAAAAAGATAGCGCTATGCGGTTTAAAACTCTCTTACTTTCTTTTGTGGTCGCTATTTCTTGTAAAAGCCTTAATGTAGATTACTTCCCTATCACTATTGAAGGTAATAAACTTTTGGTAAACAATGAACTTTATGTAATCAAGGGTATTTGCTATCATCCGGTGCCTAAAAACAGTAGTAAAAGAGATTTTTCAAACCTAACTGAAGACCTTTCCTTAATGACTGAATTAGGTATTAATACCATTCGGGTCTATGAACCTATAGATGATAAGGCTGTTCTAGATGAAATTGCGTTTTCAGGTATAAAGCTGATTATCGGATTTGGATATAACCAAAATGGTATCTACGATATCGCTTCTGGTACCTATTTAGATTATATCGAGAAATACAAAAAGCATTCAGCCATTTTAATGTGGGAACTGGGTAATGAGTACAATTACCATCCAGAATGGTTTAAAGATGACATTGCGAACTGGTACCGGGCAATGAACACTGCTGCTTTGGAAATCAAAGGAGTAGATGGTAATCATCCGGTAACAACGGCTCATGGTGAATTACCGGACGATTTGGCCTTGAGAATGTCACCCAATATTGATGTATGGGGAATGAACGTTTATCGTTGGGATAACCCCAAAGCCATATTTATAGAATGGAACAGTATTAGTAAAAAACCAATGTACCTTTCCGAGGCAGGTGGAGACAGTTATATGACGATAACTAAGAGTGGTTATAAGCAGGGAGAAAATCAAAAGGCGCAAGCCGATGCCAACAAAAAAATATTGGACGTGGTTTTCGAAAATTTGGATGTTACCTTGGGCGTAAGCCTCTTTTCATTTACAGATGGTTGGTGGAAAGCTGGCGAAAATGACAAACAAAACCTTGGTGGTCGGGCACCGAACAGTACTGGGGTTCCATATGATGGCACACCCAACGAGGAATATTGGGGTGTTGTGGATATTGACCGGAATAGGAAAGAAACTTTTGAGATTATTAAAACGAAGTATAACAGTATTTCTGATACGAACTAAAACGAAGAGCATGGCAAAGATGAAAAGCAAATTAGTGGTAGAAACTAAAGTTCCTATGGGGCAAAAAATTGCATTTGGCATAGGTATGTTGGCCAATCAAATGTTTCCTGCGGCATTGGGAATATTTATGGTCGTATTGGTCCAGGATTTGGGTTTTCCTGGTTGGATGTGGGGAGTTATATTTTTCTTTCCACGAATTTTTGACTGTTTTACCGATCCCGTAATGGGTTTTATTTCTGACAATACTAAGTCCAAATGGGGTCGTAGACGGCAATACGTCATATTCGGTGGCCTCCTAATGGGCTTAGCATTCATTGTAATGTGGCAGTTGTATAGAGAAGACGGGATTGACTATAATTTCACCTATTTTATGGTTTGGTCGTTTATATTCTATCTAGGGCTAACCATTTTCAGTGTACCGTATGTCGCTATGGGATATGAGATGAGTAACGATTTCCATGAGCGCACGGATATTATGGCCATTGCTCAATGGATTGGTCAGTGGGCATGGGTCATAGCTCCTTGGTTCTGGGTAATTATGTATGACCCGGATTGGTTTCAATCTGCAGAGATTGCCACAAGATCCTTGGC
This sequence comes from Maribacter sp. 4U21, assembly GCF_002742365.1. Lineage (NCBI taxonomy): Bacteria > Pseudomonadati > Bacteroidota > Flavobacteriia > Flavobacteriales > Flavobacteriaceae > Maribacter > Maribacter sp. 4U21. Next base: position 91,824 of record NZ_MDGN01000022.1, read on the forward strand.
CGTTTGGGTCGGAATTGTTTTTACTATTTGTGCTATTGTTCCAGGGATATTCATAAAAAGTAAATCTACCGTAAATGAAAATTATTCCCCCCTTAATCTAAAGAATATAGGAAACAGTTTAAAGGAAATAGGGTCTGGTTTTGCAAGTGCCTTTAAATTAAAACCGTTCAGGAAGCTTTGTATCTCCACATTCTTGGTTTATAACGCCTTTTACACCATTGCTTCCTTTTCGTTCTTTATTATAGTTCATCATCTTTTTAAGGGTGATACCGCTGCAGCAGGAATCTGGCCAACATTATTTGGCTGTTTAGGAGCACTTGGCACCACTTTCCTTGTAATCCCTATTGTTGCAAAATTGTCCAAAGTATTCGGAAAAAAACGTGCCTTTTTAATTTCCCAAGGAATATCCGTTCTTGGCTACATTATGTTGTGGTTTCTTTTTATACCAGGTAAGCCTTATATGTTCATAATAGCGCTTCCATTCTTTTCTTTTGGTATTGGAAGCCTGTTTGTACTGATGATGTCCATGACGGCTGATGTAATAGATTTGGACGAGCTTATAAGTGGTTTAAGAAGAGAAGGTACTTTTGGGGCCATTTACTGGTGGATGGTGAAGTTTGGTTTTGCCATAGCCGGAGGCCTTAGCGGTCTTATACTGAGTCTGGTTGGTTTCGATGCAGGAGCGACTGTTCAGCCAGAAGGGGCAGTCGATGGGTTAAGACTGGCTTTCTCCGGAATACCCATTCTAGGTACCCTTATAGCAATGTACTTAATGCGGGATTATAGCATTACGGAAGATCGCGCCAATGAAATTAGGGTGCAACTTGAAGAAAGAAATGCGTGATTTCACTAGACAGGATTATCCCTAGTTGTGGCTTAGGCATGGGCCTTTAAAAATAAATTTCCTTAACAAGGGCATTCATTGAGTCGAGACGTTGGTCCTAAATGGGAGGATGCGAACTTCTAAATAAACTAATCTTCATATTATTATAATACGGCGGTGAAAGCATTAACTTGGTAAAAGTCAAAATAACTTATGGTCGCGTAGTTTCTTTTAGTGTGGTAATTTTTCTCTTACCATTCCGTATGCGAAGGTTCCCAACAGCGCTGCCGCTATAACTATGAGAATAGGAAATACGCCAGCACCTATTAGGATGTACATTGGTCCAGGACAAGCTCCTGCTAATGCCCAACCTAAACCAAAAATTGTACCACCTAGAATATAACGCGCTATGCTCTTGTTTTTTGGAGTTAGGGCTATAGGGTTATCTTCAATACTTTTTACCTTGAATCGCTTTATAAAGAAAAGCCCAATGATTCCGAGTGTTACTGCCGAACCTATGATGCCATACATGTGAAAGGATTGAAATTTGAACATTTCAAAAATACGGTACCAAGAAACAGCTTCAGATTTCACAAGAACAATCCCGAAGAATATACCGACCAAAAGGAATTTTAAAAATTTCATATTAAAATAATAAAGGTAGAATAAAATGTGTCATGATCAAACCTCCGACGAAAAAGCCCATTACCGCTATCAAGGAGGGGAGCTGAAGATTACTTAACCCCGTAATGGCATGACCGGAAGTACAACCCCCGGCGTATCTAGTTCCAAAACCTACCAAGAACCCCGCAATAATTAATATACACATACCTTTAAAGGTTAAAACGGCGTTCCATCCATATATTTCATTAGGTAATAATGTATGTCCGGCTGCATTAAAATTCATTTCAGCCAAGTCGGTAATAGTTTCTTCACTCAATTGAATTGGGGTGCCATCCGATAGAAATTGTGTTGCTATAAATCCGCCAACGATAGCTCCAAGTACCATAACTAGATTCCATCGCTGCGCTTTCCAATCAAACTGAAAAAAGGTAACGTATTTCCCAGCTCCTGATAAGGTGCAAAGTGTCCTGAGATTGGAAGACATACCAAAAGTCTTACCAAAATAAACCAAAGTTAATAATATGAGGGCAATAAGAGGCCCAGAGACAAACCAAGGCCATGGTTGTAGCAGATATTCCATAGAATATTTAATTTAATATTCCTGAAAGGTCATTAAACTTTTTGAAACAACAAAATGAACGGAAGTTGGATATTCCGGCTTACATGATATACAGATACATGATAATAAATGCCATAGCAAAACAAAAGAACACAAAAAAAGATAGAAAGTGCTCTAATACAAAGCCAATAAACTTGTTAATCTTCTGGTATATAGTTCTGGTTGACATAATTATTACCTGTTGATTTCATAACCATTGAAAGTTAAAGATCAACTGATATAGTAATTTGTCACAAAAAATCAGATGAAATGATGTTATAAGGGGTAATCGGTAAGGATATAGAGGAAAGGTCGATAATAGGTTTGAAATCTTGGTCAAATGGAAAAACCTCTTACTGGATAAGAGGTCTTATTTTATACATTACGTGTAAATTGAAATTTACCGCATAATACAAAAAAGGATATTTTAGTTCGTGTAATGGTTTAAATGAATTAAACTAATGGAACGCCATTTAGACGTTTTTCAATTTTCTTCTTTTTTTCCGTAACACGTTTCATTACGTCCATAAGGTTAGAATCCTTCGTTTCCTTGTATATCTCGTTAATACTTAATATTAATGCCTTAGCTTCTCTAGATGCTTCCACTCTATCACTAGTGGACATGTTGCTCATCTTCCGCTTAATAAATTCCTCAGCTTTATCCAATAACTCCATTGATGTTTTTTTTCAAAGTTAATATAAAATTCAAATTACGCAACTCTTTGGCAATTGTATCTAACTATAGTGTAATTAGATTCATCCATTTATGAATAATTTAACTAAAAAAGCGGCAAAATTTGAGCTAATGGGCCTTTGAAAGAAAATTTACGACTTTTAGGTTTTGGTTTGGTAGAGCTTAAGGAACAAGGGAAGATTTGAATATATAATTAGTAAGCTTGATTTGACACATGGCCTTTCGGTTCACTCGTTACCTCGAAAGGATTGGCTGCGCCCCTCCCTCAAAGCTCCGCTTTGAAAATGGTTTAAATAAAAAAACGCTCAAGCGAGCTTGGCGTTTTTTCTAATCGAACCATTTATTCGTGACCTCGACAGGATTCAAACCTATCTTGTAAGTGTCAGATTTTTATGGTGTTTAGGAGCATTCAAGATTCAGAGGTAGTTAAACAACTACCTTTTTGATTGAACTAGATTGTTGTAAAATGAATTCCAATCTTTCATAAAGATAAACCAAATACAAACAAACTTGTTAAAATAATATTACCACTTCCTTCCATTTTAAGTTTTCCCCTAATCTTTTAATTCACTTACCGAGCTTTCGCCTTTACTTTTTTGTCAGCAAAACAACAACATTCAGTTTTGAACTACGGCATAAACCAGGCTCATACTTCGCACTTCTTATACGTCTTATCAAACCTGAATATTGAATCAGACAGAGCATCAAAAAAGGTAACAACGAAGGCTCTATGGGAAGTAAATCAAAGTATCGAATCATGAAATCATCTCAAAATATCCAAAAAGGAAGTGGAAATAAAAAAATCAAAAAAGGAAAACACTCTGGATATAATAAGTAAATCACTTTAAAAAAAATGAATATTAATTTTTAAACATATAGTTATGAGTAGCATTAAAAATCACGTACAATTAATTGGGAATGTTGGGCAAGAGCCTTCAATCACTAAACTAGAAAACGGAAAGAAAGTAGCTCGTTTTTCGTTAGCCACAAATGAATATTACAAGAACTCTAAAGATGAAAAGCAAACCGACACCAATTGGCATGCCATTGTGGCTTGGGGTAAAACGGCTGAAATTATAGAGCAATATGTAGGTAAAGGAAAAGAGATTGGACTAGTCGGAAAACTTAAAACTAGGACCTACACCACAGATGATGGAAACCAACGCTATGTTACCGAAGTGGAAGCAAATGAAATTCTACTCCTAGGTAGTAAATAAAAAAGAAAGAGGGCAACTCCTGGTAGTGTGTGCCCTCTTTTTTCATTATTAATCTCTTAAGAAAGAAACAATGAAAGACAAAGTTAATGAAATACAGATAAGCTACAAGGATAGAATTAGCATATCCAAATCACCTAGCATCAAATGTTCATCTGATGCTGCAGAATTGCTATTCGAGTATTGGGATAAGAACACTATAGCACTATATGAAAACTTTAAAGTAGTCCTTTTGAACAACTCGAATGGGGTTAAAGGTATTTATGAGCTTTCAAAAGGTGGGATTACAGGAACTCTAGTGGACATAAGAATCTTATTTGCTACAGTATTAAAATCCCTAACTGTGGGGATTATTTTATCACACAATCACCCATCTGGAAAATTGCAAGCAAGTAATGCTGATATTCAATTGACCAAAAAAATACAGAAAGCAGCTCAGTTTTTTGACATAGCGGTTTTGGATCATGTAATCATTGCCCCAAATGGCAGCTTCTATAGTTTCGCTGATAATGGAATATTATAATTGGATAGTTATGATTTACCTAAAGTTTCAGGATCTAAGCGAAGAAAAGCAAGAGGAACTATTGAAGGTTTCTAGAGAGCATGTTACCTACCTGTTTGGGGATTCCATTAAAAAATATGTGGACAAAACAGGAGCAGATTTTGAACATTTGATAGATGAGAAAACCATTAAAAACCTCTATACCTACGATTACGTTTTTAATATCTAAAAAGCTAAAACAGCACAAAAAGACCTTTCTATTATGAAGGGTCTTTTTTTAGTTTGAACCCTTAAATTTTGTAACTTCATCAAGCTGAAATATAGCAGGGTTACTGTATGGTCGATGACTATTTTGATTTGACTTTCCTAAGACCATACACATCAAAAACAAATAATAAAGGAATCGTATTCCGATAAAGAGCAATTGTCCTTTTTGGTCAAATTGTGTGATTTTTTGTCCCGTTTGCGGGACGAAAAGGAGCAGCAAGAGGGTAACACGCATAGCGATGTTACGAATTATAAGTATTTGAAAAACAGTTAGATATAAATTTTATAAACCGAAATGTTTTTTGGATTTGCAGCAAATTGCTTCAGAACTCCAACGAATAGACATTTTTTTACAGCAAAAAAGCATGGAAGAATTTTCAAAATATGACTTTTCGGCGATTAACATCAAGAAAAAAGTAGCTGTTAGATTTAGAAAGTTTTCCAAGGAAATCTCAAAATCTAATACAGAAGCATTGGCTTCGATGCTTAATTTTTTTGATTGGAACGACCTTTCCCCAAACGATAACTTGGGTGTTAAAAATGAGCGGACCAATAAACGGATAAATGCAGTAATTGCCATTCTTAAGAACATTGAAAAGCACCAGACCAAACCGATGGCTGCCATGTTGCAAACCTTATTTAAAGAAACCACCAATCTTGAAAAAGAAGAGGAATCTTTTGGTTTTGAAACTCCCCTAGTTACTTCGGAGAACGAAGAACTGGAGTATTATCGTGAAGGATATTATAACCTTAAGGAAAAGTACCACACATTAAAACTTCAGATGGATGATATCCTGTCAAAAGTAACTTATGTGAAAAGCAATTTTGGAAAAGGTTATTTCAAATTAGATTTCGAGAAAGAAACCCTAGAAGAATTAAAAAAGAAGCTATAGATGTACATTACCATATCACCACAAAAAATGAACGACGGCTATTCCCAAAGTTCCAGTGATTTTGTCTCCTATCTTGAAAAGGAAAATGAAGGAAAACCCATTGCGGAGCAGGAACACTTTTTTAACCAATACGGCGAGGAAATCACGGGTAGCGAAGTCATCAAAGAAATTGATGGCAATACTACCAAACTTAAAAAGAAGGAGCCCAAGTTTTACTCAATCACCATAAATCCTAGTAAAAGGGAGTTGAAACAATTACAAGACCCCAAAAGAGATTTTAAAACCTATACCCAAGAACTTATGAAAGATTATGCGACGGCATTTCATAGGGAAGTCAATGGAAAGGCAGTATCTGTAAATGATATTAAATATTTTGCCAAAATTGAATATCAACGATTTTTCAAGGGAACGGACAAAGAGATACAGGAAAACCAACCCTATGCCACAAAAATATTGTCGTTCAAACATGAAATTCGAGCTATCGAGGAAGGGAGGAACACGGGAAACATCAAAAAACTGGAAAACCAAATTTCTCGACTTGAAAAACAGGCCCCGCATCAACAAAATGGGAAACGTATTGTTAGAGGGATGCCCAAAGAAGGATCACAGGCCCACATTCATATTATTGTAAGCCGAAAGGATCTGAGTAATTCAGTAAGCTTGTCCCCAGGAAGCAAACATAAAGCTTCTGAAGTAATGATGCACGGTAAAATAGTAAAGCGGGGGTTTGATAGGAATGGATTCTTTGCAGCCTCAGAAAAGACGTTCGATAAGTTGTTCCATTACAAGCGAAATTATGTGGAATCCTACAAGGCAAGAAAAACACTTTTAAAGAACCCCAAAATCTACTTTTCAATCCTATCAGGATTGCCAACCAATGAAAGAGCAGTAGCCTACAAGCTACTTTCAAAATCCGGAGTTCCTATTATGAACATACCAACAAATAAATTGCAATTGACAGTAAAAGCCATTAAGAAAATAAAACAAGGTTTTGACAAGGCCATTCAATCCAGTTCCATAGGTATATGAATGCTTCATTGGCTCATATCGTTCTATGCACAATCATTCCCTTGATTACCCTTGGGCTTCTTTTCTATGTCTTTTTCCATACGGAAAAATCTGAAATTAAGGACAAGAAGTATCGAGTACCGTTTAAATTGAAAACTGGCAAATTTCAAATTGGTAATGTTAAAAGGGGAGTTTCTATCATTGGTTCTGCAGGTAGTGGAAAAACGGAGAGCGTTATTTACAATTTCCTGAAACATTTCAGTAAACATGAATTCTGTGGTATCATACATGATTATAAAGATTTTGAGCTGACTGAGATTGCCTATCCGCTTTTTAAAGACAAAGAGGTTAAATTTTATAACATATCATTCGATGAAATCCATTTTAAGGTCAATCCAATTGCTCCAAGATACTTGCCAAATGAAGAAAGTGTCAATGAGGTATCAAAAGTGCTAATTGAAAATTTATTGGAACAAAACCTTTCGGAAGCATCAGGGAGTAATAAATTCTTTTCGGACGCCGTCGAAGGTTTGTTGAGTGGATTGATTTGGAAATTAAAAACAGCACACCATAAGTATTGTACATTACCTCATTTGATTGCGCTTTTTCAATCGATGAACACTAAGAAATTAGTTGCTTTTTTAAGTTCCGATTTGAGTTCAAAAGCGATGGCTAGTGCCTTTATAAATGGTATCGAATCTGAAAAGCAGACTGCTGGTGTAAAAAGCACCTTGGCAAATGCCCTCAAGAAAATTAGTTCACAGAAATTGTTCATGATACTCTCGGCAGATGAAGTTCCATTAGATATTAATAATTCCAAAAATAAAGGAATCATTTCCATAGTAAATAATCCCAAATATGAATCAGCTTATTCCCCAATCATTGCCACGATTATGCATACGGTTATAAAACAAATGAGCGTGAGAAACCAAGAATCTTCCTTTATATTAATGGAAGAAGCCCCAACAATTAAATTACTCAATATGCATCGAATTCCAGCAACCTTAAGGAGCTACGACATTACCACAGTTTATGTTATGCAAGATAAAATCCAAAACGATATGCTATATGGAGAGAAAGCAAGTAAAGCTATTCTAAGTAATTTGTCGTATCAGTTTTTTGGAAAAGTAAATGATCCTGATACAGCTAAATACTACGAACGGTTCTTCGAGATTGTTAAGAATCCGACACGAAGCGTTAGCAAAGGAACTGGTCTTTCTTGGGATGCTAGGATTACCAAAGGGGAGAAAGAAGCTCCAAAACGTAGAGCGGATCTTTTTTTTAGATTAAAGCAAGGTGAATTTATTGCTTTTGTAGATGGGAAAGACAGAAAAATTAGATTCAAACTACTGAATATCGTTAAATTAAAGCCTAAACCTAGACTAGTATTTACTAAAGAAGAATACGGCTTAAACTATCAAGGGATAAACAGAGATGTCCAAGGAATTTCCGATAAAAGCGTTAATAGTTCATATAAGGTACCGGATAGGCGTCTCTAATAATATTGTAACGTTCTTTTACTTTATCACTTTTTTTGAAAAGTGTTTTTTTGCTTTCTTTTTTCTTTAAGATACCTAAACTTAGGTAATTATATTCCCAATTACTTTCAAGTGTTTCATTAAAAGTATTTCTATACTTAAGCGCATAAATTAGCATAAACTCCTTCAAGTATATATACGGTTTAAAGACTAAGTAAGCAATTTTTCGAAATCCCACGGTTTAGATATTTTACAGTAAAATTACTTTTAATTAACGTTAAATTTACATAAAAATTATTTGACTAAGCTCTAGAATGGTATTTTTTGCCCTTAATGCGATTTTAATGGATATAGATATAGGTTAAAATTGATAAGTAAAAGAAGGATTTTGAAGTTAAAAGAACAGCTTTCCTTTTATATCTAATTAGCCTTTTTATAAAAGGTTAGTAGGAGAATCGTTTTGAATGCATGCCAAATATCAAGAACAGAATAATATCTGTTTTACTACCTACACTTTTTCTTATTTTTTTAAAGGCGATGTTCATCTGCCTCTCAATAGTATTCTTAGAAATATTTAAATATTCCGCAATTTCAATATTGGTTAAACCCTCTTTCTTGCTCAATAAGAATATCTCCTTACACTTTGGGGGTAATTCTTGAACTGCTTCCCTTACTAAAACAATTAACTTTTCCATTGTATCATTGTCTTGTTCTACGATTCCATCTAGTTCTTCAATATATTTTTTTTCTAAGGAAGTAACCAATTGATTTTTCTTGTATTCATTAATACAGGCATTATAAACAGATTTGTACAAATAGCTCTTTAATGAAAGTTCAGGTCTAAGGTTATCTCTTTTCTCCCAAACACTGATGAATACATTCTGTACAATATCTTCTGATGTGCCTATGTTATTTATGAGGCTATTGGCATATAAACATAGTTTATGGTTATAGTTGTCTACTAATTCCCCATAAGCATTTGCATCCCCTTTTTTGAGTCGAAGTACCAGCTTAGAGTTTTCAAAAGGGTTTTTATTCATAATGCTATTATTGTGATTGATAGAAAAAAGTCAATCAATATTTATGCCCCAAAAATAGGAATATCAATAGTATTTGAAAATTTTTTTATTAAAATGAAAAAAAAATGCAATTAAAATTGGTGGTATGATAAATTTCAATTGTAATAGATATATACATCCTTTTTTGGAAAATGAACAAAATAGAAAAGCTTATCGTAAAATATTTTTCGGGTTTCATAACTCGAGAAGAGTGGCATGAACTAAATGAGTGGGTTAAAAATTCTCATGAGAGGAAATTGTTTAGTGAGTATGTAAGAATTAATTATGCTATAGATGATATCATGAGCGAATTTAATACCGAAAGAACGAAAAAGACCATTCTGGAAAGAATCCAGAAAGACAAAAATTTTAAAGCTAAAAATAAGAGGTTTAGAATATTTAAATATGCGGCAGCAATCATTGTTTTTGTAAGTCTTGGAATACTATATCAAACTGATTTTTTTACTAAAAATTCGGATAAATCAATGCCTCAAACGGTGGATGAGATTACATTGGAATTACAAGATGGGAGTTTACAGGTATTGGAAAAAAATCAACCACATGAAGTTGTTGATTCCGAAGGTAGCGTAATAGGAGTCTACAAAAACAATCGTTTAGTTTATCAAAATACTTCGTCAGATAAAGACAATCAAAAGCAGAATTTATTGACCGTGCCCTATGGTAAAAGACTAGAGATTGAATTTTCGGATGGAACAATTGCTTATCTAAATGCTGGTTCATCTATAAAGTACCCTATTAGGTTTGGGAAGTCTACAGCTAGAAATGTTGTTTTAAGTGGGGAAGCTTTTTTTGAAGTTTCTAGAGACACGCTAAGACCATTTGTTGTGAGTACTGCAAATAATTTTGACGTGAAAGTATTGGGAACAAAATTCAATATATCTAATTATCCCGAAGACCAAACAACTGATGTTGTTCTCGTTGAGGGTTCTGTGGGATTACATTCGGACAATTTAGAAGCTGATGTTATTCTAGAACCGGGACTTAAAGGAAGCTTTGATAGGCTAAAAGGTAAAATTTCAACAAAACCAGTAATAACAAAGGTTTATACTTCATGGATAAATGGTGAACTCATATTTAGAAATATGACTTTTGATAATCTTTTAAAGAAGTTGGAACGACATTATAATGTGACGATTATTAATCAAAATTCTGAGTTCTCCAATAAAAGATTAAATGCAAATTTTGGAGACGAGCCCATAGAAATAGTGTTGAAATACTTTAAAAATACTTATGGCATAGCGTATACCATAAATAAGAATACAATCATAATTAATTAAAAAACCAAAAAACTGTAGCCGATGAAATAAACTAGAAATTAAAAAAGAATATATCATTTTCTATAAAAGAAAATCGGAAAATGTTGGAGCATTTCCCGATTTAAAGAAAATGATTAAATCGAAAACTAATCAATTTAATTCACTATAAAATTATGAAAAATCTCATAGAACCAATGGGGTTTAAAATCTCGTGGTTCAAATTTGACTTGAAAATGAAGCTCAGCTTGCTATTATTGTTTACTTCTATTTTCTTATTGCAGGCAAATGAAAGTTATTCCCAAAGAACGAAAATGACTCTTGATTTGCAAGATGTCCCTGTGGAAGAGCTTATTGATTTAATTGAAGATAAATCTGAATATAGATTTTTGTACCTGCTTGAGGATGTCGACTTAAAGCGAATAGTATCAGTACAAGCAAAAAACAAAAGAGTAGAATTTATACTAGATGCTGTTTTTGAAGGCACGAACACCAAATACAGTATTGAAGATAGACAGATTTCACTTACCAAAGCCCCCGTTTTTAATAAGGAAAAGCAGGTAGTTCCTGTAAAAGTACTTCAACTCTCTGTTTCCGGAACAGTTTCTGATGGGGAAGGTGCGCCGTTACCAGGGGCTAACATTATTGAAAAAGGCACTACTAACGGAACTCAAACAGATTTTGACGGTAATTTCTCAATTACCGTATCTAATGAAGATGCTATATTAATAGTATCTTATATCGGGTTCTCAACACAAGAAATAGTGCTCAATGGACAAACAAGCGTGTCTGTTTCACTTCAAGAAGATACATCTGGTCTTGATGAAGTGGTTGTAATCGGATATGGGTCTTTATCAAGATCTAAGGTTTTGGGAGCTGTATCATCGGTAAAATCTGAAGATATAAGTCAGTTACCTGTGGGTGGTGTAGATCAGGCAATTACTGGTAGGGTTCCAGGTGTGCAGGTTGTTTCATCTGGTACTCCAGGAAGTGCATCCCAAATCAGAGTAAGGGGTGTGGGAACTATAACCGCAGGGAGATCTCCATTGATTGTTGTTGACGGATATCCTTTAACCGAAGGTAGCGACCTCAATGCTATAAATCCTTTGGATATTGAATCAATACAAATATTGAAGGATGCTGCATCAACTTCTATTTATGGTTCTAGAGGAGCAAATGGTGTTATTTTTGTAACCACCAAAAGTGCCACCTCAGAAGAACCCACATTTAATTTCGATACTTATACAGGTTTTCAATCTGTATTAAATCAAATAGAACTATTAGATGCTTATGAGTTTGCCCAATTGGTAAAGGAAGCTAGAGATTGGGGTTATGTTTCCGCTGATCCTTCAAATCGGAGTGAGAATGATGATACGGCTACTAGATTGGCTAATGGAGCAAGTCCTAGAAATCTTATTCCAGGCAATATAGACCGGTATTTAGCAGGAACGCCAGGCCTTACCAACAATAACTGGTTAGACGACGTATTTAGAGATGCTGTCATACAAAGTCATAATCTTTCAGTGTCCGGTCGTAGTGAAAAAACAAAATGGTTTGTTTCTGGTGGTTATTTTAACCAGGAAGGCTTAATCATCGGATCAGACTTTGAGCGCTTTACTGCTCGAATAAATTTAGAAACACAATTAAGTGATGCAGTAAAATTCGGAGTAAATATGACTCCTAGCGTCTCAAATCAAAATTCTGTCGTAGAAGGATTTACAGATTCTCCATTACAACAGGCAATACTTTCTGAACCTTTCTTTACGCCTTACAATGATGAAGGTCAATTGAACATAAGTCAGCAGATTAGATGGCACAATAACGGTGGTACTGACGGTGCACTTGCTGAAAATCCAGTTGCCATTGCTCTGAGAAGAAAGAATGAACTCAATAAATTCAGACTATTTGGGAACTCATTTGTCGAAGTTAATATTTTGAAAGGTTTAACCTTCAAAACTCTATTCGGAGGTGATTTTGATCTTTCTGTAAGAGAAGAATTTAGACCATCGACCATTGGTCGTTATCGACAAGATGTGGTGGCCGCCGTGCCATCTGCAAGTGAAAGAACTAGGACTAGAAAGAATTGGATAACGGAGAATACGTTGACCTTTGATAGAAGCTTTGGAAAACATGACCTGAATCTTCTTGGTGGTTATTCCTATCAAAGGGAAAAATTCGAAAATATTAGAGTTAATGCCCCTGTTTTAGATAGCAATGATATTCCTAATGTTGCTGGAACGGCAGAAACAACCTCAGAAAAAGATGTGTCAGAATGGGTCTTAATTTCGTATTTCAGCCGACTTCAATACGCTTACGATTCTAAATATTTGTTAAGTGCTTCTATTCGACGCGACGGCTCTTCAAGGTTTGGGGATAATAATAAATTTGGAATTTTTCCTTCGGTATCTGGGGGGTGGGTAGTAAGTAATGAGGGCTTCTTTCCAAAAGAATCAGTTATAAGTAATCTAAAATTAAGATATAGCTGGGGTAAGACAGGAAATAACCAAATTGGAGATTACGGGTCTATTGCTGTTTTAAGACAGTTAAACGGAATTCTTGATAATGGCCTAGCTGGCGGACAAATTCCTGATACTGCACCTAATGCAGATTTATCATGGGAAACTTCAATAACCAATAATGCAGGTATTGACATTTCATTCTTTGATAATAAATTAAGCCTAGGTGTTGATTATTTTACTTCTACAACTGAGGATATGCTTCTCAATGTTCCTGTTCCGCAACAGTCAGGCTTTGATTCATCACTTCAAAATATTGGCTCGCTTGAAAATAAAGGATTGGAAATTGGCTTTTCAATATCTGATATTAACCTGGGTAACGTAAAGTGGAGTTCAAGTATTAACTTTTCCAAGGTCGAAAACAAAGTACTTCAACTTGCTCCTGGTCAAGAGCAGATAATAGCAGGTGGCACCAATATTACACAAATTGGAAGACCAATTGGGGAGTTTTTTGGTTTTGTGGTTGACGGTATCTATAAATCACAAGCTGAAATTGATGCATCACCACAAAGCGGAACTGATGTAAAGGTTGGTGATTGGAGAATTGTTGATGTGAATGGAAATGGTTCGATTAATGATGATGACCGAACTACGATAGGCTCAGCCTTACCTGATTTTACTTATGGATTTAATAACAGGTTCGCTTACAAAAACTTTGATCTTAATGTTTTTATAGATGGAGTTGAAGGGGTGGATGTATTGTCAAGAACCGTAAGGAATTTTACAAATGGCCAAGGTTTTTCTAATCAATTGGTTGAGTATTTTGAAAATAGATGGCATCCAGAAAATAATCCTAATGGAACATTGGCGAGGCCGGATTATACCCAATCAAGTGAACGCCTAAGGGCAAACGTTTCATCAGCATTCTTGGAGGACGGTTCCTTTTTAAGAGTAAGAAATATCACCTTGGGGTATAATATGCCCACGAATGTTATTTCGGATATAGGTTTGAAAAGATTGAGAATTTATGCGACGGCTACAAATCCCTTTTTGTTTACGGATTTCAAAGGTTTCAACCCCGAGCAATCTAATTCAAATCCATTAGACCCGAGTGATACGCAGGGGAGATATCCTCTTAATAGAACGCTTGTACTCGGTTTAAACATTAGTTTTTAATTAAAAAATTGACCAATGAAAATTATAAAATATATATGGATAATAACAGGCTTACTTCTTTTTGGTACGGCTTGCGAGAATGACTTGGATATAGCTCCTGTTGATCAGAATACTTCTGCGGGATTCTATAATAATGCTTCTGATATAGAGGCTGCAGTAAATGCAATCTATGGAGGGTTACAAAGAACTGGCTTATATGGTTATAACTATCATTTCTTATTGGAAACAAGGTCGGACAACACATTTGAAGAAGAGCCATCAAATTCTGGCGGATTTGGGGATGTTGACTTATTCAATCGAGTAACAACCAATGGTGTTTTTAGTAGAACATGGGAAGATTCTTATGTAACGATACAAGCGGCAAATATTGTATTGAATAGAATAGATGGTATTGATGATATAGACAGCGAGATAAGAAGTTCTAGAAAAGGCGAGGCCAAATTCGTTAGGGCACTCATTTATTACAATTTGGTAAATCTTTACGGAGATGTCCCACTTGTCATAGAAGAAACAACGAACCCTACAGATTTTTTTGGTCAAGGTAGAACGCCAGTTTCTGAAGTATACAATCAAATAATTACGGATTTAACAGAAGCGCAAAGCGAACTACCTTCCAATAATGAAGATGGAAGAGCAACAAAAGATGCTGCCAATGCACTGTTAGGTAAAGTTTATTTGACAAATGGAAACCCCCAAGCTGCTGAAACAGCTTTGAGAGCAGTAAGTAGTGCGACCTTTGTAGAAAATTACACGGATATTTTTGGAATCAATAATGAAAATGGTCCTGAGTCTATCTTTGAAATTCAATTCCAATCAAGTGTTAATGGAAATTCAGAGGGAAGTGATTTTGCAGCATTATTTACTTCTCAAGCCAATCCTGGATCAAGAGGAAATAATGTAATTACAGAAGATTTAATCAATTCTTTTGAACCTGGGGATTTAAGAAGGAACGAAATTATTCCCGATGCTAGTACGCCAACAGTATTTATTTCAACAAAATATGTAGATAATGATTTGCCTGTATTAGATGATGGAGATAATAATGTAATTGTATTGCGATATGCCGATGTTCTTTTAATGTTGGCGGAAGCATTGAATGCTCAGGGTTATATACCAGATGGAGAGGCATTCAATTTGTTAAATCAAATTAGGATTAGAGCAGGATTGGCTGTACTTGATTCAACAACGATCACTAATCAAGAAGAATTTGAAGTAGCGTTATTGCAAGAAAGAAGACATGAACTTTTTATGGAGTGCCATCGTTGGTTAGATTTAAAAAGGTTAGGTGATCCGATTACAACCATGAACAATCATTTTGCCAGTATTCCTGGTTTAAATATTACCATAGATGAAAATGATCTCTTGCTTCCGATACCTCAAAACCAAGTTGATACTGACCCTGAGTTTATCACCCAGAACCCTGGATATTAATTAGACCATTCTTTTGAAAATAAGCGTAATGACAAGCAAGCTTAATACATGGTTAGGAGGGGTATTTATGATCCTATTTCTCATCTCTTGTGATACTACAGATTCTGACATACAGGAACTGAGAGTTTCATTCACAGTGGATTCAGAAAAGGTTGAAGTTGGTTCTTTAATCAACTTTTCCGATACTTCTTCTGGTACAGACCAAAGCACTATGTATGAATGGGATTTTGGAGATGGTGCAAGTTCAACATCGAAGACACCTACGCATGTATACAGGGAAATTGGCGAGGGTAGTTATGTGGTTACTCTTACTCTCAAAAGAAATGGAGAAGTGGCATCTGCCAGCCAAGAGCTTTTAGTTTTTCTAGAGAACGATATTGCCAACCGAATTTCTCTTTCCGAAAAACTTGAAGATAATGAAATCATTGTCTGTGCGCATCGCGCTAAAAATGAAACAGGTGCTCCTGAAAATTCTATTGCAGCCATCAACAATGCTATTTCCAAAGGTATTGAAATGATAGAGGTGGATGTAAGGGTAACCAGTGATGGAGAGTTGGTATTAATGCATGATAGTACGATTGACCGTACTACTGAAGGATCAGGGAATGTTTCAGATTTTACATTGGAAGAACTGAAAGAGTTCCGTTTATTTAATGATAGTGGTGTTCTTACCAACGAAAGAATACCCACATTAAAGGAAGTTTTATCATTGACTCGAGGTAAACTTTACATTGATTTGGATATAGCAAATAAGGTTCTATTTGATAAAATATATCCAATTGTTAATCAATATGGAATGTTGAATCAAGTCATATTTTTTGCCTCTGATAATATTGGTGAATTAAACAATATGCTAGAACAAAATCCCAATGTAATTGCCATGCCCCTTGTGAATAGTCAATCTGATTTAAACAATTATGCAGATTTGAATCTAAATGTAGTGCATTATACGAGTGCTACTTTTACTCAAAGCTTGGTACAACAAGCAAAAGATAAAGGATGGTTCATATTTATGAATGCTTATGTCAATTCAAGTTCTCCCGAAGAGGACAATTTTGGTAGAATAGATAGGATAATCGCTTTAGAAGGGAACATTGTTCAAACCGATTATCCGGTTTCCGTTAAACAACATATTAATTAAAAATTCTTTAGAAATGAAAAAAATAACTATAACAAAGACAGTGCTTGCAATCCTATTGCTAGTTTCTTTTGTGTCTTGCGAGGATGAAGAAACCGTTGGTTTCCCAACTCAAACAATAAAACCAGTGGCTGATTTTGAGGTAATAGCAAATAGGTTAAGAGCTGGTGAAAGAATAGAATTTAAGGACAGTTCATCTGATGAAGATGGTTTTTTAACTTCATGGAATTGGGATTTTGGAAATGGTGATAGTTCAACTGAACAGTCTCCAACATACTTTTATCCAGAGGGAGGTGATTTTACAGTTAGCTTAACCGTATCAGACAATACGGGAAGCGCTAGTCAAACATCAAGTCAAAGAGTTGTGATTGAGGAATCCGTTTCTGGTGACCCCCCGGCGGAACTTTGGAACTTTACACTGTCTGGTAAATTAGATCGTTCTTCTCCAGCAGTTAGCGATGATGGAACTGTTTTTATTGGCTTTAATCAGGAAAATAGAGATAATCAAGGGCCAGATTTCATAGCGATAAAAAATGGCTCGCAAGTTTGGGATCAAGTATTTATTGAAGGTTCTCAAGAAAGATCAGATCAAATACGATCATCTCCAGCTATTACTTCAGATGGCTCAGTATATACGGCAAGTTATTTTAGTAGAACAGTATTCAAATTAAATCCCTCTAATGGCAACATAGATGCAGAAATTAATCTTGATACTAGAATACGTAATTCCTGTCCAGTATTTTCACCAGACGAATCTACGTTATATGTTGGTGGGCACAGTAGGGGTCCGAGAGGATTTCATTCTACGAATTCATCCTTGACAGTAAGCAATTGGATTTTTCAGGAAGATCAGGATTTTAATGCTACACCTGCCGTGGGAGCAGATGGTACTGTATACATAGCTTCAACAAATGATTTTATCTATGCGGTTAACCCTGATGGTTCCGAAAAATGGAGTTCCATGTATGGGTCATGGACTGCAACTGCAATTGCTATTGGTGAGGATGGAACAGTGTACATTGCAGCTGAAGATGGTTTTGAAGGTGTTTTTATTGCTTTTAATCCCGATACTGGTACTGAAAAATGGCGTAAAGTATTTACCCCTGGCCCTGATGAAGAGGCAGGGACGACTTTTAAAATAAATCACGGAGGTCCTGCTATTGCTCCTGATGGAACTATATACATAGGAGGTCATGAGCAAAAACTAATAGCCTATGATCCTGATGGAACTGAAAAATGGTCTTTTGAAGCAAATGGTCCTATAGAAACGGTTCCTGCCATTGATAATGAAGGAAATATATACTTTGGAGATACTGCAGGGTTCTTTCATAGTGTAAGTCCAGAGGGTGAGAAAATACGTCAATCTGTTCAACTTGGTGATGAAATATTAGCTTCAGCAGCTATTGGTTCTGACGGAACAATTTATGTAGCTGCCAATGATGGCGATCTTGGAGTAGTGTATGCTCTAAGGACCGATGCAACTGGTTTGGCTGATGGAGGGTGGCCAATGTATGCAAAAGATCCTAAACATACTGCACGCAGATAAATGAATTTTTTTAAGAACATATTAAAACTGGCCCAACTTTTTCTATTGTTGGTTGGGTCAGTTATGTTGTTTTCGTGTCTCAACAAATACCGGGAACAGAAAGTTGAGTCAAGAATTGATAATGCCATAGTATCCAATAATGCCATTAAAGTGATTGCCCAGAGATCAAAGGAAGGTATACTCATTTGTGCCCACCGATCTTTTCATAGGAATGCTCCTGAAAATTCAATAGAGTCAATTAAAAGGGCAATTGAGGAGGGCATAGATATGGTTGAATTGGATGTACGTACCACAAAGGACAGTGTATTGGTACTTATGCATGATGACAGTATTGGTAGAACTACCACAGGAAGCGGTAAAGTAAACCAATATACATTTAAGGAACTTCTACAATTTAATTTAAAAAATGGAGATTCAATATCAAATGAAAAAATACCAACATTAAAGGATGCTCTAGACTTACTAAAAGAGAGTAGGTGTATTGCCAATTTGGATTTAAAAGAAGTGGATTATAAAAAATTGCATGAAGTATTGAAATCAAAAAATATGCAGCATGAAGTAATTTCTTTTATTGGTAAAAAGGGAAAAGTGATGGAAATGGTTGAGGTTGATTCCTTATATGCTGTATTACCACTTTCGAAATCTAAGGAAGATGTGCTGTTCTATGCTGAAAATACAACTTCAGTATTACAACACTTTACTGAAGAGAGTTTTACAAAAGAATTAATGGAGTTGGCAAAGAAAAACAATCAGTTAGTGTTTATAAACACGCTTTGGGATGAAGATGAAGACCTTAAACGAGGGGAGATAGCCTCGATGGATAGCGTCATTGCTTTACGTCCTGCTATAATACAAACTGATTATCCAAAAATGTTATTGAGTCATTTACGTAAGAGAAAGCTTCATAAGTAAGTATAGTTTTATTTATAGTTAGTTTGGTTTAGTTATGTAAAAGCGCAGCATCGCTGCGCTTTTCTTTGGCCTTACTTATGACTTTAAAAAATTGTAAATTTTATGTTAGGTTATTTTAAAAAATCCAATCCTTCTTCTGTTATAGGAAAAGAGGTTGAGCAGCAGAAGCGATACAAAACCCTTAAATGGCAGGTATTTATATCTGCAACCATAGGTTATGGTCTTTATTATGTTTGTCGCCTAAGTTTAAACGTAGTTAAAAAACCGATTGTTGACAGCGGTTTTTTGACAGAATCACAGCTAGGTATTGTGGGGTCTGCCTTGTTCTTTAGCTATGCTATTGGAAAATTTACCAATGGTTTTTTAGCTGATTATAGTAATATAAGGCGATTTATGTCATTTGGACTATTGGTGTCCGCTTTGGCGAATATGGTAATGGGCTTTACTAGCGCTTTTCTCTTTTTTACCATTTGTTGGGGAGTTAATGGTTGGGTACAGTCCATGGGAGCACCATCAAGTGTGGTATCACTTTCTAGATGGTATAAGGATAAAGAACGTGGTAGCTTTTACGGTTTCTGGAGTACAAGTCATAATATCGGGGAAGCAATCACCTATATTTTGACAGCAGTAATTGCCTCTTATTTTGGATGGCGTTGGGGATTTCGTGTAGCAGCCCTAGTTGGAATGCTTGGTGCGCTTCTTATTTATATTTTCTTTCATGATAGTCCGGAGAGTAAGGGGCTGCCGCCTGTAAATAGGATAGTAAGTTCCAATAAAACAACTACATGGCAAGAACAAAAAGAAGCATTGCAGAATCCTTTTATCTGGTTACTTGCTCTATCTAGTGCCTTCATGTACATCTCTCGGTATGCCGTTAATAGTTGGGGCCCCTATTATTTTGAAACAGCTAAAGGCTACAGTCTTACTGAGGCGAACTCGCTAGTTGCAATCAGTGCAGTTTGTGGAATTCTTGGAACAGCTTCTTCCGGCTTCATCTCTGACAAATTTTTCAAAGGTCATCGAAATATGCCTGCATTTATTTATGGATTGATGAACGTCGGAGGTATCTCTCTTTTTCTTTTGGGTCCACAAGGGGTGTGGTGGCTAGATGCCTTGAGCATGGTCATTTTTGGCTTGGCCATTGGTGCTCTTATCTGTTATTTGGGAGGATTGATGGCTGTTGATATTGCATCAAAAAAAGCTTCTGGAGCAGCATTGGGAATTGTCGGTATAATGAGTTACGCAGCGGCAGGTATTCAAGATATAGCTAGTGGTTTCCTAATAGAAGGGAACAAAACGGTTATTGGAGATGAGACCATATACGACTTTACTTCAATTACTTTCTTTTGGATTGGTGCCGCGGTAATGTCCGTCTTACTAGCATTGTTAACATGGAAAAAAACATAAAGTGCTTTATGGAAAAATAGAACTGCCTTGATTATGGATAAAGACATAAAATCACTTTACGAAAAACTTTTAAAACACTCAAAAGTTGATGCTGTTTACGCGTATGCTCCGGGTCGAATCAATCTTATTGGAGAACATACGGATTATAATGGAGGTTATGTTTTTCCGGCAGCAATTAATCTAGGGATTATGACCTCCGTATCTAAGAATCGTACCAACCAAGTAAAAGTAATGTCCTTAAATATGGACAATTATTTCGAGTTTAATCTAAATACAGTAAATACAGTTAAGTATGATGGATGGCAAAATTATGTTGGTGGTGTAGTTTCCCAATTGATAAAACATGGATACAGCTTGGAAGGTTTCAATTTGTGTATTACTGGTAACATACCTATCGGCTCAGGCCTTTCTTCTTCCGCAGCTTTGGAGAATAGTATTGTGATTGCACTTAACAAGCTTTTTTCACTTGGATTATCAAAACATGAAATGGTAGCAATATCACAAAAGGCCGAGCATGATTTTGTTGGGGTTAATTGTGGAATTATGGATCAGTATGGCTCAATGTTTGGAAAGTCCGATAATGCATTCTTACTGCAATGCTCAAGTCTTGAGAGTACTTTTCTTCCTGTTGATTTTGAAGAATATGAATTGGTATTAATCAATTCCCACGTTAATCATTCCTTAGGCGATTCGGAGTATAATGTGAGAAGAAAAACTTGTGAAAGGGTTGCTTCAAAATTTGGAGTCAAATATGTAAGTGAACTGAAATCATCAGTTTTACTAGCCAAAAAATCTGAATTAACGAAGAATGAATTCCAAAGGGCAAATTTCGTAATTGAGGAGAATAAAAGAGTACTTAGTGCCTTTACGGCATTACAAGAAAAAGATCTAAAGACTTTTGGAAAACTTCTCTATGAAAGTCATGCAGGATTACAATTTGAATATGAGGTCAGCTGTAAAGAATTGGATTTTTTAGTTGAGTCAGCTCGGTCCTCAGGAGAGGTTTTAGGAGCCAGGATGATGGGTGGTGGTTTTGGAGGATGTAGTTTGAATCTTATAAACAAGGAATCGAAAATGTTTAAAGAATCTATTACAAGAACTTACTTGAAGAAATTTAATAAAAAGCTGTCATTCATTGCTGTAAAACTGGATAACGGTGCAAGAATTATAAATGATGAATAAAAAAATTATAGTCACAGGTGGATGTGGATTCATAGGGTCCCATACCGCAGTAGAGCTCCAGAACAAAGGGTATGATGTCGTTTTAATTGATGATTTATCAAATGCATATGAAAACACAATAAATCGTGTATTTATGATTACCGGTATTAGACCAATTTTTGAAAAGATTGATTTAAAGGATGAGAAAGAAACACAGCATTGTTTTCATAAGCACAGAGATGCAATTGGGGTGATTCATTTTGCGGCCTATAAGGCTGTTGGTGAATCAAAAACCGACCCTATTAAATATTATGAAAATAACTTCAAAGGGCTTATTCATGTCTTGAAGGCCATGCAATCAAATAGTATTTCCAATATCATATTCTCTTCTTCGGCAACTGTTTATGGCTTGCCAGAGAAGCTGCCGATTCAAGAAGATTTACCTACCCAACGTCCTTTTTCTCCATACGGTAACACAAAGAAAGTTGGAGAAGAAATTTTAGAAGATGTAGTAAAATGCGGTTGGCTCAAAGCAATCTCTTTAAGGTATTTCAACCCTATTGGTGCACATGAATCAGGAAATATCGGTGAATTACCACAAGGAACTCCTAACAATCTGATGCCCTATATCACACAAACGGCAGTTGGAAAACTAGACCAATTACAAGTTTTTGGAGATGATTATGAAACTAAAGATGGAACAGCTGTTCGAGATTACATCCATGTGGTAGACTTGGCTTTGGCTCATGTCAAAGCCCTTGATTATTTATTGAATAACGAAGATCAAACGAATTTGGAAATCTTCAATTTAGGAACTGGAAAAGGGTATACCGTAATGGAAGTAATTAAAACCTTCGAACGCGTCAGTGGTCAAGAGCTAAATTATGAGATAGTCGAAAGGCGCGATGGAGATGTTCCATCGCTTTTTGCCAATGGGGATAAGGCATCTAAGATTCTTGGTTGGGAGGTAAAAAGAAATCTAGATGATATGATTCAGGATTCATGGAAATGGGAACAAAATAACAGGAACAATAATTAGAAGATGCTATGAACAAAAGGATAACACTTCGTGAATTGGCAAATAACCTAGATGTATCTATCTCCACAGTTTCTAAATCTTTATCTGGTAGTTCTGAAATAAGTAAAGAAACCAAGAGAAGAGTAGTACAACTAGCCACGGATTTGAATTATAGCCCTAATTATCTCGCATCAAGATTGAAAACAGGAAGATCAATGGCAATAGGAGTTATCCTTCCATCTATTATGAATTCTCATTATGCTAAATTATTATCTGGAATAGAACAAGTTCTAACTAAGAATAACTATAAAATGATGACGCTCTTTTCAGATGATTCTAGACGTAAAGAAGCAGATTGTTTTTATCGAGTTTTGGATGGTTCTGTAGAAGGGATTATTATTTGTATGGCGCGCGAAACCCAACTTTCAGGAAAAACACATCACCTGCAACATTTTGGAGCTAAGAGAATACCCAAGGTTTTTGTTGACAGATTGTACGACCCAATTAAGGCTGATCAAGTAG
The DNA here is from genome assembly GCF_002742365.1 of Maribacter sp. 4U21. Lineage (NCBI taxonomy): Bacteria > Pseudomonadati > Bacteroidota > Flavobacteriia > Flavobacteriales > Flavobacteriaceae > Maribacter > Maribacter sp. 4U21. The sequence continues at coordinate 115,024 of NZ_MDGN01000022.1, forward strand.
TTTCAAACGATTTAGAAAGTGTTCATGAGGCCTCCAATACGCTTATAGAAAAATATCAATTAAAGAATTTGATTTTTACTTCTTTAATGGGAAATATTGAAATTGAAAGGTTACGATTTCAAGGATATGCATTATCGATGGAGAAGCATGGTTTAGAAAATAAAATAAAAGCTTTGATGATTTCCAATCGTTCTGAGTTTGAAAAGAACCTGACAGAACTATTGAAAAAAAATGCAGTTGATGGTATTTGCTGTGCTAACGAGTCAACTTTAAAACTTGTCCTTGATATAATGAGGAATCAAGATAATAAAAGTTGGGGAACAATTCCTGTTACGGCATTTTCTGCGAGTGCTGTTAAAAAATTAAGTAACTATCCCTTATTATACATAATTGACAAGTGTGCAGAGAAGATTGGAAAACAAGCTGCCAGTCTATTGTTAAGAAGAGTGGAATTTGGTTATGATAAAAAATTTAAAATCAAAGAGGTTAAAACTAAAATAGTATGAGTGGTATGATAGTAAAAAACTTAGATAAAGTACACATAAGAACTAATATATTGACTGGTTCACAAGTTCTTGTATCACCACATCGTACCCAACGACCTTGGCAGGGAAAACAAGAGGAGTTACCTAACGCTGTGCAAGCTGAATATGACCCAGAATGCTATCTGTGTCCCGGGAATAAAAGAATTGGAGGTGATCAGAACCCCGATTACACCAATACCTATACTTTCACCAATGATTTTTCAGCTTTAATTCCCGATATAGAAGAAGTAACTCTAGAATCGGCATCATTTAAAGCCCATTCAGAAAAAGGTATTTGTAGGGTGGTCTGCTTTTCTCCTAACCACTCACAAACGTTGTCTCAAATGGGTATAACTCAAATAGAAAATGTTATTGAAACATGGAAGTTAGAATTCAGGGATTTATCGCTTTATAAATTCATAAATAATATACAAATCTTCGAAAATAAAGGAGCTATGATGGGCTGTAGTAATCCACATCCGCATGGACAGATTTGGGCTCAACAGACTATTCCCTTAGAAATTCAGCAAAAAAGCCAAAACTTTTCAAAATATTGGAAATTGAACAAGCAATCGTTACTTGAAAACTATTTGATTGAAGAACTAAAACTGAATGAACGCGTCATTATTGAAAATAAACATTTTGCTGTGGTTGTTCCGTTTTGGGCTGTGTGGCCTTTTGAGACAATGATTGTTCCAAAAAGGGTTATGAAAAACATTACAGAAATAAGCGTTGTAGAGAATAAGGCATTTGCCGATGCTATAAGAAAGATTACCAAGATTTATGATAAGCTATTCAATTGTTCCTTTCCTTATTCTTCTGGAATTCATCAAGCACCAGTTGATGGCAAAAAAAGCACCGGATGGCATTGGCATATGAGCTTTTACCCACCATTACTAAGATCAGCTACGGTAAAGAAATTTATGGTTGGTTATGAAATGTTTGGTATGCCACAACGTGATATTACGGGCGAACAGGCTGCTGAAACACTAAAGAGTTTAAAATAGAGAAAAAAAGAATTAACAACCAACCAACATATTCAAAGTAGCAACCCAAACTAACTAGAGTATGTTTTACGCAAATATTATTAATGAGTTCAACGAGAAAATAGCAGAATTTGAGGAGGCGACGACTACTGAATTGGTTAAAGCAAATGAGTGTATAAAAATTTCTTCATGGGCATTAGATACATTTAAAGCCCATGTAACAAGTAATGGATTTGAAACTCTAAAAGATGAAATAAGTTTTTTCAAAGGGATTAAATGCCAACCTATGAAATACCTTATCCACTACACGGAGATTCGTTCTTGCGAACTACGTCTACCAAAGTCCGATGTAAATCAACAGCTTAGTTACCTCGCTAAGCAGACTAAAAAGGTCAATCAATTTTTTGGTAGACATACTGAGTTTTTACTGTATATGGAGCAGGGATATTCTCATTTTGATGAGCATTATTTCACAAGGGAAAATTTGAATAACAATGCCGTCGTAAAAAGTTATCCGTACTACAAAGACTCCATATTCAATACCTCACACGATGAAATTTGGGCTCGTATTAAAGGTTTAGCGATGTATGCCAATTATTTAAAGAAAAGGAAGAATATTCTTTCTCATAAGTTACAAGAATTAGGCTTGGATAAGCTTAAATGGACTGGGAGTTATGCCTCCTTCGTTGAGATGGCCTATGGTCTTAAAATTATGGGCTGTATAAATCAAGGGAATGTTGATATCAAAACCATAATAGAAGTATTGGGAGAAATGTTAGATGTTCCGCGCGGCAATCATTCACGAACATATAGCGAATTGAAAGCTCGAAAAGGTTCTAGAATTAAGTTTTTTGAAGAAGCCGGAAAGAAACTTCGGGAGAAAATGGACGATGAAGATGGGTAAAGTAGCTGAATAATGTTCAAAAATTTCCGTCTTTCATCGTATTCAACCGCACACTATATTTTTTTGATGTTTTGTGGATGCTCGCTATTTGCTCAAACAGAATTTGAGGCATTAATACAGCCGAAGATTGCCATTAATATAAATGCTGACAAAGCTTTTTCTCAAAACTTTTCATTCTCGCTTCGTTCTTTCGTATTTCAGGATAATTGGAACTACTCCAATCAACATTTACAGGTTTCACATTTTTCAACCTTGGCAACTAGCCCCAATGCAAGTCTTAGTTTTGGGGTTATGTATCGTAATCTGCATCTTTTTGACAACACTATCGTCAATGAATTAAGAACCACCCAACAATATAATTACGCATTGAGAAAGAATAGTGTCCGATTTGGGCATCGGGTTCGTCTTGAAGAACGTATCAGTGTAAAACGTATTAGATTTAGATTACGTTACAGATTTGCAACTGATTTTCCACTACAAGGGCAACGTTTAGACTCAGGTGAGTTTTATGGTTTGGCAAACATTGAAGCTGTCTCATCTTTTGAACGCAATAGAACAGGTGAATATGAAGGAAGGCTAACCATTGGTATTGGAAAAATATTGAAGCATAAAACCAAAATCCAACTAATGCTCCATTATCGTCGACTTGATGTTTTCTCTTCAATGGATAATCAATTATTTGTCCTTATCGAAACTTATTTTAAAATCTAATTTTGAAAAACAGAACTCGGTTTGCGCTCTGTTTTGTTAATTTCTACTGCTGTTCTGTCTCTAAGTTGATAGTAATCCCGATAATAACTACGCAAACTATCCAAAATCTAGAGTAAATAGTTGGATTAATATTTATCCGAACTCGGTATGCACTCTGCAAAAGTTATCTTTTGAAATATCAGTTTTGTGGAACGAAAGTCAAATCATAGCAAAGCCGTCATTTAAAAAAGAAAACCTTGACGGCTTTGTTTTTAAAATTGAAACAAATGGGTGCAACAATTATTACCACTGAAGATCTTAGAGAGTTTAAAATGGAGCTACTCGATGACATTAAACAATTACTAAGCAATCAATCTGGTCATTCTTCTAAAAAATGGTTAAAGTCCCCGGAAGTTAGAGAACTTTTAGGCATCTCTCCGGGTACGCTACAAAACCGTCACTCAACCGTCACTTTTATGTCAGTACAATTAAGGTGCAAAAAACGGACATAGTATACCACCTGCGGCGGATTAAAGTGAACCATCCACAGCTGGTCAAAGTGAGCATAGTACAGCGGATTAAATTGAACCACTAAAAATCGATTCTATTTGAAGGTTAAGTCAATAATCTTTTTTTGTCAAAAAGATTATGGCCAACATACAAATAGAAATGCGAAAAGTAAAACGAATTTATAAGTTATATAGTTCTGGTGTGAGCAAGCGCCAGATAAGTAAGCAGCTTGGTCTTTCTAGAAATACAGTAACCAAGTATATTGATTTTTTCAAGCGTTATCGTCTTACCGGTTATGAAGTCTCAGAAATGACTTTAGAAGAGCTGTACAAACTCTTCAAATCAAACCGTAAAGCTAAGAGTCAGCAGTTATTAACCTTAGAAAGATACTTTTCTTACTTTGATAAAGAGCTTCGTAAAACAGGGGTTACCAAACAGCTTTTGTGGCAAGAATATTATGACAAGCACCCCGATGGGTTTAGGTTGTCCCAGTTCAGGTATTGGTATCGTGAGTGGTGCAAAGAAGTATCACCGGTAATGCACTTTACACATAAGGCAGGCGATAAACTGTTCATTGATTATACGGGCAAGAAACTTCATGTTGTAGATAAACATACTGGAGAAATACAAGATCTGGAAGTATTCGTATGTGTGTTGGGCAGTAGTCAATATACCTATGTAGAAGCACGTGAGAGCCAAAAAGAAAGAGGATTTCATTGCCTGTGTTGAAAATGCGCTGTGGTTCTATGGCGGTGTACCCCAAGCTTTAGTACCTGATAATCTGAGGGCTGCTGTAACAAAAAGTAGCCGATATGAACCTAAGGTCAATGAGACCTTTGCGGATTTTGCAGAGCATTATGAAACGGCCGTACTGCCAACACGAGCTTACAAACCAAGAGATAAGGCCATTGTTGAGAATGCGGTACGCATTATCTATACAAGGGTATTCGCACCGCTAAGAAACCAGACCTTTTACAATCAAAAAGACTTAAATAAAGCCATACTAAAACTCTTGGAAACGCATAATAACATGTCATTCAGGGGTAGGGAATATTCTCGGTATTCTTTGTTTAAAGAGATAGAGTGGATAGAACTTAAACCATTGCCCCTAAAGCGATATGAAATAAAATCATATGCAAAAGCCACGGTTCACAAGAACAGTCATATCTACCTGGGCAAAGACAAACATTACTACAGTGTACCCTATCAGCATATAGGCAAACACGTCAAAGTTATCTTCTCCGATAGCCTAGTGGAAATATTCCATAAACAAGAACGACTTGCAGCACATGCTAGAGAGAAAAAGAAATATGGGTACACCACAGTAAAAGAGCATATGCCCTCACATCATCAGTTTGTAAGCGAATGGAACTCAGAAAAGTTCATCGCCTGGGCGGCTAATATTGGCAGTCATTGCAAAGAATACATTATGGTCATTCTAGATAAGAAACAACACCCTGAACAATCTTACAAATCATGCTTGGGCATACTGCATCTAGCCAAGAAAGTGGGCAATGAAAGATTGAACAATGCCTGTAAAAGAGCATTGGGGTATCAAGCCTACAATTATAACATGGTCAATAGAATCTTAAAAAAGGGCTGGGACAAACTTGATGAAAACCTTGAAGAACAGATTGAAATACCTGACCACCATAATATCAGAGGAGGAAACTACTATAAATAGAAATCAATAATTAAAATCAAATACATGAATACACAAACATTAGATCAAATGAAACAATTAAGGCTTTACGGTATGATAAGAGCCTTTAACACCAGTTTGTCTTCAGATAGTATTGAATACACCAATGATGAGCTCATTGCATATTTGACGCAGTCTGAATGGGATGATAGACAGAACCGAAAAATTGAGAGACTGACCAAAACGGCGAGGTTCAGATATAGCGCAGTAATGGAGAACATTGATTATGATAGATCTAGAAACCTTGATAAAAATCAAGTGCAACGTTTTGCAAGCTGTGACTTTATAAAGAAAAAAGAGAATATTTTGATTACCGGAAGTACGGGCGTAGGCAAAAGCTATTTAGCTTCAGCTATGGGACATCAGGCATGTTCACAAGGCTTTAGGGTGATGTACTTCAATGCCAACAAACTCTTTACCATGCTCAAGACATCAAAAGCAGATGGCTCATATGTCAAACAGATAAATCGATTGGAAAGACAAGATCTGTTAATACTCGATGACTTTGGGCTAAAAGCTTTAGACACATTAAATAGGCACTCCTTTATGGAAATCATTGAAGACAGACATGGTAAAAGAAGCACAATTATAGCATCGCAACTACCCGTAGAGGCTTGGCATGAAATCATTGGAGAACAAACCATAGCAGATGCCATTTTAGATAGATTGGTACATTCTGCTCATCGAATTAATATCAAAGGAGAATCAATGCGAAAAAAACTAAGAAATAAACACTAATTTTAAACCTAAATAGAATCGATTTTGAGCAACTGATTTGCTATGCTCACTTTCATCCGCCCGAAGTGGCTCACTTTGACCGCCCTATCCAGTCTCGCTTCATTTGAAGTGCCTTTAACTTTTTTCTTTTTAGCATCCCAAAGTAGTAATGGAATTCTTCTTTTGAGGCTAATGTCAACTCTTTTACTATTTACAGTTATTCGAGCGTAGAGAGGCGCTTCGTCACTAATAGCTTTAGATTTTTTGACTAAAAAAAGAATTGAAAAAGTGTTTTGTGTACGCATAGTTGTCGTCTTTAAATTATTAAATATTTATCGAGACGAAAGTCAAATCAACTATTCTAATTCAATAAATCAATTTGATAAAAGGTGCCTTTTAAGGTCACATTTAAAGTCAAATCAATTCAAATCTTATGTACTCCTAAAAACTTGAAAACCATGTAAATCATAAGACTTACATGGTTTTGTTACTAATTTGCATTAGTTTTAGTGACCTCAACAGGACAGAGTTCAAACTTTTTGAAAGAAGATATGGATTTGATAATTTCGAAATCCTGGCAGTTGAACCTTTCAAATATGAATAATTAGAATAAGACGATGGTGTTTACTTCGCTTAGCCGCCAAGTCAAATATTTTGTAACAAATTTTTACTATAGTTGTTAGAAATGATCCAGATAGTGTAATCAGTATTTCTGAAAAAGTAAAAGTAGAAAGGCTTAATTTGATATGGCAAAATGAACGATCTGATGTCAAGTATCAAGCACTTATTTAAGCGGCCAATTGAATATACTTAAGTTCCGTAAAAGGCAATTTACCGGAACTACTAAAAAGAACGGCAAATGAAACTGGATGGAAGTAGGTTCCAACTGAGGATGAGTCGTTCTGAAAATTGGACTTTTTATAGTACAATAACAATTATAAATTGAACCAGCTCTAGAAGTTTAAACTTCATGGTTTTGGAGATAATAGAAATATAGTTAATCGTAACCCTATTTCTTAAATTTGATGTATATGTCTACCACTAACTGTATATAATTGTTGACAACAATTTCAACGGAACACAAAATGAGAAACCATCTTTTACTTTTTGCCTTGATAGGACTAATGAATTCAACATTGGTATTTTCTCAAGATATAAATGTCAAAATTGGAGTAAAAGACAGCGTTTCGTCAAAAATATTAAATGAGAATAGACAACTAATTGTAAATCTTCCAAAAGACTATGATAGTTCAAATAATACCTATCCCATACTTTATATATTGGACGGAAATATGACCGGTCTTTTAGATGCGATTACAGCGACTCGTAAGCTCAAAGCAGAATTTATAATAGTCGCTATTCCAAATACGGACCGAGACAGAGATATGATGCCATTAAGTACACCTACCTATGAAGTTGCAAATCCTGGAGCCGAAAATTTTCTCTCATTCATTGGGAGTGAACTAATCCCACATATAGATAAAAACTATCGCTCAAATGGTAAAAGGACGATTCGAGGCAGGTCGCTGAGTGGTTTGTTCGTAATGTATGCTTTTTTGGAAAAACCAGAATTGTTCGACAATTATATTGGAAATAGCGCAGGTTGGTATGCAGATATGGAATATTATTTTGGAGCCTTGACTAGTAATTCTTTTCAAAACAAAGAACAATTTGATGGTAAAAAATTGTTCGTAGCCAACTCTTTGGTTGACCCATTTGACCCTAAAAAAAAAGTTCATAACGGAATGCTGGAATTTTCAAAAAAAGTGAGATCTGAATTAGGAGACAGACTATCATTCAAGTATGTAACTTTTGACAATTATGGTCACGTTCCTTTTCCAAGTTTTTATGACGGATTAAAATTCGTTTTGAAAGAAGATGGATAAAAACGATTGCCAACAAATATATCCTAAACCCAATTGCAACGTATTCGACAACGTCCGAATCCACTAAGAACTACTAAGGCTCGTGTCAAACCAAAAATTAAGATTATTATCCTACTTTTAAACAGTGCGGTTTTAGGAGAAGCTTAGAAACTAATGTTACCCCGTAAACGACGGTTAAGACCTTTGTTCTTCATTATAACTAACAATTGACCAATGATTAAATTCTTTAGAAAAATTAGACAAAACTTACTTTTAGAAGGTAAAACCGGAAAGTATTTGTGTAAGCTTCCCCTGTAAGCTTCCCCCAATCAGAACTGTTTAGTTTTCCAAAACTTCATTAAAATTATTGTTTTTAATTCTTTTGGGGCTAGCCCCAAAAGAATTAAGTTCTGCGTATTTTATTGGCGGCACTTTGCCAAGTGCGTCATGTGGTCTGTGATGATTATAATCGTCCATCCATATACGTGTTT
>NZ_MDGN01000023.1:0-58644 GCF_002742365.1 Maribacter sp. 4U21
GTTCGTCGAGGAGGCCTGGAGGACAGGGGTCGATGTCTTCCGTATTTTTGACTCCCTGAACTGGATGGAATCCATTGCCCCTTGTATAGAGCATGTTCGCAAGAAAACAGGAGGTTTGGCGGAGGGGTCCATCTGCTACACGGGCGATATCTTGGACCCTTCAAGGAAAAAGTACGATCTGCGGTATTACATAAGACTTGCCAAGGATATCGAAAATGCCGGGGCCCACATCTTGGGGGTCAAGGACATGGCAGGATTGTTGAAGCCGGATGCCGCCTTTATGCTGATTCAAGCATTGAAATCTGAAATAGACATTCCGGTGCACCTCCATACGCACGATACCTCGTCCATACAGACGGCCACCTACCTGAAGGCGATAGAAGCGGGAGTGGATGTCGTCGATGTTGCGTTGGGCGGATTATCGGGACTTACCTCACAACCCAATTTTAATTCGGTACTTGAAATGTTACGGTTCCATGAACGGGAAAACCCCATGGACACCGAAAAATTAGCGGCGTATTCCAATTATTGGGAAGCCATACGCAATTATTACTATCCCTTTGAATCCGGCCTGAGGTCCGGTACCGGAGAAGTGTATGGACATGAGATTCCCGGCGGGCAATATTCAAACCTGAAGGGGCAGGCGATCGCCCTGGGCCTAGAGGATAGGTTTACGGACATTACAAAGATGTACGGCCAGGTAAACCATATGTTCGGGGATATCGTGAAGGTGACCCCCAGTTCAAAGGTGGTCGGCGATATGGCCCAGTTCATGGTCGGCAATGACTTGACGGTAGATGATATCATGACCAAAGGGGAGACCATCTCATTTCCCGAGTCCGTAAAGAGTTTTTTCAGGGGTGACCTAGGGCAGCCTTACGGAGGCTTTCCGGCGAAATTACAGAGCATCGTCCTGAAAGATGAAAAACCCTATACGGGCAGACCTAACGCTCATCTGGAACCTATCGATTTTGAGAGGGATTTCAAAGAATTCAAAAGGATGTTCAAAAACGGGATGGGCAGGGAACTCGAGATCACGGATTTCCTTTCTTACAGACTATATCCCAAAGTTTTCATGGAAGCATATAACAACCATGTCAAAAATGGTAACGTAATCAATGTCCCCACCAAGAATTTCCTATACGGGATGCAAGTGGGCGAGGAAATAATGGTAGAGCTCGACAAAGGGAAAAAGGTATTGATTTCCCTGATGTTGAAAGGTGAACCGGACGAAGCCGGGCAAGTGAACCTATTTTTTAAAATAAACGGCCAACTACGTAATGTGCTGATCAAGGATTCCGCGGTCAACGTTACCAAAAAGGAAAATAAGAAGGCCGATGCGTCCAACGCTAAACATATCGGGTCCCCGCTTCAAGGATCGTTATCGGATGTTTTGGTGAAGGAAGGACAGGAGATCAAAAAGAACCAACCGCTCTTCATAATCGAGGCCATGAAAATGGAAAGTACCGTGGTAGCCACTTCCGATGGTACGGTAGATCAAATTTTAATTGAAGCCGGTGCTTTGGTAGGTTCTGATGATCTGATTATAACACTCAAATAAGATTTCTATATATACTTTGAAATAATAATTTAAAGACCATGCCCAAAATTAAGATTTGTACTTTCATGGCTGCACTGACCATGCTTTTAGTGTTATTAGGATGCGAAACCAATTACAAATATGAGATTGATCGGTCGGCAAACGGTATCGTTATTCATCAAGACAGCATTCTGATTACTATAACGGTTGTAGACGAATCTATTATTCATATACATAAAATTTTAAACGACCAGGAAGCCTCCTCTATACCCGATTATGTTACTGTATTAGAACCACAGCCTGTAGCTTGGGAATTAATCGAATCAGACGAGCAGGTCACTATTATTACGGATAAATTAAAAGTCAATGTAGAAAATGACGGTATGGTAAATTACGAATCAATTGATTCTAAACCGCTTCTTGCAGAAACGAATGAAAATACGTTCCTTAAGAATACTGGGCAATCAGCAAATAGCGTCTCTCAAGAATTTACAAGTGGGGATGAAGGTCTGTTCGGGTTAGGACATTACCAAAATGGAATAATGAATTGGAAAAATGTACCGGTTCGCATGCAACAGTATAATCAAGAAATAGCCATCCCGTTCATCGTATCAACTAACAAATTTGGTATTTATTGGAATAATTATAGTGTTACAGACTTTAATCCTCCAGATTATGAAATTGAATTAGAAACAATTATAGATGAAGAGAAGAATATAAGAAAAACAGAATTCGTGCCCAAAAAAACAGGTAGCTATTCGTTTATAATAGAGAGTGATTCCTTCGAACGAAGGGACGGTAAAATTTTCCTTACGATTGATACCGATACCATCATTAACTATACCACCACTTGGGTACCTGTTGCTTTTTCAGGTCAGAAATACTTAGAAGAAGGGAAAACCTATCCAGTCGTTTTTCAAAATTCTGGGTCAAGGATTACCGGTAAGCTACTTTATAATGAACCGGATTATAATAAAACGATATTTAGCAGTAGGAGCGGGAATGCCATTAATTATTATTTTATCCATGGCGATAACCCCAGTACTATAATTTCAAAATATAGAAAGTTGACAGGGCAAGCTCCTCTATTTCCAAAATCTGCATATGGATTCTGGCAATGTCGCGAACGCTATCAAAATCAAAATGAAATATTAGAAAAAGCACAAGAATATAGAAAAAGAAAGATTCCTGTAGACAACATAGTTCAGGATTGGTATTACTGGCCTAAGGGCACCAAAGGACCAGAGTGGGACAGGGAAAAATATCCTGATCCCCAAGGGATGACCAAGACATTAGCGGACCTAAATTTGAAACTTATGGTATCTGTGTGGCCAGAGGTAGATAATACACCTCTTTTGGAAAAATATGACCTGTTTGAATATAAATTTAAAACTGAAGGCAATCATTATCTTGATTTCTATGAACCAAAAGTGGGTAGGCAGTTTTATGAAATGCTAAGTGACTCCATGTTCAAGTTAGGAGTAAATCATATTTGGTTAGATGGAACGGAGCCAATACGAAAACCACATGATGATGAAGAAACAGGAGTGGGTCCTTTTAGAAATGTTGCCAATATTTATTCTCTTTTGGTAGCTGAGGCTATGTATAATGGCAGACGTGATGAGTTCCCCGAAGAACGGGTCTTTAATCTTACACGATCGGCATTCCCTGGTCAACAACGCTATGGTTCTGCTTCTTGGTCTGGGGATGTTGCAGGAACATGGAAACAATTTTCGGAACAAATTACTGGCGGAATGAATTTTGTAATGGCAGGCGTTCCCTATTGGACAAACGATATAGGAGGATTTTTCAGGGATAGTAAAAGCCTGAATCCCATATATGATGATCAATATGAAAATCCGGAGTACATAGAACTTTTAACACGATGGTTTCAGTTCGGCACTTTCAACCCGATTTTTAGAATACATGGATACCGTTCCGATACCGAGGTTTGGAACTATGGAAAAGAATTTGAGAACATGGCTCGTAAATTCATTGATGTTCGGTATCAATTAATGCCCTACATATATTCTGAAGCCTGGAATGTGACTAAAGAAGGAAAACTACTCATGGCTCCTATGGTATACGAGTATCCGCAGGATAAAAATACTTGGCAAAACAAAGACCAGTTTTTATTCGGTGAGTCTTTATTGGTATGTAACGTGACAAATTACAAGCAACGTACTAAAGAGATTTATCTGCCGAAAGGTGGATGGTATAACTTTTGGACAGGTGAAAAAATCATGAAAAGTGGTACAGTAGAAGTCAATACACCTCTAAATGAAATTCCACTCTTTGTGAAAGCAGGTTCTATATTGCCCATGGGTCCCAAAATACAATATGCTACTCAAAAAACAGATGAACCAGTACAGATAAAAATATATCCGGGAAAAGATGCTCAGTATCAGCTTTATCTAGATGACGGTGAATCCTACAGGTATGAAAAAGGAATCTATTCGGAAGTGCTCTTCTCTTATTACGAAAACAACAAACAGCTCTCCATTTCAACCAAAGTAGATGAATATGTTGATTTTAAAAAGAATCCGATGAACTTAAAAGTGGAAATTATTGGAGGCGATAACATAGAAGAAGTCGTATTCAATGGTGACAAAATAGAAGTCAAATTATAGAAATAATGAAAAACGTCATTTACATAGGCGCTCTCGCACTCTGTTTTTTGTCCTGTAAAACTGAAACAGAGCACTTCACAAAATTTCAATCCAATGTGCTATATTACAACGAACCAGCAGAAGAATGGGTAGCTGCAATACCCATAGGTAACGGCCGTTTAGGGGCTATGATTCATGGAGCGCCATCAACAGAGCATATACAACTCAACGAGAGTACAGTTTGGGCCGGTGGCCCGCATAACAATAGTAATCCCAAAATTAAGGATTCGCTGGATCACGTGCGCAAACTCATCTTTGAGGACAAGTATATGGAAGCTGAAGCCATCGCGCTAAGAACTATCATAAGCGAAAGCGGACATGGAATGCCATATCAAACAGTGGGGGATTTTTTTATGGATTTTGAAGGTCATGACAACTACTCCGAATACCAAAGGTCTTTAAGCCTAGATAGTGCTTTTACCAGAACAAGCTATAAAATTGGTAATACGCATTACAAAAGAGAAGCTTTTTCTTCATTAGCGGATGAAGTAATCGTAATGAAAATTATGGCAAGCCAACCAAATTCTCTAAGCTTTAAATCAAGAATTACTAGACCTGAAAGAGTAAACATCACGACAGCCAACGGAAACCTGCTTAAAATGTCCGGCACCACGGCCGACCATGAAGGTATAAATGGAGAAGTGAAATTTGAAACCTTGGTGAAAATAATCCCTAAGGGCGGTATTGTCACAACGACGGATTCTATAATTACCGTCACCGATGCAGATGAAGCGTTAGTTTATATTTCAATTGGTACAAACTTCAAAAATTACGATGATATTTCTGGGGATGCCTTTAAAGTCGCGAACGCTAAACTTCAAACAGCAGTTAAGAAAGACTATAACGAATTACGTACTGCTCATATTGAAAAGTATAAAAACTTTTTTGATCGGGTACAAATCAATTTGGGCGAAACAGATAGTATTCACAAGCCAACCGATTTAAGAATAAGAGAATTTTCTCAGGGTAACGATCCTAACTTGGTTGCGCTATATTTTCAATTTGGTCGCTATTTGCTAATATCATCTTCACAACCTGGTGGCCAACCAGCAAATCTTCAGGGTTTATGGAACAATCAACTCTATCCACCTTGGGACAGCAAGTATACCATTAATATAAATACCGAAATGAACTACTGGCCAGCGGAAATCACAAATCTCACGGAGATGCATGAGCCTTTGCTACGTATGGTCAAAGAGTTATCGGAAACGGGCAGGGAATCTGCGGAAATCATGTACGGAGCTAATGGCTGGGTTGCCCATCACAATACGGATATTTGGCGTTTTACAGGAGCTATAGATGCAAGGGCGGGAACTTGGCCTTGTGGGGGCGCATGGCTCGCTCAGCACCTTTGGGAAAAATACATATTTAGTGGCGACACCGATTATTTACAATCGGTATATCCTATTTTAAAAGAAGGTTCACGCTTTTATCTTGATTTTCTAGTAGAAGAGCCAACGAATAATTGGCTCGTTGTGAGTCCGTCAATATCGCCAGAGAATGCGCCACAAATGGTTCGTGAGGAGAAAAATCTGCTTGTGGCCGGCGCAACCATGGACAATCAATTGGTATTTGATTTGTTTACCAAAACAATGAAAGCTTCAGAAATATTACATAAAGATAATACACTCAAAGATTCGATACAAGCAGCGTTGGCAAAACTACTCCCTATGCAAATCGGACGCTTAGGTCAATTACAAGAATGGCTAGAAGATTGGGACAGTGCCGAAGATCATCATAGGCATATATCGCATTTATACGGGCTTCATCCATCTAATCAAATTTCACCCTATAGAACCCCGGAACTATTTAACGCTGTAAAGACTTCTATGTTTTATAGGGGTGATCCAGCAACAGGATGGTCTATGAACTGGAAGATAAATATGTGGGCTCGTTTATTAGATGGCAATCACGCGCTCAAACTTATGGCCGAACAAATAAGTTTGGTAGAGGATATGGATTACGAAAACCTGAATGTAAGGGGTAAAGCCGGTACTTATCCCAATATGTTCGATGCGCACCCGCCTTTTCAGATAGATGGTAATTTCGGATTTACTTCGGGTATTACCGAAATGTTAATACAAAGTCATGATGGAGCCATACATATTCTACCAGCACTTCCCGACCCTTGGAATACAGGTCAAATTAATGGAATAAGGGCAAGGGGAGGTTTTGAAATCAAAAAGCTAAGCTGGGCTCAAAATAAAGTCTCTCAACTAATTATAAAATCAACCATTGGCGGTAATTGTAGAATTAGATCGTACTGGCCCTTGAAATCTAAAAAAGAACTAGTGTTAGTTGAAAACGAGATGGAAAATACAAATCCTTACTATCATACACCCGAAATAAAAAAACCGATTATAAAAGGTACCAGTACGTTAACAAGTACCACCCTAAAAAAAGTATTTGAATATGATATTAAAACTAAACCTGGGGAAATTATGGAATTAGAAATTAAAGCGCATTAAATGGGAATAAAAACATAAATATAACTTACCGAACATAGTTAATTTACTTAATTCTAGTTTTGTTTTGCTTGCCATGGTCGTATTCATAGGTTGTGAAACGAGCAAAGGAGCGTCTAGTGACCATCCAATTGTAATCGTAATATTTATAGGCGATCAATACTATGGTGATTTGGGATTTTATGGTACCGCCGGTTTTGAAACTCCAAAAATTGGTAAAACGGCAGTGAAGTAATGCTAGACCCAGGAGAACGCTATAATATAATATCAGAATATCCAGAAAAAGAGGGGAGATAATGGTGCTCGTAGAACAGGCAGGAGAGAGTTAAGTAATTTAAATCTGGATATACCTACGGGTTCTGAAAATAGGGAAAGTGGATATCTAAAATAAGTCGTATCTATCCTATACACGTTTTATAAAATGGTAGATATGTTCATATTTAAAATCATCTTTAATAAGTAAAGAAATGTGGCACAGAGAATTCCTTTATAAAAAATATATAGTGAAAGCAGGTGACAGGACTGTAATCAAAGTTCTGTAGGAGAGGATTGGATACGGTAGCGAAGTTGAAAAAAGGTAATAGTTTAGATATACCTTGAAAAAGGAGAAGCAAGGATTAATTGGAAATACACCAGAAACAAATATTTATTTATTCATTGCCGCTTTTATCCCTAGGAAGAATAAAACTCTCTAAATTGGCAAAAAAAATACAGATTCAAGTGTCCAATTTGGTGGTTAGAAAAAAAATAGTCGCTTAGTTTTGTTAAAAAAATTAAAGAATATGGCACAACCTATTACAATAACGGACGTTCTAGTAAAGGATATACGTTTCCCCACCAGTAAAACCTTGGATGGCTCAGATGCTATGAATCCAGACCCGGATTATTCAGCGGCCTATGTAATCCTTATAACGGATTCTACTAATGGACTAGAAGGGCATGGCTTAACCTTTACAATTGGTCGCGGTAATGAACTTTGTGTAGCGGCTATTGAATCCTTAGCCCCATTGGTAATAGGTAAGAGTTTGGAAAGCTTCACCGCGGATATGAGAGGTTTCTGGAAAATGATTACAGGAGACAGTCAATTACGATGGTTAGGTCCGGAAAAGGGAGTTATACATTTAGCTACGGGTGCTATTGTAAATGCTGTATGGGATCTATATGCAAAATCTGTAGGCAAGCCACTTTGGAGATTGATAGCGGATATGAGCCCCGAGGAACTCGTAGGTTGTGTAGACTTCACCTATATTACTGATGCAATTACTCCAGATGAAGCCTTGACCCTGTTAAAGAAGAAAGAAAGCACCAAAAAAGAGCGTATAGCTCACCTAGTAAAAAATGGATATCCTGCTTACACCACATCGGCAGGGTGGTTAGGATATTCAGACGAGAAAATGCGCAGATTGTGTAGGGAAGCTAAAGTATCCGGATTCAATCACATGAAGATAAAGGTAGGTTCTGATCTTGAGGATGATATGCGCAGGTCGCAGATAATACGTGAAGAAATTGGAACTGATTTAAAATTAATGATGGATGCGAACCAAAAATGGGAAGTGGATGAAGCGATTTCCAATATTAAGCAGCTCGCCAAATTTGATCCGTATTGGATTGAAGAGCCTACAAGTCCGGATGATATCTTAGGCCATGCAAAAATAGCAAAGGCAATTGCGCCTATAAAAGTGGCTACGGGGGAACATTGTCAGAACAGAGTTATTTTCAAGCAATTGATGCAGGCGAAATCTATAGAAATCTGTCAGATAGATAGTTGCAGGGTAGGCGGTGTAAATGAGATACTATCCATATTACTTATGGCGGCCAAATTTAATATACCCGTTTGTCCCCACGCAGGAGGCGTAGGTTTGTGCGAATATGTACAACACCTTTCAATGATAGATTATATTGCTATAAGCGGTTCACTTGATGAACGGATTATAGAATTCGTGGACCATTTACACGAGCATTTCTTTGATCCAGTGGTCATAAATAACGGTGCTTACATGCCTCCAAGTTTAGCTGGCTATAGCATTACCATGAAACCTGAATCGTTAGCAGAATTTAGTTTCCCGGATGGTACATTCTGGAAAAAAGAACTTGAAATGCCTAATAACACATCACATGAAATTTAGTTTAAAAGGAAAAGAGGCAGTCGTTACTGGAGGAGGAAGCGGTATTGGAAAAGCTATTTCACTCGCTTTGGCAGAACACGGTGCCATAATCCATATTTTAGAATTGAAGGCAGAACACGCAAAAGATACTGCAAAGGCTATCACCGCATCCGGAGGTAAAGCGAACATCTATGAGTGTGATGTGGCGAATGGTGCCCTGGTAGAAAGCACTTTTAAAGCTATTCTAAAAAAAGGCAGTATCGACATTTTAATCAACAATGCAGGTATCGCACACGTAGGAAGTTTAGAAAACACTAAGGAAAAGGATTTGGATTTGTTGTATAATGTAAATATAAAAGGTGTTTACAACTGTATGTTATCCTCCATAGAAACAATGAAATTAAATAGTGGTGTTATTATAAATATGGCCTCCATTGCTTCTTCTCTGGGCATTAAGGACCGTTTCGCCTATTCAATGACCAAAGGCGCTGTACTTACGATGACCTATTCTGTTGCAAAAGATTATCTAGATTTCGGTATCCGCTGTAATTGTATTTCACCAGCGCGAGTTCACACACCATTTGTAGATGGGTTTATCAGCAAAAACTATCCAGGACGAGAAAAGGAAATGTTCGAAAAATTATCGAAAACACAGCCTATAGGTCGTATGGGTAAACCCAAAGAAATTGCCGATTTAACGGTTTTTCTGTGTTCCGACGAAGCTGCTTTTATCACAGGATCAAATTTTCCGATAGATGGCGGTTTTGTAACCTTAAGCGGATCTTAGGAAGAAAATTTTGTGAATGTTTTTCGAGAAATGTATCAATTGTGAGTAGTATACTTTTAAAATAGTAATTTTAATGATTATTGACACCCATCAACATTTTTGGAAGTATGATCCAGCAAGAGATGCTTGGATAGACGACTCCATGAAGAGACTCCAAAAAGATTTTTTACCAAAAGATTTGAAGCCGATTTTAGATATTAATGGCGTTGAAGGATGCGTTACGGTGCAAGCGCATCAATCAGAAAACGAAAATGACTTTCTACTGGAATGTGCAAGACAAAGTCCCTTTGTAAAAGGTGTAGTTGGCTGGGTGGATTTGTGTGCCGAAAATTGTAAAGAACGGCTGGAGTACTTTTCAAGAAATAAAGTATTTAAAGGTGTGCGACATATCGTGCAGGCGGAAAAAGAGGGCTTTATGATGCAAAAGAAATTTCAGAACGGGATATCGCAACTAGCGCAATATGGTCTAGTTTACGATATTCTCATTCATCCAAAACAAATAAAAGAAGCAATTAGACTAGTTAGAGAATTTCCTGATCAAGGATTTGTCATAGACCATTTGGCAAAGCCCTTGATAAGAACTCAGGAAATTGATACATGGAAAAATGATATAACTGCATTGGCGACCCTACCCAATGTGTACTGTAAACTATCAGGAATGGTTACGGAGGCGGACATGAAAAGTTGGAATACTACTGATTTCGAACCCTACATGAAGGTAGTGCTATCCGCATTCGGCCCTGAACGAATATTATATGGCTCGGACTGGCCCGTGTGTTTGCTGGCGGCTGAATACGAAGAAGTTCTGGAAATAGTTCGTACATATATCGAGGAATTGAGCGAGGACGAGCAAAAAGCTATTTTTAGCGGCAACGCTATCAAACTATATAATTTACATGTTTAGATATTATGGGACGTTATTGTCTTGCATTGGATTTAAAGGAGGATGCCCATTTAATTGAGGAATACATTGCGTATCACAAGGAAGTCTGGCCAGAAATTCTTAAAAGTATTACAGATAGTGGCATAGTAGATATGGAAATCTATTGCGTTCATAATCGGTTATTTATGATTATCGATGCAGATTCAAACTTTTCTTTCGCGAAAAAAAATGAGCTGGATTCAAATAACAAAAAAGTATCCGAGTGGGAAAGGCTGATGTGGAAGTATCAAAAAGCACTCCCAAATTCTTCCCCAGGAACTAAATGGGAGCTAATGGAAAAAATATTTGAACTCAAAAAAACTGATTAGTTAAAAGTTAATTAAAAATCATTAGTGTCCGACTAAAATACGGTTTTACTATTTAAGTCTTGTGAGGCATTGTTTTTATTGGTTTGTTTCTTCTTTTTCCAATAGCAGGGTATCGTTCAGAATAGTGATAGCTGTTTGTCGGGCGGTTTTGTAGTAAGATAGTCCCACTTTTGGGTAGGGTTTTCCATAAAACTGAATAGGTTTATGTAGCTCATAAGATGTAATCTTACCATTGAGACCATATTTGAGTATGCCCATTTCTTTTTGACCTTGGTCTGTCGGCAATAACCTTTTCGGTAAGGACGGAGCTTTTGCTCCAATGCTCAAAAATGTAATCGAGAAGGCTCTTGAGGTAGAGATGGAAGGTCATTTGGACGAATCGGAGCGTAGTATTGGCAATAAGCGCAACGGAAAGGGCAAAAAGACCATCAAGAGCGGTTTCGGCACTTTTGATATCGAAACTCCCCAGGACAGGCAAAGCAGCTTTGAACCGGAACTGATAAAAAAGCGGCAGACTATTTTAGCAGACAATCTATCGGATAAGATTATCGGATTTTACGGTCTTGGGATGAGCTACCGGGACATTTCTTCCCATATCAAACAAATGTACGACACCGATATCTCCCATACCGTTCTGAGCCAGATAACCGATAAGATTATACCAGATGTAAAAGCGTGGCAGAACCGCCCGTTGGAGCCGCTCTATTGTATTGTATGGCTCGATGCGATGCACTACAAGGTCAAAGTAGACGGCAAGATAACCCATAAGGCACTTTACAATATTTTGGGTGTCAACAAGGAAGGTTGCAAGGAAATATTGGGCATGTGCATTTCTGAGAGCGAAGGGGCCAACTTCTGGCTACAGGTGCTTACAGACCTGAACAATCGAGGTCTGAAGGATATCTTGATTGCCTGCACGGACAACCTTCGTGGCTTTACCGATGCGATATTGAGCGTGTTTCCCAAGGCACAGGTCCAGCTGTGTGTCGTACACCAAATACGCAACTCACTCAAATACATTGCTTCCAAAGACCAAAAGGAGTTCATGCGAGACCTAAAGCTGGTCTATCGGGCGACAAGCAAAGAAGTAGCAGAAGACAGGTTATTGGATTTAGAATTGAAATGGGGCGACAAATACCCTGTTGTCATAGAGAGTTGGCAACGTAATTGGGAGCAGCTATCACAGTACTTCCAGTATACCGAACCTATCAGAAAGATTATCTATACCACCAACGCAGTAGAAGGGTTCCATCGTCAAATACGCAAAGTGACCAAGACCAAAGGTGCATTCACCAATGACATAGCCCTCCTAAAATTGGTATATCTTGCTACAAAGAACATTGAAAAGAAATGGACAAGCCCACTACATAATTGGAGTCTTACGGTTCAACAACTTTATATTAAATTTGGGGACAGGATACCATTGGCATTAAACGCAAATTCCTTTGGGGCTAGCCCCAAAGGAATTGAAACAAAGGACAGAGTTTAATTTACAGACCCTGTTAAACCGGATAATTTTGGAGACTACTGGATGAATACACCCTTGCAGCCCATTAAAAACTAAAAAACCGACTTAACAATAGTTAAGCCGGTTTATAGCAACAATTAATTCGGTTTATTAAACTTTCGCTGTTTTAACTGTTTTTATAATTCTGGCGGCAATCTTATAAGGATCACCATTTGAAGCTGGTCTTCTATCTTCTAACCATCCTTTATATCCTTTCTCAACTGCAATAATTGGAATACGGATAGAGGCACCTCTATCAGAAACACCCCAAGAGAAATCTGTAATGGCAGCTGTTTCATGATCTCCCGTCAAACGTTGATCGTTGAATTCACCATAAACGGCGATGTGTTCTTTTACGTATGGGCGGAAAGCTTCACAAATGGTTGCGTAGGTTTCTTTTGAACCACAAGTTCTTAACGTGGTGTTAGAGAAGTTTGCATGCATACCAGAACCGTTCCAGTCCATATCCTTACCTAAAGGTTTTGGGTGATATTCAATATAGTAACCATACTTTTCCGTTAGTCTGTCCAATAAATATCTGGCAATCCAGATTTCATCACCGGCTTTTTTAGCACCTTTAGCGAATAATTGAAATTCCCATTGACCAGAAGCAACCTCTTGGTTAATACCTTCAAAGTTTAAACCAGCTTCTATACAAAGATCGGCGTGCTCTTCAACCAAATCTCTTCCGTGCGTATTTTTTCCGCCCACAGAACAGTAATACATTCCTTGTGGTGCAGGGTAACCACCGATAGGGAAACCTAAGGGTAATTGTGTAGCAGTGTCCATTATAAAATATTCTTGCTCAAAACCGAACCAGAAATCATCATCTTCATCATCAATAGTGGCTCTACCATTTGAAACATGAGGAGTTCCGTCTGCATTCATAACTTCTGTCATGACCAACCATCCGTTAATTCTTGCCGGATCCGGATAAATAGCTACAGGAACTAATAAGCAGTCAGAGGAACCACCTTCGGCTTGTCTTGTAGAAGACCCGTCAAAAGACCAGTTTCCTAGCTCCTCTAACGTTCCTTTAAAATCTTCATGTTCTTCTACTTTTGTTTTACTTCTCAAGTTTTGGGTCGGAAAATAACCATCCAACCATATATACTCTAATTTAATTTTAGCCATATTTTCATGTTATAAATTAATAATAAAAAGACAAACAAAAATATGTTTTTTATGGAATTATATGAATTTTTACGGGGGTAATTCGTTATAAATGAGAATATTTTAGATACACCCCCATTTTTTGGTGGGTATTTTGTGATATTTCTATTTTAAGAACGTAATTTTGTGGAATTAATAATTCATTAGGGTCATATGTCAGTACAAAGGTCAGCGGCAATAGCGGAAAGTCATAGAAGAAAAGCAATCGCTATTGAAGAAAAAGGAAGAAGGTCAGACTTGTTCGGAGTAAATGTTTTTAACGAAAAGAGAATGCTTCAATATCTTACCAAAGACGCATTGGCAAGTGTTAGGGATGCTATTTTTTCGGGTTCTAAAATTGACCGTAAAATCGCGGACCAGGTAGCGGAAGCTATGAAAGGTTGGGCCATTTCTATGGGTGCCACACATTATACACATTGGTTTCAACCCTTAACCGGAGCTACAGCAGAAAAGCACGATGCTTTTTTCGATTTATTGCCAGATGGTACAGCTCTTGAAAAGTTTGGAGGCGGACAGTTGGTGCAGCAAGAACCAGACGCGTCAAGCTTCCCTAGTGGCGGTATCCGCAATACTTTTGAAGCACGGGGCTATACCGCTTGGGACCCGACATCCCCGGCATTTATCTATGGTACTACCTTGTGTATTCCTACTATTTTCGTTTCCTACACGGGAGAGGCATTGGATAACAAGGCGCCGCTGTTGAGAGCGTTGCACGCCGTGGATGAAGCTGCGACAGCAGTGGCTAAATATTTTGATAAGAACGTTGCCAAAGTAAACGCCACTTTAGGTTGGGAGCAAGAATATTTTTTGATAGATAAGGCTCTTGCACATTCCAGGCCTGATATTATTATGACCGGTAGAACCTTAGTAGGAAATAACGCTGCGAAGGGACAACAGTTAGATGATCATTATTTCGGTGTTATCCCAAGTAGGGTGCTCAGTTTTATGAGCGATTTAGAAAAGGAATGTACCAAGTTGGGTATACCGGTAAAAACCCGTCATAATGAGGTAGCACCAAACCAGTTTGAGCTGGCCCCGGTTTTTGAAGAGGCCAATTTGGCCGTAGATCACAACCTTTTATTGATGGATGTGATGGACAAAATTGCGGATAAGCATCAGTTTAAAGTGCTTTTTCATGAAAAACCATTTTCAGATATTAATGGCTCAGGCAAACATAATAATTGGTCCTTGGCTACAGATACCGGCGTCAATCTTTTGAGTCCGGGCTCTACGCCCATGAAGAACCTCCAGTTCCTTACGTTCTTCATTAACACTATCAAGGCGGTAAACACTTATGAGGAACTCTTACGCTCCTCTATCGCTTCGGCCAGTAATGATCACAGGCTAGGTGCAAACGAGGCACCACCTACTATTTTTTCCATATTTATCGGAAAACAGTTAAGTAGTGTGCTTGATGAACTGGAAGGAGTGAGCCAAGGTAAACTATCACCCGAGGAAAAGACGGAACTGAAGCTAAATGTAGTTGGGAAGATTCCGGAAATATTATTGGATAATACAGACCGTAATAGAACTTCTCCGTTCGCTTTTACAGGTAATAAGTTTGAAATGCGCGGGGTAGGGGCCAAGACCAATTGTGCTAAACCCATGACCATCTTAAACACCATTGTTGCAAAGCAACTTAAGGATTTTAAAAAGGAGGTAGATGTTTTAATAGATAAAAAGAACCTTAAGAAGGATGAGGCCATATTCAATACCCTTAGGGAATATATAAAGACCTCTAAGCGGATTCGTTTCGATGGCGACGGTTACAGTAAAGAATGGGAGAACGAAGCAAAAAAGAGAAAACTAAGTAATAATAAAAATACCCCGGATGCTTTAAATATACTGACCTCGAAAGAGAGTCTGGCTTTATTTAAGACGATGAAGGTGATGAGTGATGTTGAAGTGGGCGCGAGGGTAGAAGTTGAATTGGAGGCCTATATATTACACCTTCAGATTGAAGGTAGGGTATTGAGTGATTTGGTATACAGTAGCGTTATTCCTGCCGCAATTGCCTATCAGAATAAATTGATAACCAACGTTTCTGGTCTTAAGGAAATTTACGGAGCTGCCCATAAGAGTTTTTCTGTAGGTCAACTAACCATGATAGAGGAAATTGGAGAGCACTTAAATGAGCTCAAAAAACTTACGGATGCAATGACCGAGGCCAGAAAGAAAGCAAATGTTATTAAGGAAAGTAAAAAGAGAGCGGTAGCCTACTGTGGGAACGTAAAACCTTATTTTGATAAAATTCGATTACATTCCGATAAGCTAGAGAAGCTCATAGAAGACCAATTATGGCCATTGACTAAATACAGGGAGCTATTGTTCATTAAATAGCAATTACTTTCGCTAGCTAAATTCTGATTTTAAATCAATTCTCCTATTTTTGTCGTAAAGAAATTATATGTCCTCATCCACGAGCGAAAGATACAGTCAAAGGGGCGTTTCCGCCTCTAAGGAAGATGTACACAATGCCATAAAGAACATAGACAAAGGCCTGTTTCCTAAAGCCTTTTGTAAAATAGTTCCTGATTATTTAACGGGAGATGAGGGTTACTGCCTTGTTATGCACGCGGACGGCGCCGGCACCAAATCCTCACTGGCCTATATGTACTGGAAAGAGACGGGAGATCTATCCGTTTGGAAAGGAATCGCACAAGATGCTCTTATCATGAACATTGATGATTTAATCTGTGTGGGGGCAACGGACAATATCATGCTATCCTCAACAATAGGAAGAAACAAAAATAAAATTCCGGGAGAAGTATTATCCGCAATTATCAACGGCACGGAAGAACTCATTAAAGACTTATCGTCCCACGGTATCTCCATACGCTCTACAGGAGGTGAAACCGCCGATGTTGGGGATTTGGTCAGGACAATTATAGTGGACTCTACGGTAACCGCTAGATTAAGAAGGGACAAAGTCATTGATAACGCCAATATTAAAGCGGGAGATGTAATCGTTGGGTTAGCTTCCTACGGGCAATCCACGTACGAAAAAGAATATAATGGAGGTATGGGAAGTAACGGACTTACTTCCGCACGACATGATGTTTTCGCAAAATACTTGGCGGACAAATTTCCTGAGAGTTATGATGCCGAGGTTCCCTCTGATTTGGTCTATTCCGGCGCAACCAAACTAACGGATAGCGTAGCTGATGCTCCCCTGGACGCAGGGAAGCTCGTGCTTTCTCCTACGAGAACTTATGCGCCCATCGTAAAGCAAATACTTTCACGATATACCAGTGACGATATTCACGGAATGGTTCATTGTAGCGGTGGTGCTCAAACAAAGATTCTTCACTTTATCGATAATCTTCATATCATCAAGGATAACCTTTTCGAGGTTCCGCCGTTGTTCAGGCTCATTCAAGAGCAATCAGGAACGGATTGGAAGGAAATGTATCAGGTTTTTAACTGTGGTCACCGCTTAGAAATTTATGTAAATCCGGAGATGGCACAGGATTTGATTGCAATATCAAAAGAGTTTAATGTAGATGCCAAGATAATTGGTAGGGTCGAGGCTTCCTCAACAAAAAAACTCACTATTGCCAGCCCGTACGGTACCTTTATATATTAAGGCATACGATAAGAAGTAATACTACGTTGTTTATTATAAATATGTAGTTATGGAAAGAAAGCAATTTTTAAAGAGTTTAGGCGCCGGTGCGGCCTTCGCCATTACATTTCCCTGTTTGGGCGGTTGTGGTAAAGATGATGGTATAGATGGAAACCTGGTAGATCCACCAACAGGCATCGATTTTACGGTAGACTTAAACTCTGCCGAGGCTGCCAACTTGGAAAATAACGGAGGCTTTATTCTCAAAAATTTGGTCGTAGTGGTTAAGAATTTAGAGGGGGAGTTCGTTGCTGCTACCCAAGTTTGCAGTCATCAAAATTATGATCAAGTAAGATTTGTAAATCAGAACGGAGGTATTTTCTTTTGCGATGTCCATGGATCTAGATTTGACCAAACAGGAGCACCTTTAAATACCATTCCCAATAGTGTTGCAAAGCCATTAAAGATTTATAACACGGAACTGAACGGAAGTATACTCCGCGTTTTTGAATAATATACACGACGTCCCAAATTATTGAATTTTGAAACTAAAGCTCCTCATCTACCTTTTTGTAATTCCACTTTGTGCGTTATCGCAAGATTGGGAGGAAAGTTACGAGCATTCAATTTCTAGGTCCAAGAATACGAACAAACCAATTCTTCTTGTTTTTGCTGGGTCTGACTGGTGCGCCCCATGCATAAAATTAGATAGATTATTGTTTCAATCTGAGGAGTTTAAGGAGTATGCAGACGAGAATTTAATTTTGTTCAAGGCCGATTTTCCTAGGAAAAAAAAGAACCGATTACCACTTCAGAAAGAAGAAATAAACAAGCAGCTAGCGCAGAGATTTAATTCCAAGGGTTATTTTCCCTTGGTCCTTTTATTGGATAAGGATGAAACCGTTTTAGGAAGCTTTGCCTACGAAAATCAAGAAGCCGAAGAATACATTTCACTTTTAAATTCCTTTCAAAAGTGAAAACTGTTTTATCCATAGTAGTTCTATTTTTCGCTATAACCGTGTTCAGTCAAAGTAAGGACTATGTCACGGTTAAAAAGTCATTGAAACTTATGGGTAGCCGTTTTGATATTACGGTAGTTTCCGTTGACGAAGACTTGGGTTACATAAATATTCAAGAGGCGATAGGGGAAATAAGAAGAATAGAAAAAATGATTTCTTCATGGGATGCGTCTTCTGAAACTACTCTGATAAACAGAAATGCTGGGATAAAACCGGTAAAAGTAAGTTTAGAGCTTTTTAAGTTGATAGAGCGGTCCAAACAGATATCGGAAATAACGGATGGTGCTTTTGATATTTCATATTCCTCGATGGATAAGATTTGGAAGTTTGATGGTTCTAT
Organism: Maribacter sp. 4U21; assembly: GCF_002742365.1. Classification (NCBI taxonomy): domain Bacteria; kingdom Pseudomonadati; phylum Bacteroidota; class Flavobacteriia; order Flavobacteriales; family Flavobacteriaceae; genus Maribacter; species Maribacter sp. 4U21. The sequence continues at coordinate 18,422 of NZ_MDGN01000023.1, forward strand.
GACGACAATGCCAACGAACCAAGAGATTAGGGAATCGGTTTCCAAAGTGGGCCACAAGAATATTATTCTTAACAGTGTGGACAACACTGTTTTTTTGAAGTATAAGGGAATGAAAATATCGTTTGGGGCAATCGGTAAGGGATATGCTGCAGATAAGGCAAAAGAACTCCTGGTCTCTAAACAAGTGCCTGCCGGTATCATTAATGCGTCCGGGGATTTAACGACATGGGGAACTAAGACTAGTGGAGAGAAGTGGTTAATCGGGATAGCCAATCCGTTAAGTAAGGACAAAATTTTCTCGTGGCTGCCCATATTGGAGTCTTCTGTAGCCACTTCTGGAAATTACGAGAAGTTCGTAACGATCAATGGTAAAAAATATACCCACATTATAGATCCGAGAACGGGATACCCATCAGCGGGGATCAATAGTGTTTCCGTTTTTGCCAAAAGTGCCGAACTTTGTGATGCCTTGGCTACAGCAATTTTTATAATGGGTAAAAATGCTGGTCTTTCCCTTGTGAACCAATTGGGAGGTACAGAGGTGATTATTGTGGATAGCGCAAACAAAATTCATAAGAGTGGTGGAATCCTTTTCGACAATAATCCTTAACTTCAAACTATGAACAGATTGTTTTTTTTATTAATGTTCTTGGTGTTTTGCACTTCCTGCGTTGCGGTAAAGGAGTATGATAAAGCGTATTTGAACGATGAGGAAATGCAATTATCCGCTAGAAACGCAGAACGATTTGAAACCAATTTTCAAATATACAGGGAAGCCTCTGCAGGCGCCAACGGCGGCAAAACAGGAGGTGGCTGCGGTTGTAATTAAATGAAACCCAAAGTTCTTTTTAGAACTTTGCTGGTTGAATTTACCCTGAGCGTAGTCGAAGGGTCGGCGTTTCGGGGAGTACTGAAACTATAACCTAAAGTTCTTTTTAGAACTTTGCTGGTTGAATTTACCCTGAGCGCAGTGGAGCTGTATGAAAAAGCGGAGTGGCTTATTTAATTTTAAATAAAATTTTACTGAAACCTAATCAAGTACCTTGGGAAATTTAAAAACTGTTCCGCTGATTTTTTTTCTATGTGCTTTTTCAATTTTTGGACAGGACAACACTACCTATACCAAAAGAGTTTTGGAGGCCACAGAGATTAACCTGCTTTTTAGCTATTACGGTCAGGACGGTGAAAATGCTGCGGTGACCGGAGGAGAGGGTACCGAACAGCTGACCGATGCAACTTCCACTATTGTTGTAAAAATTCCCGTCAATCCGGATGATGTACTAACAGTAGATGCAGGGATATCTGCCTACACCTCGGCTTCATCGAGCAACGTGAACCCCTTAGACGGCCATCCAAACAATAATACCAGTCCCTTCAGTGCTTCTTCCGGAGCTTCAAGACAAGATGTGCTAGCGTATTTTAACCCATCCTACCAACACAGTTCAGAAGACCGAAATTCCATTATAAGTGCAAATGCTTACATCTCATCGGAATACGATTATTTCTCCGTTGGTTTCGGTGCGGGATACACACGTTTGTTCAATGAAAAGAATACGGAAATAGGGCTCAGTGCAAATGTATTTTTGGATCAATGGAATCCACAATATCCTATAGAGCTAAGAAATGGCTTTGCAGATGCTAGAATTTCCGGACCTGGCACGTACAGCTCTAATTTTACCGTTTTTGAAAACGAAAACCGGAACTCTTATGCCCTTTCCTTGTTCTTTTCCCAGATTCTTGGTAAGCGATTACAGGGTTCTGTATTCTTAGATTTGGTTCGGCAACAAGGTTTGCTGAGCGCCCCTTTTCAGAGAGTGTATTTTGGTGACGTCGCAGATTTTTTCATTGAAGATTTTCAGTTGGCGGATGATGTAGAAAGACTACCGGATAGTCGTTTTAAAATCCCTATCGGCGCACGTTTAAATTATTTTGTAGGAGACCGGTTCGTATTACGCTCCTATTACCGTTTCTATACAGATGATTGGGGTATTACCTCACATACGGCCAATCTAGAGATTCCTATTAAACTAAGTGATTCTTTTACGCTCTATCCCTCCTACAGGTATTATGTGCAGACAGCTGCCGATTATTTTTACCCCAAGGAAGAGGCACTCTCTAGCTTAAATTTTTATACTTCCGATTATGATTTGTCCAGTTATAACGCCAATCAGTTTGGGATAGGAGCTAGGTATAAAGATATTTTTACCACGGCCAAAGTATTTATGTTCGGGCTAAAAACAATTGATTTTCGATTTAACAAATATGATAGGAGTGACGGTCTAGACGCTTTTATTTTTACTCTAGGGACTACTTTTGTAACTGATTAATGCTTCCCCTTTCAATGCAATAGTGAGACGTTTTCAGTAAGATTTTTTGAAATCGATTTTTTAACAATACGATTGAGCAAGCCTAAAGCTTCTACAAAATTATTGTAAATTCGCACACAAGTGAAGTAAGCCAATGATAGACAAATTAAACATTGTAAAACAACGTTTTGATGAGGTGTCCGACCTAATCATTCAGCCGGATATCATAACGGACCAGAAGCGTTATGTGCAATTGACGAAGGAGTATAGTGATCTTAAAGCACTTGTTGCCAAGCGAGATGAATATTTGGAGTTGACAGGTAATGTTGAGGAAGCGGAGGAGATAATTTCTGACGGGAGTGATGCCGAAATGTTGGAAATGGCAAAAATGCAGTTGGAAGAAGCAAAATCAAGATTACCGATTCTGGAAGATGAGATTAAATTTATGCTCATTCCCAAAGACCCGGAGGATGCTAAAGATGTCGTTGTAGAAATCAGAGCGGGAACGGGTGGGGACGAGGCCAGTATTTTTGCGGGAGACCTTTTTAGAATGTATACAAAGTACTGCGAGAGCAAAGGATGGAAAACCAATGTCATAGATTTAAGTGAAGGTACTAACGGTGGATACAAGGAAATTCAGTTTGAAGTTACGGGCACCGATGTTTATGGCACCTTAAAGTTTGAAGCCGGCGTCCACAGGGTGCAGCGAGTTCCGCAAACCGAAACCCAAGGAAGAGTGCATACCAGTGCTGCAACCGTAATGGTATTGCCAGAGGCGGAAGATTTTGATGTGCAAATAGACCCCAAAGACGTTAGAATAGATTTTTTCTGTTCTTCAGGACCAGGTGGACAATCCGTGAATACAACTTATTCCGCGGTACGTTTGACCCACATCCCAACAGGTCTGGTGGCCCAATGCCAAGATCAAAAATCGCAACATAAAAACAAGGATAAGGCTTTTAGGGTTTTGCGCTCAAGACTCTATGATCTGGAATTGGCCAAGAAACAAGAGGAAGACGCCGCCAAAAGAAGCTCTCAGGTTAGTAGTGGTGACCGTTCCGCAAAAATTAGAACTTATAATTATCCGCAGGGTAGGGTTACCGATCATAGAATAGGTTTAACCTTGTACGATCTTTCCAATATTATTGATGGTGACATCCAAAAAATCATTGACGAACTTAGTCTTGTAGAAAATACAGAAAAGTTAAAAGAAGCATCGGAGATTTTTTAATAACTTATGCATCCCATCCCATAATTGTAATATGACTACCAAAGCACTCATTGACCAAATTCATAAGAAAAAGTCCTTTTTATGTATTGGTCTGGATACAGATTTAGATAAAATACCAGAACATCTTTTACAGGAGGAAGACCCCATTTTTTCGTTTAACAAGGCCATTATTGATGCCACACACCACCTTTGTGTAGCCTACAAGCCTAACATTGCTTTTTATGAGGCATACGGAATAAAGGGTTGGATCGCACTAGAGAAAACGATTACCTACCTCAATGCAGAATATCCGGAAATTTTTACCATTGCTGATGCAAAACGGGGCGATATCGGAAACACCTCAACGAGATATGCTAAAGCTTTTTTTGAAGATTTGAATTTTGATTCCATCACCATTGCTCCCTACATGGGCAAGGACTCCGTTGAACCTTTTTTGGCTTTTGAAGATAAACATACGATCCTACTCGCATTAACCTCAAATGTGGGTGCGTACGATTATCAAACCAAAAAAATCAATGGGGTGGAACTTTATAAAGAAGTTCTTGAAACATCAAGACAGTATGAAGGCTCAGAAAATTTAATGTATGTGGTAGGAGCCACTAAAGCGGAATATTTGGCGGAAATAAGGAAAATAATTCCCGATAGTTTTTTGTTGGTTCCAGGTGTAGGTGCCCAAGGTGGTAGCCTTAAAGAGGTATGTACGTATGGAATGACACCTTCCGTAAGATTGTTGGTAAACTCCTCTAGAGGTATTATTTATGCCTCAAAAGACAGGGATTTTGCCAGCGCAGCTCAAAACAAGGCCAGAGAGCTTCAAACCCAAATGAGTGAAGAACTTTCAAAAATTGAATAGTCTCTAAACCAAGCTATCTAAGGCTTTTTGAATTTTTTTTGCCTTCTGTTCAAAAAATTCTCCCAATTTTGTGTCGGAATACTTCATGTTAGAGGCCTTATCCAAGAAGTTTCGATATTGATACTCTAACATAGTAATGGCATCTGCCTTTGCTGCTATCGGTGTTACCGACCCTACTTTACAATATTGCTTTTCCATAATAAAGATTTGTTCTAACAAAGATACGTTGCAAAAGAGGTTTTAGATGTTTGGGTAATAGCTATACAACTAATAATCAGGTAATTTGTCTTTTTTTTAACAAAAGCCGTAGGAATTCTTTAAAAATAGCGAAAAGGACAACTAATTTTCTTCGTAATAGTACTACAATTAGAAAAGATTCAATACATTGTGGGTTAGCCCTTATTTTGGGCAAAAGAAAGCATTGCTAAACTATACCAAATATACCAATGAGAATGCCCATAGCTGGGTTACCTTCGTTCATGGAGCGGGTGGTAGCTCATCAATATGGTTTAAACAGTTACGGGAGTTTAAAAAGCATTTTAACGTGCTCCTGTTGGATTTAAGAGGGCACGGTAATTCAAAACCAAACTTAAAGGACACTTTTAATAGTGAATACACTTTTGACGCCATTACCGACGATATTGTGGAGGTCATCGATTTTGAGAACATAGAGCGATCCCATTTCATAGGAATATCCCTTGGAACGATATTGATAAGGAATCTGGCCGAGAAACACCCACATAGAGTAGAGACCATGATTATGGGTGGTGCCATTATGAAGCTTAATCTCCGTTCTCAAATTCTTATGAAACTTGGAGTAGTGTTCAAATCCATCATCCCTTATTTGTGGTTATATAAATTTTTTGCATTTGTTATAATGCCGAATAAAAACCATAAGGAGTCGAGGTCATTGTTCGTAAGGGAAGCTAAGAAGTTATATCAAAAAGAATTTATTAGATGGTTTAAGCTTACCTCCGAAATAAATCCATTACTTCGTTTCTTTAGGTCTGCAGACATTAAAATTCCTACGCTTTACGTAATGGGTGGAGAAGACTATCTTTTTTTACCATCGATACGAAAAATAGCTAATGCCCATGAGAATTCTCTTTTGTTCATCATTGAAGATTGTGGCCATGTCGTCAACGTAGAACAGCCGAAATTGTTTAATAGAATGGTTATTGGTTATCTGGTCGGGATGGAAAATAGATAGTAATTATTGACTTGATATTTCTTACTGAAAACAAGTATCAATAGAATAAGCGTAATAATGCAGCCCTGAGAGGATATTGATAGCTAATTCAAATAACCACTCTAAAAAATAAGATAGAAGTTATTTTTTTTAAGGTAGACTCAGAGCTGCTTTTTAATTACTCTTGATTTAGATTACACTGTAAAGAAACACACTAACCCAATTATAACGGGTAATTCCTATAAACATTTCCCTTTACCGATGAATTTTTACCTATTTTTTACGCTGTTTACTTAGGTCATGCTTCAAACTATAGTCTTCGATAGCTTTTCATAATAGGCATGTCATACAAAAATCCTTCGGTTCCTACAGTTTTCTTCTTAATTGTAAATGGCAACGGATATAGAGCTCCTTATCGGCTAAGTTTCTGCTAGTGGTTTGTTTAAGGTTCTTGAATCGGCGTATTTTCAATCCATTATTAGGATTAAAAAGCTCCAACACTTGCCATAAAGTAAATGTTGGCCTTCCGTATAATGCGTCGTAGGCCTGCCCTGATGTCATTTACTGGATTTTGGCGGAGCATATAACAATTTTGTTTTGGTATTGGCCCCAACGAAAATAGAGCCATCTTATCATTTGTTTCATGATATGGATGACTCTAATTACTTAAATTAAAGATTGATACAGCGAAAAGTGTATCTAAATCTATTAATTAATACAAGGTGCCGGATTGGGTCCAAAAGGTCCTCTTACATCACCATCTGGTGTTTCTATCGTATAAATATGTTCCTCTTCAAAAGCACCACTTGTATAGGATATAACCAAGTTAGAAGTACCTGCGGGAACATCAACCTCAAAATTGGCGGCGGATCCTGCGGTGAAGGTATAGTCTGTGGTTACTCCGTCTATTTCAAAGGTTACGAACGCTCCGTCCCATCCGTCTCCGAAAAGGTCGGTCATATCAATGACCCATGTTCCTGTTAAAGTTGCATCCGTAATCGGGGAGCATTTCACCAGTACTATAAAGTTGAACGCCTGTCGTTGCTCTGGCTGTCCCGTAACATTTGGGCTAAAATTATCGAATGTTACTACCGTGCCGTCCGTACCTGTCGCCGTACCCAAAAAGCGAATGAAATCACCACCCGAAATTTCATCGGTGCTGATGCCTAAGGCATCTGCGATTTCCGTGTAGGGAATGGATATTTGACTTGGAAAATCGGTAAGTGTAGTCAATACAATGGTATCACTAGCAACTCCTCCAGATTCTCTACTAACCGCCAATTGCCAAGAAGCTACATTGTCCTCCAGCGCATCTACCTTGGCTACAAGCGAGCTTGATGCGATTTCACCTGCAGCAACTATAGGTTCATCTACTATGATGCGTACAAAAGGAGATTTTGAATTATTTAATTCCAATAGGTTAAGGGGGTTCTTATCTTCGTCTTCGCATGATGCAAACAGTATTGCCATCACTAAAAATCCTAGAATTGATCTTATTGTTATTTTCATCTTAATTTTCTTTATTTAATTATACTACTCAACAAACCCCTCAGGATTGGTATCCCAGAAAACAGGAGTGTCTGGCGCAGCCTTCTGTGTAAAATTGTTATTACTGTCCGTGGCCGTTTGTGGGTACCACATGGACCTCAAAAATGTTCCCGAATCCTGCAGTACGAAACCTGGAGTTACATTATCTGGCTGTCCCGTTCTTCTATAGGTATTATATGCTTCAATACCATTGCCCCATAGCGCTATGAAATACTGCTCTGCAATTATTCTTAACTTATCGGTATCGTTTCCGCCGTCATAGGAGGCCAATATCTCGGCAATATGGGCGTCAATTGCGCCGCTTGAGGGTACAAATGTAGAACTCGATGCCAATGAAGAACCAAAAGAAACCACCGTATTAATCGAAGCTCTTATTCCGTTTTCTAAATATATTCTGGCATCACCTGTTGTGCCTAACTCCAGTGCTGCTTCGGCCAACATAAAGTTGGTGTAGGAAGACATCATCAGTGGTGAGATACCTGCACCTGCGAGCCCTTCTGTAACAGCTCCCGAACCGGATACGTTTCTAAAGGAATCATCGTCGAAAGGCCCTCCTACAGGATAAACTCCGTGTAAGGTTCGGAATGCATCATCTGGCGGAATACCGTCATCATCTAAATGATTTCTACCCCAATAGCCGTTTAGACCATTGATGTTGGGTACGGTACAGTAAGGTTGGTTAGCGGCCCACCAAGATGGTGTTGATATCTGTGTAACACATTCTTTTGTGACTACATCCGCTCCTGAAAAATCACTTTGTTGACGATAAAAATAGTATCTGATTCTTGGATCCGGTTCACCGTATTGGTTCGCCATAAGATCCATATAATAATTACAGGTATAAAAATCAGCGCTAGGCCCCGCACCATCATAATTAGCATCGAAATATGGATGCCTGTTGTCCGGAGCGGCATTTGATGTTCCCCATTGGAAAAAGAAATCATCAGAAGCATCTAACAGAAGTTCACCCTGCGCTATTAGACTATTTATAACTGCTATGGACTCCGATTCGTTTACCAAACGAGTCTGCAGATATAACTTTAAGCGCATGGTATTGGTAAGACGAATCCACTTGTCTTCATCACCACCGTAAAAAAGGTCGTTAGAGGGTAAGACCAATTCGTCCTTGTTAAAATTATCCAGCGCAGCTAGTAATAACGCATCTGCCGCAGCGTAGATAGATGCACCCGAATCTACATTAGGATTAAGAATTCCTTCGCTACCTACCAATGCTTCTGAATAGGGTACATCTCCAAAGAAATCTACCATGGACATCATTATGTAGGCTTCTAATACTTGACCTATAGCCAAATGTGTAAACTGCTCCGCCTCCTCCGCTAATGGATTCATGGTGCGGATATCTATTAATGCCCTTGCATACACATTGTCCCACAGTCTGTCAAAATCCGAAGGATTGTACATATCCCTATAAGTAGGGCCAAAACCATGCTGTATCCTTACGGGTTCCATTCCAAATTGACTGAGACCATTTTCATTTCTGCCCTCTTCACCAGAATGTATCTGGGCTGTCATTTGTTGAATCTGGTTTAGGAAAAAGTCCACACTTGCTTGATTAGGACTTAGGTCGTTAGGGCTCTCTACTACTCTTAGTTCCGTGGTTTCACAACTGCTAAATAGTAGGGTGACCAGGAGCACGGAAGCCCATTTTCTTATATTTAATATTTCTTTCATAATTTTTTGTTTTATTTCTTGACGATTAGAAACTTGCCCTTACGGTAAAACCATATCTGCGTGCCGATGGTCCTGTGATATAATCTATTCCTTGCCCATTACCTACACCGGCACTTGAAGCGTTCGTGTCATAATTAATATTGTCAGGAAAATTAACTGCCTTGAACCAGAGGTTTTGTCCAGATAGTGTAAACGATAGTGCTCCAAAAGGTGTTTTCTCCAATAGTTTTTTTGGAATGGCATAACCTAAAGAAGCTTCTTGTAGTCTAATAGTAGTACCATCAAAAACACTTAATTCATTGATATCACCTCCAAAAAAGGAGTTGAAACCTACCTCAGTTGATGAAATCGCCACATTGTTAGGTGTGCCATCAGCGAATACGCCCGGTAAGATGTAGTTTGCTTCACGATCAATAGGATTATCAGCATCTACGGTTCCACGACCAATTAAGGAAGCTGCTGTTAGCGAGTAAATATCTCCACCGTGTCTGTAGGATAAATTTGCGGAGAACGTTAAGCCCTTATACGATATTGAAGGAATTAGTGCTGTGGTCCAATCTGGATTGGGGTCACCGATTTCTGAAATGGTATTATCCACCAAATAGCGTCCGTTACCGCCAACTATTCTGTTTCCGTTATCATCACGTAGAAAGGTTGAGCCTAGAAATACGCCAAAGGGTCTGCCCTCTACTGCGTAGTTAGCAGCTTCCCCTGCTACTGCAAAAGTTAAGAGTATGTTGTTGGTTCCTTCAGCTAAATCTGTTACAATGGTCTCATTGGTCGTGAAATTACCCGCTAAATTGAACTTTAAACCGTTACCCTGATTCTTAATGATGTCTAAATCATAATCTATCTCCACTCCCTGAGAACGTATTTCCCCAATATTTACAAAGGTATTCGTGAAACCTGTTGAGCTATCCAAGGTTTGTTGTGTAATGAGGTCTTTTGTAGTTTTTTCATAGATACTCAGGTTTAGGTTCAATCTATTGAAAAGTCGGAAATCCATACCTAATTCTAACTCTCCTATACGCTCAGCTTTCAAATCTCTATTACCAAGCGTATTAGAGACCGTATTTCCAGAAATTACGTTGCCATTACTGTCAATAAAGTTTCTTGCACCTAAAGTAAGTACATCTCTCGTATTGAACGGTGTAGGGAAACCAGCGGAAGACCCGTATCCAAATCTTAATTTCAAATAATTAAGAACATTTCCTTGCATACCGTCAAAGGCTGCAGTGGGTATAAAGGAAACGCTGGCTCCGGGATATAGTATAGAGTTGTTCTCTGTCTCCAAGGTTGAAGACCAATCATTACGCGCCACGGCGTTTAGATAGATGTAGTCTTTATAGGATAAGGTTGCATCTAAATAGACACCGACTAGATTCTCTTCAAAATCCCTATTAATGGGAATTCCTGAAAATGAATTTATGGCAGAAGGCACGGTAAAATTAAAATGCTCCAGTACTCCAAAAACCAATTGTCCCGTACTTTCAAGACCATCTCTTGAGAAGGTATCCCTTCTACTGTTTAAGCCCAGTGTAGCCTTAAGATTCAGATTTTCGCTCAAGTCCTTATCCGAACTTAATATTAAATCGTGATTAAAAATACTATTTCTCGCGACCGACGTTCTTAAAATACCAAGAACGGGTCCGTCTACACCACCTTTATTCTGAGAGTAGCTATTAAGTTCGGTATAGCTATCCAATCCTAGTCTATAGGTAAGGTTCATCCAATCATTAAACTCGTAGCTCAAAGACATATTACCAATAAAACGTTCTGTATTCTGAGAGGTTTTGGAATTGGCAACGGTCCAATACGGATTTTGAATATCATTACCTGATCTGTAATAAACACTTCTACCATCTGCCGCCTGAAAAGGAAGGTTGGTTAAATCTACACTTCTGGGTGTGTAAAGGATATCACCGAAAATTGCACCACCATTAAAGGCTGCACCACTGCCTGTACTAACCGCATTTGGAGGAGATTTAAAACCTGTTCTCACAAAGTTAAAAACACCCGATGCGGTAAGTTTGTTAGATAGCCTGGCATTACCACCGATGCTGAAATTATTTCTGATCAAATTATTTCCTGGTGTAAATCCGATATCCTCTGTACGACCGTAATTAGCGTTAAAACTTACTTTTTCAGAACCACCTCTTATATTCACAGAGGTACTGTAAACATATCCAGTCCTAAAAAATTCTTCTACACCGTTATATGGTTTGTAAGGGTATGGATCATCTAGCAAATCTTCAAAGCCTGCTATTAACGTAGGATCCGCAATAAAGTTAAAAGGATGCCTTAAAATAGCTGTTCCGTTTGGGGAATCACCTACATATTGTGCTGCGTTAGCTATACCATCATCGTCCGTACGGTCAAATCGAGGACCCCAGTTACTAAAGAAAAAACCAAAACCTTGGTGAAAACCACCACCATAGTTATCTTGATAATCGGGTAATACCGCGTTGGAAAGAAAGACAGATTGGGTCAAGGATACCTCGGTCTTGCTTGGCGCATCACCTGTTACAGAGCCTTTGGTCGTAATTAAAATAACACCGTTTCGGCCTCTGTTACCATATAATACGGTAGCACTTAGTCCTTTTAGAACACTAACGGACTCAATTGCATTGGGGTCAATATCCAAGAAACGGCTAGATTCTGTATTGCCATCTAAGAAATTGGATTGTGTATTGGTGCCGGAATCGAACGGAATTCCATCTACTATGAATAAGGGTTGGTTAGACTGCGTAGCCGAAGAAAAACCCCTGATAATTATATTTGTTCCTGATCCAGATAGCCCGTTGTTGGCTGTAATATTTACACCTGCCACTTTGCCGCTTAAAACTCTTCCTATATCAGCTTCAGGTCTTGCTTCAACGGCTTCGGCCTCTACTGTCGTTACCGCATATCCAAGGGATCGCTTTTCTCTTACGATGCCCTGTGCCGTTACCACAACTTCTTGTAGCGCCTGGGCATCTTCGGCCATGGTTACATTAATGATGTTTTCTTGACCTACGGTTCGCTCTTCGGTAGCCTGCCCTATATAGGAATAGACGAGGACTTCACCTACTGATACCTGAATTGCGTAATTACCGTCAAAATCGGTCTGGATACCCGTCGTGGTACCTTTGATTAAAATGTTTACACCGGGTAAAGGAACACCTCCTTCATCCGTTACGTTACCTGTTACAGTTTTTTGTTGTGCATACGCCCAAGTCATCCCGGTCAGGAAAAGCATAAACAACCAAATACATTTTTTTTTCATACTTTAAAATTTAAATGAGTTAGTTATAAATGTTGAATGTAAAATGGAGCTCTAGTGGTTATGGTATCTGTAGAGAGGTTATACTTTTTGAAAAAGTAATAGATGGTTTTTAAGATAGTAACGGTTTAAGAGCTGTTTTACATTAGTCATTCACGTCAAAGAAACATGCTCTTGAATGGAAATGGGGAAACACTTATAAACGTTTACGCAGCCGATGAAAGTTTACGCCCATTTTACCTTTTGTAACAAATAGAGCCATATGCGTTATATATTTCGATATCTAAGAAAGTATGGCTCTATCCTATTAAATTGAGAATTTGACTGTACGGTTTATGAGAAAAAATAAACACGGGGCTCTTTGAAAAGTTATGCAGCCTGTTTTTTATAATGCTTAGTGAAGAATGTAAATTGCAGCCCTGAACAGGTTTGATGACTAATTCAAACAAAACTCTAAGGAATAGAAAAGAAGTTTTTCAATAGAAGTTTAATTTCAGAGCTGCTTTACACTAGAATGTATTACCTCAAAAATAACGTGCTCTGTATGTAATTATGGGAAAGACTTATAAACGTTTACGTATCCGATAAAAAATTCCCTAGGGTTTACTATGATGCCTCAACGGACATTCTTTGGTATTCGCTTGGAGTGGTTTGCGTATCCTTTTTAAATGCTTTGTTAAAAGTTACCTTATTATTATAACCTACCTCATAGGCCACATCTATAATATTTAAATTTCTTTGACTATCCTCATTAAATATTTGCTTGGCTTCACTGATTCTATATTTATTCACTAGCTCATGAAAATTCATTTGAAAGTGTTCGTTAATGACCTGAGAAGCGTTATGTCTTGTTGTATTTAGGCGCTCGGCAAGTTTTTCCAGGTTAATATCATTTTCTTTATAAATTTTTTCCTCATCGAATAAATAGATTAAACTATCTTTTAGCTCTACGGATAAACTTGGGGTAAGACCAGATTTTTCATATTTAAAAAAGAGTTTGTTAAAGGTAAAGGAACCTCCAAAAACACTAGGTTGAATGTTGGCACAGTACCCTATATACATGACCATTAATGCCATACAAACGACCTGTGAATGGTAAAGAAAACCTGATATGATATGGTTACTGATCAATATGCCGTAGCCTGCATAGCATAAGACATAGGCAATATGAATGAAGTATATATTACGCTGCCATATCCGGTGTTCTTTATTCGTATGTTCCTTAGAGTTCTTAGAAGCGAGATAAAGTTTGCGGATGAAGTACCCATAAATTACAAGGGAAATCAATTTTAATATAACTAGAATAATCACGTCGGGTGAGTCGCCTGGATTAAGTCCCTTGCTAGCTCTGTCCAACATCATGGCAAGTTTCTCATCTGCGGACATTATATAGGTAGGGAATATGTATATTAAAAATAATACTGTCGGGATAAGATGTAAAAGGTCTGATTTTTTAAACTTATATTTCTGCGTTATCCGTTTAAAATAAAAATACAATAGAGGGCCATATAGAAAGGAAAAACAGGTAGACATTAAATACGAATGAGGAAATTTGTACTGATAATTTGTAATGTTCAAACAGATATGAAGTATAAAGAAGGAATGAATGAATATGAAACTACCTATCAATACCTTGGCAGGGCGGTCTACCTTGCGATTAAACTGCACAATGATGGCGATATAAAAACCGATAAGCGCAACATACAGGTACATGAAGGACCAAAGACTAAATTTAGGGGTGTACTTTTCCGTAGCAGCTTCAAATTGAGGATTTTGCCTTATGTTATCAAACCACGAATCTGCAAAAACATCGGTATTGAAATCAGCATATAAATATTGTTCTATATAGGCAACACTCTCTTCAGTCTGATGGAGCGCAGCAAAGCCCTGCGCTACTTTTTTTAACGTCTTGGAATCATTTGGACCATTAGCCGTCAAGACCTTTTTATAGGTTTCAATGGCCTCTGGATACTTTTGTTCTATGAATAGTTTTTCGGCTGTGCTTCTCTGGGCCTCATGCAAATGTTGTTGAGGATAGTCTGTGTAGTCATCAAAGTCTATCGGTGGACTAGGATAACAGTAGAAACTAAGAAACAAGAATGTGATGAAGATTCTTAAAGTTCTCATTGGTTTTGATTGATGAATTAGCTTTCTATTAAAGTAATCATAAAATTTGTATGATGGCTGATTCCATCCTTAAAAAAGTAAGCCCCGATAATAGTTTACCTCTGTATATCAGCTAATTGTTTAGAGAATGATAGACCTGACTACTTCATTTTGCTGTCTCACCATTTAAATTGACCACAAAAAAAACCGGTGCTCCCACCGGTTTTTAACTAACTAACTCAAAAATTACTAACTCAAAAAAATTGAAAATAAATATCTAAAGTTTTAATTGCTTTTATCAATGTATTGATACTTAATTTTTTAACGCCGTATAAACGAATATATTGTTGTAAATGTTAAAAAATTAAATTAGTCCTGTAAGGCAAATACTTTTCTAAGTAGATCGCTTGTTCTGGAAGATACTTTTGTGCGTATTTCTTTTTCCTCCACCGCAATCATGGTATAAACTCCTTCTAAGGCCTGAGAGGTAACGTAATCCGTTAAATCCGGATTCACATTATTGGTCAACGGTATCGAATTATATCTATTGATTAAAGAACTCCAAATTTTGTCGGCACCTACCTTTTCAAATGAGGATTTAATCACCGGATTAAATTTGTAGTATAACTCTTTCTGGGTAGCATTGGTAAGGTACGAGGTAGCCGCTTTGTCATCTCCTAATAAAATGGCTTTGGCATCATTGAAGGAAATTCCCTTAACGGCATTAACAAATATCGGGGTGGCCTCTGATACCGCATCTTCCGCCGCTCTGTTTAAAACTCTTAGCCCTTCATCGGCTAGATTATCCAGACCTATATCGCGCAGGGTTTTGTCAACTTTTCGAAGTTCCTCCGGTAAAAGAATTTTTACCAGATCGTTCTTATAAAAACCGTCCGTCTGCGTAAGTTTACTCACTTGTTTTGCAATACCCTTGTCCAAGGCAGCTCTAAGGCCATTGCCAATTTCTTCATTTCCCAGTGTTGTACCTTGGGGCAGTTGATCTACTACTTGTTGTAATTCCGCACAGGAGATAAATAATGTCAGAAGTGTTGCTATTCCTATCTTTTTCAGCATAATTTTATTTCAAAGTATTAATAACTTGTTTATTCACTTACGAGAAAACTACGGTTTTATTGTTGTAAACCATCGTTTTCCTTTCAATATGTAATTTAAGTGCCCTGGACAGTACTATTTTTTCTAGATCTCTTCCCTTGGTAATAAAATCTGAAATGGAATGGGTATGGGATACGGTGGTTACATCTTGCTCAATGATTGGGCCTGCATCTAATTCTTCCGTTACGTAATGGCTAGTGGCGCCAATTATCTTCACTCCTCTGGCAAAAGCCGCGTGGTAAGGTTTGGCTCCGGCAAAAGCGGGTAAAAAAGAATGATGGATATTGATTATCTTATTCGGAAATCTGTCGATCAAAGTTGAACTGACAATTTGCATATATCTGGCTAAGACTATAAAATCGATTTGATACTCTTTCAGTAATTTCAGTTGTTCTTGTTCTGCCGTATCACGTTTATCCTTTGTAAAGGGCACATGGTAAAAAGGAATGTTGAATTGTGCTGCAATATATGCCAGGTCCGGATGGTTGCTTAATATGAAAGGGATATCCACTTTGAGCTCACCGGAATTAAACCTACTAAGTATATCGTACAGACAATGGTTGTACTTGGACACGAACAAAGCCATTTTTGGTTTGGAGTCAGCACTATGAATACTAAAATCCATATCGTGTGTAAGCGCTAGCTCTTTCTTGAAGCTTGTACGGAACTCTTTTAACTTAAATGATTGAGCATCAAAATCGCTCTCCAAACGCATGAAGAATACATTTTCTGATTTATCTACATGTTGGTCCAAATAGATAATGTTTCCACCATTGGAGTGGATAAAGCCGGTTACGGAACAAACTATTCCGGATTGATCCGGACAATTTATTAGAATAAAAATTTTCAAAATAGTCTTATTAAGCTAGTAAAATTAGACTATTCTTTTTAAGGTTTAAAGCCGTAGTGCTTAATATAACAAAACTTTTAAACTTGAAGTGAAACTATTAATTCATTGCAGTTTTCCACCTTTTAAAATAGCGTTTAAAACTTTTAATCTCTGAACGGAGAAGATTTATATACTCTAATTCCTTTACGCCATCCTTTTCAAGGCCTAGACAATAGGAATTCATATTTCTTATCATAATGTTGATGTAGGAAACTTGTTCCAAACGCTCGGTATTGGAGATGGATCGCTCCGCTTTAGCGATTTTTTGGGGAATTAATATAGTATCCGTAAGTAAGGCATTGGCAATACTATCTCTAAGACTATTGGATTCGTACAGTTTTAATAGGTCCTTGTTAAAGGAAACGTACGAAACGATTTCTCTACTCACATAACAGAGTTCCAGAGCCTTTTTGTAGATGGGAATATGTCTTAAATTTTTCTTGCTCATTACAACTAAACTTAGCTTAAAGTTACTTTGGTATTTTGAAGATTTATCTTTGTAATCGAAAGAGATTTATTAAATTTACCTTTAAAACCAAATTAATTTAATTGTGGAGTTTTGAATGTAAAGCTAGATGAGCTTAATTGGAAAATACTTCAACGTTTGCAGTTGAATGCCAGGGAATCCTTTGCCAAAATCGGTAGATATGTTGGCTTAACAGCCCCTGCAGTGGGAGAGCGCGTAAAGAAAATGGAGGATTTAGGAGTACTGGTCGGATATAACGCCAGAGTGTCCCATGCGCTTGCAGGGCATCAACTCAAGGCAATTATTACACTTAGAGCGTTTATGGGAAAATTAAAACCTTTTTTGTCGCTTGTACATACCTTAGATGAGGTGGTTAATTGCTACAGGATTACAGGTAATGAAAATATTGTTATGGAGGTGGTCTTCCAAGATCAATTTCATTTAGAACAATTTATAGATAAATTGATACAATATGGGGAAACCAGAACCAATATTGTATTGTCCCAAGTCATCTCAAATGCACCAATCAAAAGGATTATTGAAAAAGAGTAGCTTGTGGCTTTTTGTGGTCTCTCCGAAGAATAATTTAATTTTTTTCCTATTACTAATTAGTATAACTAAATTTAAAAGAAAAATTTGGCTAGATTTTTGATAAAGTCTTAAGTATGAAAAAAACTATTACGCTTCTTTTATTCATAATTCCTTTTATAGTACTTGCACAAGAACTGAGAATATCAAAAGGTGTCATAACAGATAATATTAAGGTTAACGATACCTTGGCCGAAACGTTTTCGCTCTACCTTCCAACAGATTTTACCACGTCCAAGCCTTGGCCAATCATTTTTGTGATGGATTTAGAGGGTAAGGGAAAGCAAGCCCTTTCTATGTTCAAGGGAGCGGCAGAGGAAGAAGGTTTTATTTTGGCTAGTTCTAATGATGTTAGTGATACACTAACACTATCAAAGAATGTTTTAATTGTAAGTAGGATGTTCAATAGCGTAGCTAAGCTGTTGCCCATACGCAAAAATATGACTTATACCGGCGGTTTTTCGGATGGTGCTAGGTTTGCTTCCATTGTCCCTACGTTCATTTCTGAGATAAAAGGAGTTGTTTCATGTGGCGCGGCAGTTGGTAATGCTGAAATTCTTAGTGCCAAAAAACCCTTTCATTTTATTGGGATAGCCGGGCGAGAGGATTATAATTATAGGGAATTGTTAGAAACTAGAAAAATTCTGAACGAACTCAAATTCCCCAATAACCTTCACTTTTCCGATGTGGGTCATGAATGGCCTAAAAAGGAAGAACTGGCAAACGCTATGCGGCAACTAAAGCTTGCGGCAATGGCCAAAGGATATTTAGAGAAAGATATGGATTTTATTCAAAAAGCATATGAAACCGATTTTACAAAGGCGAATAGGATGTTTACTGATGAAAAACCTTTATTAACAGATCATATTCTTAATGAGATGATGCGTTCCTATCGTCCTTTTTTAAGTCTGGATTCTCTAAAGAGTAGTCGCAGACAATTACGACGTAGTAATTCGTTCAAGACCAAAAATAGAGCACAAAATAATTACTTTCTTAAGGAATCCTTTATAAAGGCAGATTACGGTTATTACTTGGAAGAGGATGTAATTACGTATAATTACAACAACCTTGGATGGTGGAACTACCAGATGTCCGAGTTGGCTAAAATGGAAAAAAGTTCCATTTTTTTCCAAAATCAAATGGCAAAACGTTTAAGAGGTTATGTAAATGCCTTAATCGATGATAATATAGATGTCGTAAATTCAGATAAGGTGGTAGATGTACAGGCGCTGAATTTCCTCTATATGCTAAAAACCATAACGCAGCCTGATGAGTATGAAGGGTATTTGAAGGTTATTTCCAATAGCTCGTTAATTGAGGATTATGGTACGGCGTTATTTTATTTGGAAGAGTTGCTGAAGGTGGGATACACGGACAGAACAGCATTATACGATTTGGAGCACACCGCTCTCCTAAGAATAACACCAGAATTCAACAAAATAGTCGACAAATACCTTAAGAATGCCCGTTACGATATTATTGAAGACTAAGATGGGGCACGGTATCTAGATCCCAATCTATGACCAACCCCTTTGCAAGGGAAATAGCTATTTCTTCTCCGTACAGTTTTTCGCACAAATACAGCGCCGCTTCAAAGCTTTTTGCACCACCAACTGAAGTAATGTATTTACCGTCGTGCACGAACAGTACGCTGTCCTTAACTTTCAAATGAGGAAACATCTTTCTGTAGGTGTCAATATCACTAGGGAAAGTTGTGGAGGTAACATCATTTAAGACACCTGCCTTTGCTAGAACAAACGCTCCGTCGCAGTGGCTAGTAACGTAAAGGGCCGTTTTGTCGGTTTTTCTGATAAATTCCAGTAAAACGTCATCTTCTAAATCAGTATCTAAATGATGCTCTGCGCTTGGTACTACAAGGATGTCTATTTGTGGTAGACTATCTTTTGTATAATCGAAATCCGGTAAAATTTTAAGTCCTTCAAAAGAAGTGATAGGCTCAAGAGTATTCGCTACGGAAAAAGTGTTCATGGCCTTTATATTGTCACGATATTGTGTATGCTGAAAAATATCATAAGGCGCGGTAAATTCCGTATTGTATACACCGTCCATAATTAAGAACGCAACATTATACCTATTTTCTTTAAGTTCTGGCACAAAACGTTCTGCGACGGCTTTTGAGTCATTTTCTGTTTTTTCTTGCTTACAACCAAAAGCGATTAGTAGTATTAAGAGGATAAGTGAATTGATTTTCATTAGGTATGATTTTATGCTACACAAGTTAATGGTAATACGAAATATGAAAAATATAGATATCGTATTTTTGTAAAAAAAAGCGGAATATATGTTTAATTCAAGAATATGGTTTGTTTTATGCGTACTAATTTTAAGTTGTAGGCAAGAAAAACGATATCATGATGTTAAGGAAGAGGTTGTTGCAGTCGCCGATAACGACAAACTTGCCGCTATTCTAGAATTTCAAAAAGAGCTCAATGCAGAATTTAAGGACCCGGAGGTATCTCCATTAGCAGATAGGCACCGCAAAAATTTTGAAGGTTTGGAATTTTTTAAACCCGACACCAATTATGTGGTGCAGGCAAAATTCATGAGAACACCAGATGCTTTACCTTTCTTAATGCCTACCAGTACAGATAGAAAATCTGAAGAAGTGGTCTATGCCATAGTAGAATTTCAACTTAAAGGAAAGACTTATGAGTTGGAAGTATATCAAAATCCGGAGTTAATACTTGAAGAAAAATATACAGACTATCTATTCTTGCCCTTTACCGACCTAACCAATGGAAAGGAAACCTATGGCGGTGGAAGGTATTTGGATTTGAGAATACCTGACGGGAACACTATTGTTATCGATTTTAATAAAGCATATAATCCCTATTGCGCCTATAATAAGAAATATTCATGTCCTTTAGTACCTTCAGTTAACAACCTGAACACTAAAATTTTGGCGGGCGTTAAAGCTTTTAAAAAATAAAAACCCAACGTCTCCGCTGGGTTTTTGGTGTTTGAAACTATAAATTAACACTGTAATTTGTTCTTAGAAAGAATAGATGGCCGCAAGAGCAAATGAAGAAAGGCTACTTGAGGTATCAACACCGTTACTTTCAATAAATGGCTCGTTGTCGTTGCCAAAACTATCCAGTCTTATTTCTGGCTTTAAAATTAGATTGTCTTTTGTAAAGCTACCGGTAAGGGTTAATGCTGTAACAGGCGTGTCATCGAATCCATCCGCTGTGGCAGTAAAATATTCTCCTCTTAGTCCGATAGCGAAACTTTCTGAAGTCGTAATTTGTGGGTAAAGAGCCGCACCATAAAAACCTGTTTCAGTCTCAGAATTATCATTGTAAGCTGCATTGATTCCTAGGAAAAAGCTGTCAGAAACATCAAATCCACCCGTATAATCAACTTCAAATCCTAAACCTCCGTTGCTACCGCTGTCGTAGTATACGTTAATATATTGTCCGTAGAAACCTAATTGCGTACCGAAACCATATTCTCCCGTGGCACTTGTGTCGTTAACATCCCAAGGATTCGTTACGGCTAACATTAAACTAACATCATCAGATAAGGCAATATCAGCTTTAACACCTAAATGGGAAAAGGGCCCGTTAGAAAATAAATAAGATACGCTATAGTTAAAATTTGCTGCTGGGGCAATAACTTCATATCCCAAAAAGGTATTCCAACGACCAGCAGTAAGCGTTACTTTGTCTGAAACATTCCAATAAGCGTAAGCCTGATTTATAATTCCGTTTAAAACGTCGTTTTCGAAAGTTGCTTCCGTACCTCTAGGTCCAAAAACTAAATCTACCACAACACCGGTATCTCCCATGTCATAACTACCTATTAAATTAGCCATACCTAAAGCGAAACCTGTTTGGTTAGCAAAGGAAGTACCTGTGGCCGTAGTAGCTTGGCCACCGTCACTAAAAGTAGTTCTATAGTAGGTGTCTATGCTTCCGGATAATGAGAATTTTGAGGTTTCCTCTTCTTCTTGTGCTACAAGAGAAACTGTAGAAAAAACAGTAAATGCTAAAAGAAATAAATTTTTCACGAATTTTGTAGAAATAATCGTTTTCATAAGTTTGAATTTATAATCCAGTTGAGGATTGTTGTAATGAGTGATTTAAATTTTTTTGAAAAGGTTATATAACGGAGCGTTCTGCAAAACGCTCCGTTTCCTTTTCCGTTTTTTGATTTTAGTGCTGATTCATTCTAAAGTCAGAATAGGCATCCATTCCATGTTCATGGATATCCAAGCCTTCCAATTCTTCTTCTTTAGAAACTCTTAGACCTAAAGTAGCTTTTAACACGCCCAGTATTATTCCTGAGGTTATGATACAAAAGGCTCCGATGATAAGTATACCATAAAGTTGCGTTAAGAATTGTTCTCCGCCAGCTTTTGCACCGAATATCCCTACGGCAAGCGTTCCCCAGATACCACAAATTAAGTGTACGGTAATTGCGCCTACAGGGTCATCTAGTTTTAATTTGTCTATCAAAGCAACACCTAGTACTATAATAATACCAGCTAGAAAACCAATAACTATTGCCTCGTTAGGAGACATTAAATCCGCGCCCGCTGTAATACCGACCAATCCACCAAGGATACCGTTAAGGAACATGGTCAAATCTAAATTCTTGTAAAGAATTGTGGAAAGAATGAAAGCTCCAAAACCACCTGCTGCTGCTGCTAAACTTGTAGTCACAAGAACAAGGGAAGTTAACTCAGGGTCTGCAGAAAGGACAGAACCACCGTTAAACCCGAACCATCCTAACCAAAGGATGAGTACCCCGGCAGTTGCTAAAGGTATATTGTGTCCAGGAATTGCCTTTGCCTTACCATCTTTGCCGAATTTGCCTATTCTTGCGCCTAATAAGGCAACGGCTACAAGAGCGGCCCATCCGCCAACTGAGTGTACTAAAGTAGAACCTGCAAAATCATAGAATCCCCAAGAATCCAAGAAACCACCTCCCCATTTCCATGCGCCTACTATTGGGTATACCAAGCCTACATAGAATACGGTAAATATCATGAATGAACCTATTTTAATACGTTCCGCTACGGCACCGGAAACAATTGTTGCCGCTGTTGCTGCGAACATTCCTTGAAAAAGGAAATCTGTCCACCACGTATAACCACCATCTGCATAATCTGGTGTCATTCCTCCTTCTGGAGCGCCAATACCGAAGCCGGCGAATTTTAATATACCCATATCTCCGTCTTCAAAGCCCGGATACATTAGGTTAAAGCCAAAGGCATAATAAAGTAAGAGACCCCCTGTAATAATAAATATATTCTTGAATAAGATGTTAATCGTGTTCTTTTGTCTTGTTAAGCCAATTTCTAAAAAGGCAAAACCAGTATGCATGAAGAATACCAATGCGGTAGCCAACATCATCCATACATTATTCGCTGTAAATAATCCTGCGTCCATTTTAATAAAGTTTTAGTTAGTGCTTCTGAGTTAGTTGATTCCTGCTTGACCGCTTTCTTTCGTTCTTATGCGATAGGCTTCTATGACATCGGAAACAAATATTTTGCCATCCCCTACGTTGCCGGAGTAAGCCGATTCTAGGATAGTGCTGACCGTTTTGTCTAAAAACTCATCGGAAACTACTATAGAAAGATATCTTCGCTGTATATCTGTAGTACTATAGGATATTCCTCTATAGACATGTCCCTGTTTTTCATTTCCAACTCCGGTTACATCCCAGTAACTGAAGAAATTAACCTCGATTTGATGCAATGCCTCTTTGACATCGTCAAATTTGGATTTTCTGATAATTGCCTCGATTTTTTTCATTTTATATTAATTTTAATGCGGTAAATGTATGTTAAAAAAATTAACACCCTCATTTTTTGAGGGTATCTAAGTGTATTTTTATGTTTATTATAATTTATACCCTTAAAAATTAGAGGTATGCTTAAATAATCATATAAATTTTGAGGATATGAAGATACTGCTCAACCATTATTAGCAGAAAATTGAAAATAAGATATAGAAAACCTTATTTTTTTGACGAATCATTAGAAAGAAAGGCAAAACCATATAAATTATTCAAAATATAAAAAGATGATAGCTTAATGTTAGTATTATAACAATTTGGAAATCCAAAGCCCTAAAGAGACGGCCAGGATACCGATTACAATACTACCTATGGTGTACACTGAAAAATGAAGTAGGGTTGATTCCTTTAATAAGGAATGGCCTTCTAGCGCAAAAGTAGAGAAAGTTGTAAAGCCGCCGCAAAAACCTGTGGCCAATAAGAGCGTTTGGTTTTGGGATAATAAGTTATTCTTAATGGTGATACCTAATAAAAGTCCAATGAGTAAACATCCAATGATGTTCACTAAAAAAGTACCTAAATAAAAATTTGAATAACAAGGGTTGAGAATCTTTGAAATCCAATAGCGAAGTACACTACCTAAACCACCACCAATAAAAACAAGCACTATTTGTTTCATACCTTATAAAAGTAAAAAACTAAACTGCCTTTTTGTAATTAGTACTAAGTAAATCTATAGGATAGATAATAGATGTTGGTGCATCATTAAATTTCGGTGCAGGTTTTTTCGTCTTTTTGTTTATGCTCTGTAAACTGCTCAACAAAATGATTGCATTTAAACCAACCAGAATAAAAAAAATTGTAAAGAATGTCATCATAATTTATTGCCCCTTATAGATGAATAACGCAAAATTACGTTATTTGGTATATTATACGTGGAAAAGTAGTTTTTTGTTGTGTAGAGGACAATTTTTGTGGTGTACGTAAAATTTTGGCTAATTTTTAAGGAAATACTTAATAATAAAGAGTGTAAACAAGAAGATTACGAAGAATATTCCTACCCATTTTACACCTTTGTAATTTTTTTGATGCAATTTAAGGTCTTTACGGTAGGCGAAAACGATAATTATGATAAAAGAGAGTGCAAAAAGGATTGCAAAAACGATTTGTCCCGTGCTGAACATATTTCATATTTTTACGCAAAGCTACGTCAAAAACCAAGGTAATAGATGAAAAATAAAATTAATGCAGTACAGCAGTTTCACGAGTCTTTCGGATTAGGTGTTTCTGAGGAAATGAAAGCGGATTTGGGTAAAGAAAAAAATCTCTTACGCTTTAATTTGATGGATGAGGAAAACAAGGAATACCTAGAAGCTGCTATGGACAACGATTTGGTAGAGGTCGCAGATGCCTTGGGAGATATGTTATATATACTTTGTGGTACTATTTTGGAACACGGTATGCAGTATAAAATAGAGGAGGTATTTGAAGAAATTCAACGCAGCAATATGAGTAAATTGGGTGCCGATGGTAAACCTATATATCGAGAGGACGGAAAAGTACTTAAGGGACCTAATTATTTTAAACCGGACATCTCGGCAATTTTAAACAAATAAAAAAGGGGCAAACTGCCCCTTTTTTTTATGCTGTCACTTTAAATCGCCAGCCATACTTATCCGCAGATTTGTTGTATTGTATATCGGTAATAATTTTCTTAAGCTTGGAACCGTAGCTGTTCTCCAATTGTGGCAGGTTGTAGTCTTGGTCCTTATAACCAAATGCCGATATGGGAGATATCACTGCCGCAGTTCCTGCTCCGAACATTTCTTTTAAGGTGCCTTGTTTGGCGGCTTCTACTACCTCTGTTACGGATATTTTCCTCACCTCGGTCGCAATTCCTTCGTCCGCTGCAATTTTTAAAATACTTTTTCTTGTAATTCCGTCTAAAATCCTGTCGCTCGTAGGTCCGGTAATCAAAGTATCGTTTATGCGAATGAAAATATTCATTGCACCAGCCTCCTCTATATACTCGTGTTCGGTATCGTCAGTCCAGATTACTTGGTTGTATCCTTTTTCTATGGCCAGTTGGGTAGGGTAGAACTGTCCTGCATAATTCCCACCTGCCTTTGCGTAACCCACACCTCCATTGGCAGACCTTGAATAGGTCTGTTCAATGAGCACCTTTACCTTACCGGAAAAGTAAGCTCCGGAAGGAGCGCAGGCAATTATAAATTTATAAGCGTCCGCTGGTGAGGCATGAAAACCTTTGCCAGAAGCAAAAATAAAGGGGCGTACATATAAGGATGAGCCTTCCTTTGTTGGAATAAATGCTTCGTCCAATTGCAATAGTTTGGTCAGACCTTCCATAAAATATGCTTCAGGAAGTTCTGGTATGGATAATCTTTTTGCAGAAATGTTTAAACGCTTGTGGTTATCCAAAGGCCGGAATAAAAAGATGGCACCTTTTTCGTCCTTGTAGGCTTTCATACCTTCGAAAATGGATTGACCATAATGGAAAATCTTTGAAGATGGGTCCAATGTTATAGGTTGATAAGGAATAATTTTTGGAGTTTCCCATTTACCATTCTTATAATCACAAACCAACATATGGTCAGAAAACACGGATCCAAACGCAAGATTGTCAAAATCTATTTGATCAATTTTAGAGGTGGCCGCTTTTTCTACGATAATATTATTTGTCTCAGTATGCATTTAAAATCATATTAGAAGGATAAAATTAATTAAATATACGGATTGAGGCTTCTTTTTAAGTCCAAAAATGCCCAGTTTTGTAGTACAATCTCAATTTTTACAAAATATGAAAGGTTTTAACATTTTACTTGTTGTTTTATTTGTCTCGTTTTCTTCCGTGGGACAAGATTCTCAGGGTAACGAAAATGGTTTGAAGAGCTATGGTGCTGCAATTACCCTAGAAAATACCAAAGAGGCAAAACATATGTTGGATGCATACCATACTATGACGGCCGCAGATACCTTGCAGACCAAGTTTACTGCTAGGGTTAAAGAGGTTTGTAAAGTCAAGGGATGTTGGATGAAATTGGATATGGCAAATGGTGAAGAAGTTATGGTCCGTTTTAAGGACTATGGATTTTTTATGCCTACGGATATCGAAGGAAAGGATGTTGTAGTCAACGGTTTAGCTTTTGTTGAAGAAATGAATGTTGAAGATCAAAGACATTATGCTAAGGACGGCGGCGCCTCCGATGAAGAAATTGGAAAAATTGTGACGCCTAAAAGAACACTTGGCTTTGAAGCTGATGGTGTGTTGTTGAAACAATAATTTGGAAAGGGAGATAATCACTACCGGTGATGGTTCTAAGACCATACAGTTAAAAGGTTGGAATGAGCAATATCATTCTAAACACGGTGCTATACAGGAAGCGTATCACGTTTTTATAACAAACGGACTCTACCTTTTTGAAAAGACCGATGTTGCCATCTTGGAAATTGGTTTTGGAACGGGTTTAAACGCCTTTATCACATTCTTAGAGAGTAAAAAGAATGAACTGAATATTGATTATACGGGTGTAGAGGCTTTTCCTGTTAGTGCGGAAGAAATTCACCAATTGGCTTATGTGGATGCCCTTGCGGTTCCTGAAATGGATACTGTCTTTAAGAAGTTTCACGATAGTGAATGGAATAAAGAGGTAGTAATTGCGCCCCATTTTCATTTGCAGAAGCAACGATTGGATTTTAGGGATATCAAAGCTAAAAACTTGTTTAACCTTATTTATTTTGATGCTTTTGGTGCAAGAGTTCAGCCAGAACTATGGACAGTTTCAATTTTTGGTAAAATGTTCGATGCCTTAAAATCAAATGGATACCTTGTTACCTACGCAGCCAAGGGTAGCGTTAGGAGGGCCATGCAAGAAGTCGGTTTTCAGGTCGAAAGACTTCCCGGTCCGCCTGGTAAAAGAGAAATGTTACGAGGTTTCAAGCCTTAAACCAGAGCCTGAATTATATTACAAGAACTCTTCACAGGTTAAACAAAGGTGTTAAATCCAAATTAAAGTGTCTGTCAGCTTCCTTTTTATGCAATATCTTTAGGTTATGAAAGTATTGATAACTGGTGCAACAGGTTTAGTAGGAAGTGAAATCGTTCGTCAATGTCACGATAAAGGATATGACGTTAATTACCTCACTACAAGCAAGCATAAAATAGTTTCTGAACATAATTATCAAGGTTTTTATTGGGACCCATCAAAGAACCTGATAGACGATGCCTGTTTGAATGGAGTTTCTGTGATCATCAATTTAGCAGGAGCCAGTATTTCCAAAAGATGGACATCAAGCTACAAAAAAAAAGTGTTGAACAGTCGGGTTAATTCTTTGAGGACCCTCTATAAGGCTATTGAAAAAGGTTCCTTTGATACTATAGCGTCTTTTGTATCGGCGTCGGCCATAGGTATTTATCCATCTTCACAAAGTAATTATTATGATGAGGACTGTGAGCAAGTAGATGACAGTTTTCTTGGAGAAGTAGTTTCCAAGTGGGAAGAAGAAATAGATGCATTTAAAGTCTTGAACCTCAGTGTTTCCAAGGTCCGCGTAGGTCTGGTCATGTCCAATGATGGTGGTGCGTTACCAGAGATGGCAAAGCCCATTAAGTATTATGTAGGAGCTGCCTTTGGAAGTGGTGACCAATGGCAATCTTGGATTCACATTTCGGATTTGGCTAAAATGTTCCTTTTCTTAGGAGAGAATAATCTTAGAGGTACTTTTAATGGTGTAGCTCCAAACCCCGTTAGCAATAACAAATTAGTGAGGGAAATAGCCAAGGCACTTAAAAGACCGCTGTTTCTGCCAAATATTCCAAAGTTCGTAATGAAGGCTATACTCGGGGAAATGTCCTATATTCTCTTTGCCAGCCAAAGGGTCAGTAGCAAAAAAATAGAGGAGGAGGGCTTTAATTTTACCTTCAGAAATATTTGTTCAGCATTGGAAGATATCTATGGACTAAATGGTTTCTGTGCTCAAAAAGAAACTGCAATCGAAAAAGAATACGCTTCATAGATAAGAGCGTACCGATATATTTAGATAGAAATCCGCTTTTGGCGGATTTTTTAATATTCCTTTGTGACATTTTGACATTTTTAAAGATTTGGCAGTACTTTTGCCACCTCAAATTCGGTCTTAAATAAGGAATAGATATGAGTGATAAAAATAAAGCTGAAGATATAGAGGATGCTGTTTCCAAAGAGGAAGAAGTCATTGAAAATGAAGGCGAAGCCCTAGAACAAGAACAATTGAGCGAGGAAGAGCAGTTGAGGGAGGACTTGGGTAAGGAAAAAGATAAATTTTTGAGATTGTTCGCAGAGTTTGAAAACTATAAAAAACGCACATCCAAAGAACGGATGGATCTTTTTAAAACCGCGGGCCAAGAAGTTATCGTATCCTTATTACCTGTATTGGATGATTTTGATCGCGCCCTAAAAGAACTTTCCAAATCCGAGGATAAAGAAATGTTCAAGGGAGTTGAACTCATCAACGGCAAACTGAACGAAACTTTAAAATCTAAAGGTCTTCAAAATGTAGCGGTAGATTCAGGAGATACTTTTGATGCTGAAGTCCATGAAGCCATTACGCAGATTCCTGCACCCAATAAGAAAATGAAGGGTAAAGTTATTGACGTGATCGAGAAAGGCTATAAACTTGGGGACAGAATTATTCGCCATCCAAAAGTGGTTGTTGGAAAATAAAGAGAGGTATGAAAGAAGATTATTACGATATTCTTGGTGTAAGTAAGGGAGCTTCCGCTGCTGAGATTAAAAAGGCCTATCGCAAGAAGGCACTACAGTATCACCCTGATAAGAATCCCGGTGATGCCAAGGCAGAGGAGATGTTCAAAAAGTCTGCCGAAGCATATGAAGTATTAAGTGACGCCGATAAAAAAGCACGTTACGACCAGTTTGGACATGCCGCTTTTGAAGGTGGTGGTGGTTTTGGTGGCGGCGGAATGAACATGGATGATATATTCAGTCAATTCGGTGATATTTTTGGCAGTGCCTTTGGAGGCGGTGGTTTCGGTGGTTTTAGCGGCTTTGGCGGTGGTGGTCAAAGAAGGGCTAAAGGAAGTAACCTAAGAATTAGAGTTAAACTTTCATTGGAGGAAATCGCTAATGGTGTTGAGAAGAAAGTTAAGGTAAGACGAAAAATACAGGCGGAAGGGGTTACCTATAAAACCTGTACTACCTGTAACGGTCGAGGTCAGGTAACCAAAGTTCAAAATACGATCCTTGGTCGCATGCAAACCTCTGCTACTTGTAGTACTTGCGGAGGTAGCGGTCAGATTTTAGATGGAAAACCCGGAGATGCAGATGCGCAGGGATTAAAAGTTGCCGAGGAAACTGTTTCCATTAATATTCCAGCGGGTGTTGAAGAAGGTATGCAGCTCAAAGTTCCGGGCAAAGGTAATGATGCCCCCGGTAACGGTGTACCTGGAGACTTATTGGTTGCTATAGAAACGCAAGAACACAATACCCTAAAACGAGAAGGTGATAATTTACATTATGATCTTTATGTGAGTATTTCTGAAGCTGTATTGGGAACCTCAAAAGAAATAGATGCCGTTGGCGGGAAAGTTAGAATAAAATTAGAACCGGGTATACAGTCGGGAAAAATCTTAAGATTACGAGGTAAAGGCATTTCTAGCCTTAATGGTTACGGAAGTGGCGACTTACTGGTACACGTTAATGTTTGGACCCCCAAAGAACTTAATAAGGAGCAAAAAGAATTTTTTCAGCGTATGCAGGGCAATGAAAATTTTGAGCCTAAACCGGAAAAATCAGATAAATCTTTTTTTGAAAAAGTTAAAGATATGTTCTCTTAATACTAAAATCATTGATTTTTAAATAAAAAACGTATATTTGGTTTGATATTGGGAAACTAATATCAATTTTCTTTTTCATAGCAATTTTTTTCCCATCCTTAATCTTTTGAGGGTGGGTTTTGCTTTTAAGGAAGTTTGTTATCTTATTTTTTAAAGGCTAAGCGCTTATATAATTGATTCGACCAGCATTAAGTTTGTGTTGTTGCCCTCCATGTTCCCTGCCTTTTAAAACATTTCAATATCTTTGGACAAATTGCCTACATGAACAATATTTTGGTCACTAAAGAGGTTACCAAACAGTACGGAAACTATACTGCTTTAAAGAATATCTCCTTAGAAATTCCTAATAATAGTATTTACGGATTGTTAGGCCCCAACGGTGCCGGTAAGACTACCCTAATACGTATCATTAACCAAATTACCTATCCAGACAAGGGAGCGGTTCTATTTGATGGTGAAATCCTAAAACCAGAACATATTTCGCAAATAGGCTATCTGCCAGAGGAACGCGGTCTCTATAAGAGTATGAAGGTCGGAGAGCAAGCCTTGTACTTAGCGCAACTCAAAGGATTGTCAAAAGCAGATGCCAAGGCTAAACTTAAATTTTGGTTCGATCGTCTGGAAATCGGAGATTGGTGGAACAAGAAAATCCAGGAGCTTTCCAAAGGTATGGCACAGAAAATACAGTTCATTGTTACCGTACTTCATGAGCCAAAACTTTTGATTTTTGACGAGCCTTTCAGTGGCTTTGATCCCATTAATGCCAATCTTATAAAAGATGAAATACTAAAGCTTAAGGACGCAGGCACATCGATAATATTCTCTACCCACCGTATGGAATCTGTGGAGGAATTATGCGAATATATTGCACTTATACATCAATCTGAAAAAATATTGGACGGTAAATTAAGTGACATTAAAAAAGCGTACAAGAACAATATTTTTGAAGTCGGTTTGGAAATTGAGAATCCCGATAATTTTTTGACCCAGTTAAAGGAAAAATTTACCATACTAAGTTCGGAATACGATACGGGAGAGAATCAGCTTAATTTCTCCGTGCAATTAGAATCTAATGAATCAAGACCCATGCTACACTATTTAGGAGACAAAGCCAATGTAAATAGTTTCGTGGAGACCATACCATCGGCAAACGACATATTTATACGAACTATAAAAAGTAAAGGTATTTCTCATGAATAAGTTACCGTTGATCATTAAACGAGAGTATCTGGCAAAAGTCCGTAATAAATCCTTTGTGATTATGACTTTTTTGAGTCCTATCCTTATGGTCGGTATGATTTTACTTATTGCCTATCTGACCAAATTAAACGATAACGAAAAAAGAGTGATATCGGTTTTAAACGAGAGCGATTATTTTTCCAATTCTTTTTTAACAACGGATACTACATCCTTTGTACGATTTAAGGATATAAGTTTAGAAGAAGCAAAGGACTCTACCTTGAACATGGGTTATTATGGTTTGGTCTATCTCCCCAATGAAGCTGACTTGGAAAAGGTAGCAAAAAGGTCGTTTTTCTACAGTAAGGAATCACCTAGTACATCGGTCTTGGAAAAATTAGAAGCCTTGTTCAAGGACAGACTGCGGCAAGAGCGGTTGCGAGAACTTGGCATATCTGCCCAGCAATATTCAGAAATGGATAGCTCATATGAATTGAATATCTCCACTTTCTCGGGGGAACAGAACCTTAAAGGCATCAATGAGATAAAAGCTGTTATTGGCGGTGGGTTCGGATATCTTATTATGATGTTCATTATTATTTACGGAGGCTTTGTAATGCGCAGTGTTATCGAGGAAAAAACCAGTAGAATAATAGAAGTCATTATATCTTCTGTTAAGCCTTTTCAGTTAATGTTGGGTAAAATTATCGGTACTTCTTTAGCTGGCATTACTCAGTTTGGAATATGGATAGTATCCGGTACGCTATTATTGGTTATTGCATTGACCATTTTTGACATAGACCCGGCCACCATTTCCGGAGGAGGTCTAAACCCCACCGGAGTAGATACAGGAATGCCATCTGCGGATATGACCATGCAGTTGTATGCTCAAGAACTTTTTGATATTCCCTGGGTCATGCTAATCACTTTCTTCCTGGTCTACTTTGTTTTGGGGTATTTAATTTATAGTTCCATATACGCCGCTATCGGGGCTGCCGTGGATAACGAGACAGATACGCAGCAATTTATTTTTCCGATAATCCTGCCTCTAATTCTGGCCATATATGTTGGCTTCTTTTCGGTTTTCAGTAATCCGCACGGGCCAATCGCCGTGGGTTTCTCCCTTTTTCCACTTACATCCCCTATTGTGATGTTAATGAGACTACCGGGAGGTATAGGTGAGGGAGGTGTTCCGGTCTGGCAATTGATAACATCCATTTTAATATTAATAGCTACCTTTATTGGTATCGTTTGGTTGGCAGCAAAAATATACCGCGTGGGAATCCTTATGTACGGTAAAAAACCAAGCTATAAGGAACTTTTTAAATGGCTTAAGTATTAACTATGATTCAGGAGGAAACCGAAAAACTAAAGGAAATTATCGAGGATGATATCTGGGGTACCATTAAGGAGTTTTTGAACTTGGGGTTTCACTATGGAGAAGGTGAAAAATCAATCCACATTACCATAGGGCTATTACTTTTACTAACCGCCGCTTTTATTGTCACCAGTTTTTTTCTTAGATGGATTCGCCAGTTTTTTACCCGAAAAATGGAGAACGATGATAAACTGAAGTTTGTTAGTATTTTCAAGTTTATCAAGTACGTGGTCTATATCGTAGTAATACTGTTTACCATGAGTACTGCGGGCATTGACATTACCATACTCATTACGGCTTCGGCCGCTTTATTCGTGGGTCTAGGGCTTGCCTTGCAGGAACTGTTCCAAGATATCATTGGGGGGATATTTATTATTTTGGATAAATCGCTCAGGGTAGGAGATATTGTAGAAGTAGACAATCGGGTAGGAAAGGTTTTTGAGATTAAACTCCGCACCACTAGGGCCATTACCAGAGACGATAAGGTGATCATAATACCCAACCACAAGTTCATTAGTGATATTGTCTATAATTATACCCAAAACCACAAGACCACTAGAGAGGATGTTACTATTGGAGTCGCATACGGAAGTGATGTTCAATTGGTTACCAAAATATTGGAGGAGGTGGTTCAAAACCAAAGGGGAGTACTTAAAAACCCGAAGCCTTTTGTATTATTCGAAGATTTTGGGGATTCCGCATTGCTGTTTTCTTTGAACTTTTTTATTAGTGATAGTTTTACGGACCCCAGGATAAAGAGTGAAATTCGGTATAAAATCGATGCCGAATTTAGAAAAAATAATGTGGTCATACCTTTTCCACAGCGAGATGTGCATATTTTCCAGCAAAAACCGTTTCAATATAGTAATGTTCAAAATACAGATAAAGAATGGGGCATGGGCGAAGATTAGGACTGGTATTTTTTGTTTTTTCTGTCGCTCTTACCATCGCTCAAACTCCAGATGTCTTTAGGGCGGAATACATGTTGATGCCAGAGAATAGTTTTGATGTTAGGACCACCAGAATAAAATTATTGGCCAATGTCCCTATACCGGTACGTGAAAAGAAGGATTTTGTAGTTCTAGGTGCGGAGTACAACAAGTTTGATTATACCGTACCCCAAACCACTTTGCCAAATGCGGCCGACCTCAGTAATTTTCACGTGCTGGACGTAAATTTTGCGTATGTGTACAAGTGGAACGAGGATTGGCGTTTTATAGGAGTGGTGACACCGCGTTGGGCATCGACTTTCACAGACGGAATTCAAAGAGAGGATTTTAATATTAACTATACCGCCGGAGGATATAAAGAAAAAAAGAACGTGGAGAAGCCCTATAGGTTGGTATTGGGCCTTTCCTATAGCGCTACTTCTCCCATTCAGGTGCCACTGCCTTTTGTGTATTACGAAAAGCGTTTTAGGCCTAATTGGGCCTATACCATAGGTGTGCCAAAAACGGGCATCAAATTATACACCAAAAAACAACATTTTTTGCAGGCAGAGCTTTTCTTGGACGGGTATTACGTAAATATTCAGAATAATATACTTCTTTCAAATAATAATTTATCTACGGATATTTCACATACGGCATTATTATTGACCCTTGGTTATCAGTATAAGTTTACTAAAGATATTTCTGTTTATCTTTTAGGGGGGCATACCATAACGCAAAACGGAGTGTTAAGGGATCGTGACCGACAGAATATTTTTACACTCAATAATGGACCCGGGTTGTATTTCAGGACGGGATTTAGAATAGGAATTTAAAATAGGAATATGTCAAAGATTTTGGTAATAGAGGATGAGGCCGCAATTAGAAGAGTATTGGTTAAAATACTATCTGAGGAGAACAACGCTTATGTTTTAGAGGAAGCGGAAGATGGCCTCAAGGGGTTGGAAACCATAAAGAATAACGATTACGACTTGGTACTCTGTGATATAAAGATGCCAAAAATGGATGGTGTTGAGGTACTGGAGGCTGCCAGAAAAATTAAACCGGAAATACCTTTTATTATGATTTCTGGCCATGGAGATTTAGATACCGCAGTGAACACTATGAGACTGGGAGCCTTCGACTATATTTCTAAACCGCCGGATTTAAACAGACTGCTAACTACTGTTAGAAATGCACTGGATAGAAAAGAACTTGTGGTAGAGAACAAAATATTAAAGAAAAAAGTTAGCAAGAACTATGAAATGGTTGGCGAGAGTCAAGAGATTGAAGCCATTAAGGACATGATAGAAAAAGTGGCTCCAACAGATGCACGGGTTCTTATTACGGGTTCTAATGGAACGGGTAAGGAACTGGTTGCACATTGGATACATGAAAAAAGTGCAAGAAGTAGCGCACCCTTTATAGAAGTGAACTGTGCGGCAATACCTTCTGAATTGATAGAAAGCGAACTTTTTGGACATGTAAAAGGGGCATTTACCTCTGCGGTCAAAGACCGTGCGGGAAAATTTGAAGCGGCAAATAAGGGAACCATTTTCTTGGACGAAATCGGTGATATGAGCTTATCTGCCCAAGCCAAGGTACTTAGGGCTTTACAGGAGAGTAAAATTTCTCGTGTGGGTACAGATAAGGATATTAAGGTAGACGTTAGGGTCGTAGCGGCTACTAACAAGGACTTACAGCAAGAAATAGCGGACGGTAAATTCCGTGAAGACCTGTATCATAGGTTGGCCGTTATCTTAATTAAAGTCCCGGCATTAAATGAGAGAAGGGATGACATTCCTTTATTAATCAACCACTTTACAAAAAAAGTAACGGAGGAGCAGGGTATAGCTGATAAATCGTTCTCTAAAGAAGCCATAAAACTTCTTAAAGCCTATGATTGGACGGGTAATATTCGTGAATTACGAAATGTTGTTGAACGTCTTATTATATTAGGCGGTGATGAAGTTTCTGAGGATGACGTAAAGTTGTTCGCTAGCAAATAAAGAAATCATTTGGCAGCGCAGGTTCCAATACGACGATGCGCCGCAAGGGTTATTTCTTTTGTTCTAAGGTTGTAGTATATTTTACCTTCGGATAGGTTATCCCTTAATAGTTCCTTTTCACAGTGTTCTATAATTCTAGAAGTAAAGGCGCGTGCTTCTTTACAATTTACCGTTTCTACAACTTTGCTCAAGGATACACTATATTTTTCTAAAGAAGCGTCTATCTTTTGATATAGTAATTTTACGGGTTTCTTAGCTATAGCAGAGCCATTGGAGGCCGTATCAACGGTATCAATGATTGCCATATTTTCGTTAAATTTTACTTTGTGCAAATGATGGTCCTGTAAGGCGTTTAGACTACCCATGGTATTCTCTAAAGAACGTAATAAATATATCCGCGTAGCATCTAGGGTAGTTGCTTTGGTCGCCAGTTTCAAATTCTTAAGTCCCTCTAGTAAATTTTGCTCTGCGAACTCACATCCACAGATTTCCAATTGCTTTTTTGATTTTTCAATAGCATTTAAGGCTTTGTAGGCCAAATAACGCGCTTGGTTGATATCATCGATCGCTATCGCTTTTTCTGTTTTGGTTCTTGCAAAATCAATATTGGCGCCGGCATATTCACATTCCGTACTACCTTTAAAAGAAGAAAAAAGGAGGAACGCCACAATAGCGTATGAGTAAATGTAGGTTTTGTTCATTATAATAGATTTGGCGTAAAATTTGGGACTTTTACAAGGATAAAGTTAATTATGGGAGGCACTAGTAGCGCTTTTTATTCGATGGAAAGGCTGCCATTTACGTTTATTGGTTGAAATGTATATTTCAAGGGTTTAATGACCATCTTTTTTTGACCTTTTAACCTATTTCAAAAATTAAATCTTTTATATTTCGGTATGGATTATATAAATAGTAGTGCGTATAGAGTCACGGGACCGATGAAAATTTCAGAAGTTCCCACACGAGAAGATTTTGGACTTTCAGATAAACAACTAAAAAAAGACCTTAAGATAACTAGGAGAGAACTGGGTGAATTTCAAGATATGCTCTATGCCCACGGAAAGTATAGCGTTCTTATTTGTCTGCAAGGCATGGATACCTCCGGTAAGGATAGTCTTATTCGTGAAGTCTTTAAGGATTTCAATGTCAGTGGTGTTGAGGTGCACAGTTTTAAGGTGCCTACGGAATTGGAACTGGACCATAATTATTTATGGAGACACTATATAGCGTTACCGGCCAAAGGCAAATTCGGGGTATTCAATAGAACACACTACGAAAACGTATTGGTGACCAGGGTACATCCAGAGTACATTTTGGGAGAGCGTATACCTGGCATACATTCCGTTGCGGATATACAACAGAAATTCTGGGACAAGCGTTTTGAACAGATCAATAATTTTGAAAGGCATTTGTTCGAGAACGGTACTATTATTTTTAAGTTTTTCCTTCATCTCTCCAAAGAGGAACAGCGTCAGCGGTTGTTGCGTAGGTTGGACATTAGGGAAAAACACTGGAAATTTTCTCCAGGAGATTTAAAAGAACGAAAATTATGGGAGGCCTATCAATCTTGTTATGAGGAGGCGATAAATAATACATCTAAATCCTACGCGCCATGGGATGTCATTCCGGCCGATAATAAAAAAGCGGCTCGGGTCATTGTCGCTACAATCCTGTTAGAAAGGTTAAAAAAATATAAAGATATCAGGGAGCCAGCCTTGGACGCTAAAATAATGGCTAATTTAGAAACCTATGAAAATCAACTACAAGGTGAAAGATAAGATAGGCCTACTGGCATTATTACTTTTTTTAGCAGGCACAGTTCAGGCCCAGAACAAAGACGAGATTCAGATTCGTAAAATTTACGATACCGCACTGGAAGATGGAAAGGCGTATGATTGGTTAAATTACCTTTCCAATCAGATTGGTGGACGTCTTTCGGGTTCTATACAGGCAGAACAAGCCGTAAACTATACCAAATCGCAATTAGATTCCTTGGGCTTGGACCGTGTATGGTTACAGCCGGTAATGGTGCCCAAATGGGTAAGGGGTACACCGGAATTCGCCTATTTTGAAACCACACCGGGGGTTACCACAAATGTACCTATCACCGCACTTGGTGGTTCTGTACCTACACCGCAAAAGGGTGTTAAGGCCAAAATCATAGAGGTACAAGGGCTAGAGGAACTGGAGTCTTTGGGAAGAGAAAAAATTCAAGGAAAAATTGTCTTTTACAATCGTCCTATGGATGCTAAACTGATCAATACCTTTTCTGCGTATTCCGGAGCCGTAGACCAAAGGGGTAGAGGCGCCGTAGCCGCTTCAAAATACGGTGCTCTTGGGGTCATTGTGCGTTCTATGAACCTTCGTTTGGACGATTTTCCGCATACCGGAGGTATGGGCTATGGAGACTTGCCGGAAGCGGAACGAATCCCTGCAGCGGCCATTAGTACCAATGCTGCCGACCTATTGAGTACCGCGGTAAAACTGAATCCGGAAATTCTATTCTATTTTAAACAGAACTGCAAGCAGTTTCCCGATGTGCAGTCCTTTAATGTGATTGGAGAAATAAAGGGGAGTACCTATCCGGACGAAATACTGGTCGTGGGTGGTCATTTAGATTCTTGGGATTTGGGTGATGGCTCGCATGATGATGGCGCCGGATGCGTACAGAGTATGGAGGTTTTGCGAATTTTGAAGAAAACAGGTTATCAACCCAAGCGCACGATTAGGGCCGTTCTTTTTATGAACGAGGAAAATGGCCTAAGAGGTGGCAAGAAGTATGCTGAGGTAGCTCTAGCAAATAAGGAGAACCATATTTTTGCCTTGGAGAGTGATTCTGGGGGATTTACCCCAAGGGGATTTTCATTTGATACTACGGATGCCAGTTTTGAACAAGTAAAGTCCTGGGCGCATCTTTTTGAGCCTTATCTCACGAACTTGTTTACCAAAGGAGGCAGTGGTGCGGATATTGGTCCATTGAAGAACGAAACTATGGTTTTAGCCGGACTACGACCGGATTCTCAGCGGTATTTTGATTACCACCATGCAGAGAACGATACTTTTGAGCACGTAAATAAAAGAGAATTGGAACTGGGCGCCGCCGCTATGACCAGTCTTATTTATCTTTTTGATGCCTATGGTACTGATGTTTCAAAAGGAAAATAAAGAACATTTGTGTGAGTGCTGTTGGAATGGAAATAGACTTGGTAATATATTAAAATAGTCGCTTTAAGACGTTTGAAAAAAAAATGAAATGAATATATACGATATTGATTCTGATAAAGTAATTAATGCAATCGTGGCAAGTGGTTCGATAACTTATAAAGAAGCGATTGAAAAGTTGGTGCCTTTAATTAGTAAGACGGAATTTCAAAGAAAACTTCAGGATAAAAAATTCTATGAAAAATTAGAAAGAGATATAGTAGATGGATGTATAATGCCATCAATTACAATTGCATTTGTTGACAAGTCTATTAACACAAGTTCTAAAAAAGAAGATATCATTAAATTTTTTGAAAAGAATTATTCGAAATCATTCGTCTTAGATGGTATTCAAAGGCTAAATACGCTTTCAAGAGTTAGCGAATCAAAGGGAATTGATTTAGAAAAAAAACTTTATCTAAACATTGTGTACAGTGATTCGGTTGACAAATTACTTTATAGAATGATTACTCTTAATAATGGACAAAAACCAATGACGCCAAGGCATCAGGTTGAAGTAATGATGGCGAACGTTTTTGACTTTAAAGAACTTGGAATTGAAGTTCAAACTGAAAAAGAAAGAGCAGTTAAAATTAAAATGAATTCTTTCAATAAATCAGATTTAGTTCAAGCTTATCTGGCGTATATGGCGAATAGTCCTATGGTTGATAATAAAAAGATCATTCAAGAAAAAATGGATGAACTTATAGTTAACAAGATAGTATCCGCTGAAAAAGTTGAGAATGATTCAACTTTTGAAAGTGTTATAAAGTCCCTTGCTAAATTTCAGAAAAGTCCGATATCGTTAAAATGGTTGAAACAAGCTAATAATTTGGTAGGTTTTGCAGTTGGTATGAAGACATCTTCAGCAGATATTAAGAATTTGACAGTTGAGCAATTTGAGAATGCTATAAAAATTTTCGACCAAGCATTTTCCGATTTTAATCCATCAAAGATTAAGCTAGGTAAGTTAAGAAGGGAACTTTCGTATGATTACTTCAAGAATTACGATAAATTAAGAGACTTTGATAGTTTGGAATTATTAGAATATTTCAGCGAGTTGACCAATGATTAATCGCTATATATACAAAGACCCAATTTTTAAATCGACTACTAAGAATCAGAATTTAAAGATTGAGAGTTCAAATAAAATATTAAATATATTTCGATTGATATCTGGTACTATCGACTGTTTGGATACATATGACAACAAGGTTTATAAGTTTAGAGAAAATTATTCGAATTTTCCTTTCACAACTAACAGTAGAATAAATCAATCTGTAGTATTAAACAATTTTCCTGATGAGGTTCTATTAAAGGATTTGAACGAATATTTTAAACGGTCCAGATTCAATTCAAAATTCTATGGCTCTATTGAACCAGAAATAATTAAATGCCTCATTGCGGTAGAAAAAACCAACCACTTAGAAGCGTTCTTTTATTTATATAGAATTATTGAGGGAATTTCCTATTCGATACCTTTAATCTGTAAGCTTCCCTTAAAACCGAACTGTTTAAAAGTAGAATAATAATCTTTAATTTTAAACAGTATTATGAGGAAGAGCAAATTTTCACCCGTGCAGATCGCAAAGATCTTAAAGGAGTTCGACAATGGTAAGAGTGTCGAACAGATCAGCCGTGAGCACGGCGTCAGTTCGGCAAGTTTTT
>NZ_MDGN01000024.1:0-363 GCF_002742365.1 Maribacter sp. 4U21
TCATCAGATCTACTTCTATATCTCCTATACGTTTACGCTCCGTTACCACTGCCGGTCGTTGTTCTATGGGAACTCTTTTGATAATAGCTCCCCTATTATCCTTCAAATTACTACGTTTCTGTCTTCTTCCTGTATGGCGCAAATGTTTATGAAGACCTTTATAAGCTTTATGTTTTCTATGATGACTGTGCTTTGCGGTCCATATCCATTTATAAATAGTCTCGTGACTAACACATTGCTCTTGCTCCTTGGCAAGACGTTTGGCAATAAGCTCTGGACTCCATTTATTGTGAGACATTAACTCAGCTATACGGGCTTTTAGATCATCCGTTAGGAGTATTGCCTTAGCTTTGACCTTATGGC
>NZ_MDGN01000025.1:0-1366 GCF_002742365.1 Maribacter sp. 4U21
AGCAAACACGTATATGGATGGACGATTATAATCATCACAGACCACATGACGCACTTGGCAAAGTGCCGCCAATAAAATACGCAGAACTTAATTCTTTTGGGGCTAGCCCCAAAAGAATTAAAAACAATAATTTTAATGAAGTTTTGGAAAACTAAACAGTTCTGATTGGGGGAAGCTTACAAGGGTAAGTTGGGTGCGGGATTGTTTATGTCGATAGTCCATGACATAAAGATCGGATCAAAATATGAATCCCACAAGATCAAGTCGAAATAATTCGGGGTTTTGAGACAGTCTGACGGTACGGTGTATGGTTTGTTGCGAGAATTTAGCAATAAACTCAGCAAGTACAAAACGAAGCGGAAATTCCGCAGGAATTTCCGATGTAAGCCCTTGCCCAGCAATGAACTATACACAATGTTGTACGTAGGCCTTTATTTTTTCGTACATCACTTCTTTCGGATATTTCCATTCCAACATTTGGTTTGGCGAGCTATTTAATCCACTATTTATTTTTCTGAAAGGTAGATTTTCAAAACTTCCGTATTCCATTTTCCAATGGTCGATGCTGTACATACAATTATTCAACGAACCATTCGCACTTCTGTCATTATTGGTTTCGCACAGTTTTATTTCGCCAATCATTCTGCTTAAATTTTCATAATTTATTTCAATTCCATCATTTTTGAGTTGGGAATGAAGAGTTTCCGTAAATATTTGCGTGATGTTATTTAATTCAGATGCTTTTACGTCAGCTAAAATCAGTAAATATTTGGTTTGTTTGTTAACAATCAGCCAGCATTTTTTTCTGTCCACATAAAAAATGGTCGATACCCATTCGCCCAAGATTTTATTTTCGGATTCGCTCTTTCCAACAATCGATTTTTGTATGGTTTTTTCAAGTTTTCGAGTTGTATAAATTTGAGTGTGATTCATTCAGTCTTTGTTTTTCTGAGTGTTTTTGGTAGCTTACGTACAACGGTCTCGGCTATGAGTAGTTGCGTGGTTTATCACTTAACTTTGCAAGTACACACCAAGCTGAAAATCCTAGAGGATTTTCAGAAGTAGGCGAGAACAAGCAATTACTTATAGCCATTGTGCCTGTTGTACAAGTTAACGAAAAAACTCGTTGCTGATCATTGCCGATCGTGGAATCGATCGTAACTTTATGTATGCAGGGAAAAAAGAATTACCAGGAAAAGCTGTTCGCGAGCTTCCAGCTCAGCGAACGTATACCCAAGAACAATTTCTACAGGCGTTTGAAGGGTGCCGTCGATTTGGATTTCCTCTATCCTTTGACCAAGGGACATTATGGGGAGAGCGGCCAGAAGAGCATCGACCCGGTCGTTTTCTTCAAGCTGTGTTTGGT
>NZ_MDGN01000026.1:0-37229 GCF_002742365.1 Maribacter sp. 4U21
GTTCGTCGAGGAGGCCTGGAGGACAGGGGTCGATGTCTTCCGTATTTTTGACTCCCTGAACTGGATGGAATCCATTGCCCCTTGTATAGAGCATGTTCGCAAGAAAACAGGAGGTTTGGCGGAGGGGTCCATCTGCTACACGGGCGATATCTTGGACCCTTCAAGGAAAAAGTACGATCTGGGGTATTACATAAGACTTGCCAAGGATATCGAAAATGCCGGGGCCCACATCTTGGGGGTCAAGGACATGGCAGGATTGTTGAAGCCGGATGCCGCCTTTATGCTGATTCAAGCATTGAAATCTGAAATAGACATTCCGGTGCATCTCCATACGCACGATACCTCGTCCATACAAACGGCCACCTACCTGAAGGCGATAGAAGCGGGAGTGGATGTCGTCGATGTTGCGTTGGGCGGATTATCGGGACTTACCTCACAACCCAATTTTAATTCGGTACTTGAAATGTTACGGTTCCATGAACGGGAAAACCCTATGGACACCGAAAAATTAGCGGCGTATTCCAATTATTGGGAAGCCGTACGCAATTATTACTATCCCTTTGAATCCGGCCTGAGGTCCGGTACCGGGGAAGTGTATGGACATGAGATTCCCGGCGGGCAATATTCAAACCTGAAGGGGCAGGCGATTTCCCTGGGCCTAGAGGATAGGTTTACGGACATTACAAAGATGTACGGCCAGGTAAACGATATGTTCGGGGATATCGTGAAGGTGACCCCCAGTTCAAAGGTGGTCGGCGATATGGCCCAGTTCATGGTCGGCAATGACTTGACGGTAGATGATATCATGACCAAAGGGGAGACCATCTCATTTCCCGAGTCCGTAAAGAGTTTTTTCAGGGGTGACCTAGGGCAGCCTTACGGAGGCTTTCCGGCGAAATTACAGAGTATCGTCCTGAAAGATGAAAAACCCTATACGGGCAGACCTAACGCCCATCTGGAACCTATCGATTTTGAGAGGGATTTCAAAGAATTCAAAAGGATGTTCAAAAACGGGATGGGCAGGGAACTCGAGATCACGGATTTCCTTTCTTACAGACTATATCCCAAAGTTTTCATGGAAGCATATAACAACCATGTCAAAAATGGCAACGTAATCAATGTCCCCACCAAGAATTTCCTTTACGGGATGCAAGTGGGCGAG
The DNA here is from genome assembly GCF_002742365.1 of Maribacter sp. 4U21. Lineage (NCBI taxonomy): Bacteria > Pseudomonadati > Bacteroidota > Flavobacteriia > Flavobacteriales > Flavobacteriaceae > Maribacter > Maribacter sp. 4U21. The sequence goes on from NZ_MDGN01000026.1 coordinate 1,163, forward strand.
GAAATAATGGTAGAGCTCGACAAAGGGAAAAAGGTATTGATTTCCCTGATGTTGAAAGGTGAACCGGACGAAGCCGGCCAAGTGAACCTATTTTTTAAAATAAACGGCCAACTACGTAATGTGCTGATCAAGGATTCCAGGGTCAACGTTACCAAAAAGGAAAATAAGAAGGCCGATGCGTCCAACGCTAAACATATCGGGTCCCCGCTTCAAGGATCGTTATCGGATGTTTTGGTGAAGGAAGGACAGGAGATCAAAAAGAACCAACCGCTCTTCATAATCGAGGCCATGAAAATGGAAAGTACCGTGGTAGCCACTTCCGATGGTACGGTAGATCAAATTTTAATTGAAGCCGGTGCTTTGGTAGGTTCTGATGATCTGATAATCATTTTGAATTAAGTACATCCAAGGAAAAACATAATTTTATTTTTAAAGAGACTTTACCCATGGAAAATAAACTTAAAATATTTATTTTATTCATATATTATTTTCGTTGTGGATATCAGTTCTTCCTCATGAAATTTTCTAATGAATGTTAATCCGAATTAGTCAGGATTTTGCCTTATACGTAATTACTTAAATACCTTACCCCTAACTATTATGAATATATTACTATATAGGTTAACAAAAACTTCAAAATACAAATCATTATAACTAAAAGTTATATGACATGAAAAATCGGTATTAGGTTCAATTTGCTCTTTTAAGCATCTTTGACTCAAAATATACCGACAATGATTAATTCAAAAGCAAAAAATTTAAACTGTCCAACTTGTTCGAAAGTTTACGATTTAACCGAATTAAATACATTCGCCACTTGCTGCCATCAGCCTTTAGAAGTGACTTATGATTTGAGTTCTACATTTGACAAGTCTGAATTGAAAGGAAGGGAAAACTCGATGTGGAGATACTCTGAATTCCTACCATTGAAAAATTTGGAGCATAAGGTGAGTCTTGGGGAAGGAATGACTCCAATTCTTGATTTAAAAAGAATAGCCAAAACTTATGGTTATAGTAAAATTCTTTTGAAAAATGAAGAATTGAATCCCACCGGGTCTTTTAAGTCCAGAGGTTTAAGTATGGCCATTTCAATGGCGAAGGGGCTCGGTGTAACTGAAATTGTTATGCCTACAGCTGGAAATGCTGGAGGCGCACTTAGCGCATATTGTGCCGCTGCAGGGATTAAATGTACTGTGATCATGCCGGCAATAACACCGGAGATTTTCAAAAAGGAAGTTAAATTCTATGGTGCTGAACTGATTGTTCTTGATGGTCTGATCGATAAGTGCGGACAAAAGGCAGTTGAAATTCAAAAGGCTACAGGTGCTTTTAATATGTCCACTTTAAAGGAACCCTATAGACTACAAGGTAAAAAAACTATGGGATTCGAAATTGCGGAGCAACTAAATTGGGAACTTCCAGATGTAATCGTATACCCAACAGGGGGCGGTACTGGATTAATTGCGATTTGGACTGCTTTTCAGGAAATGGTGCAAATGGGCTGGTTAGATGCCAAGGATTTGCCCAAGATGGTCGCAGTTCAATCTTCAAGCTGTTGCCCAGTTGTGGATTTTATAAATGACCGTCCTAATACTCCAGAATCCTATGGAGAATCCGTAGCTTTTGGATTAGCGGTGCCAGTAGCTTTCGGCAAAGATTTAATTGCAAGGGTTATCAAGGAATCCAATGGGTATTGTGTTTCTGTGGACGAAGCCGTAATTGTTCCAAAAACTAGTGAACTGGCACAAAAAGAAGGAGTTGCCATGGCGCCCGAAGCTGGAGCAATTTGGCAAGCAGTCCTAAATCTTACTGATGAGGGAAAAATTTCTAAGGAAGATAAGATACTCTTGCTGAATACTGGAAATTCTTTGAAGTACTTAGACAGTTTTGATTAATTGTAAAAAATAAAACATAATATGAAAACAATCTTTACCGAAAATGCACCTGCTCCGGTTGGACCGTACGCTCAGGCCATATTAACCACCAATACGAATCTATTATTTTGTTCCGGACAGCTCGGAATAGTTCGCGGTCAGTCAAGTCTGGTTAGTCAGGATGTTGATAAGCAGGCAGGTCAAATTTTTAGAAATATAGAAGCCGTAATTGAAGCCGCAGGTTGTTCGGCCGAAAACATAATCAAAGTAAACATCTTCCTTACTGACTTAAATGATTTTGCGGCCGTTAATAAAATATTCAGTGATTTTTTTGAAAATCACAAGCCAGCACGTTCAACGGTCGAAGTATCCCGTTTACCTATGGATGCAAAAATCGAAATTGAATGCATAGCCGAAACTAGCTAACTACGTACAAGTTTTTGGATATTCTGCATATTAGAATGTATTTAACAATTGTCGAATATTTTAAAGGTCGACTTGAACCGAAAATATAAAAATGAGTATTACATATATAAAAAAGGGTATTGATGTTCGACAGTCGGACATGGTCAATAATGAAGCGAAACGCATAGTAGAAGAAATATTGAACACGGTAAAGTTTAATGGAGATAAGGCGATTAGAGATTTATCCAAAAAATTTGACAACTGGTTTCCTGATTCTTTCAAATTGGATGAAGACGAAATACTTCAATTGATTGAGATGGTACCATCGGAGACGATTGAAGCCATAAAATGGGCTCAGTCCCAAGTACGTCGTTTTGCCCAAATTCAGAGATCCTCCATGCACGATATTGAAATTGAAACCATTCCTGGCGTTGTACTAGGGCATAAAAATATTCCTGTGAATACGGTAGGTTGCTATATTCCGGGTGGCCGATACCCAATTTTGGCATCAGCCCAGATGAGCATCCTTACAGCAAAAGTCGCAGGGGTGAAAACAGTCATCGCCTGTACGCCTCCAGAAGCTAAAACTGGAATGCCATCGCCGACCACTATCGCTGCAATGCATTTTGCCGGGGCAGATGAAATTTATGTGCTTGGTGGTGTTCAAGCCTTGGCATCTATGGCTTATGGTTGTGTTGGAATGCCACCGGTCGACATGATAGTCGGTCCAGGAAACCAATATGTTGCCGAGGCCAAACGCCAGCTTTTCGGAAAAGTAGGAATCGATTTACTAGCTGGGCCAACCGAGGTGCTCATCATCGCAGATAAAACAACTGATGTGGAAATGGTCGCTACAGATTTGTTAGGACAGGCAGAACACGGCCCAAATTCCGCAGCCATATTATTAACTGATTGCAAAGAACTTGCTAACGCAGTTGAGGAAGAAGTTCAAAATCAACTAAAAGTCCTTTCCACAGCGTCCGTAGCTGGTAAGGCATGGAAAGATTACGGCGAAATTATCTTGGTTGATACATTAGATGAAATGGTAGCTATGGCAGATAAACTTGCTAACGAACATGTACAAGTGAACACCGCCAATCCTGACTATTTCCTCGAAAATATGACAAACTACGGTGCTCTGTTTTTAGGAAATCGTACATGCGTCGCATATGGGGATAAAGTCATTGGGACCAATCATACCCTTCCAACTGAAGCGGCCGCGAGATATACTGGCGGACTTTGGGTAGGTAAATTTCTTAAGACGTGTACCTATCAAAAAGTAGAGACTGATGAGGCAAGTGTTGAATTAGGCCAATATTGCGCAAAAATTTCTGAAGTTGAAGGTTTCATGGGACATAAGGAACAAGCTGACCTAAGAATTAGAAGATATAAAAATAAATAGGTAATATTTAAAGCCAGTGATAATGACTATTTATGGGATATAGTAATTTATTTTACTTGATTAAAGAAGAATTTAGTCTAGATAAACTTGTTGATAATGCGCTCCGCCCATTGGCGGATATGCTAGATAGTATAATTTTCTATCCCGTCAAGATTATTAACTATGATGTTCCTGTAATCGTACTTTGGCTGATACTAGCAGCTTCTTTCTTTACTTTTTACTTTAACTTTTTAAATATAAGAGGATTTGGTCACGCAATAAAAGTGGTCAAAGGGGATTTTAAAGGTAAAACTTCCGACGGGGAGATATCCTATTTCCAAGCTTTGATGACCGCCTTGTCGGGCACTATCGGAATCGGTAATATTGGAGGGGTTGCCATAGTAATATCGATTGGTGGCCCTGGTGCAGTTTTTTGGCTTATCGTAGCAGGTTTGTTAGGAATGTCGACTAAGTTCATCGAATGTGTTTTAGGAGTAAAGTATAGGAAGATAAATAAGGACGGTACTATTTCGGGTGGTCCAATGTATTATCTTGAAAGAGGTCTAAAGGATGTTGGATTGGGAAAAATAGGTAGACCGTTAGGTTATTTTTATGCCTTTGCTATAGTTATCGGATGCTTAGGTACAGGAAATATGTTTCAGGCAAATCAAGCTTTTCAGCAGTTCGTATTTGTAACGGGCTCACTAGATAGTTTTTTTGTTGACAAGGGATGGCTTTTTGGAATAATTATAGCATTCGGTGTTGGTTCTGTTATTATCGGTGGTTTAAAAAGAATTGCGCGTATTACTAGTACCATGGTTCCATTTATGGCCATAGTTTATTTAATTTTCGCATTATTGATTATTGGTATAAACGTAGAAAAGATACCCTGGGCATTAAGCGCAATTGTTACTGAGGCCTTTGCTCCTAAAGCTATGGCAGGAGGATTAATCGGAGTTATCATCTTAGGATTTCAAAGGGCTGTATTTTCTAATGAGGCAGGTATGGGATCAGCGGCAATAGCGCATTCTGCAGTGCGTACGGATGAACCTATCCGAGAGGGTTTTGTAGGTCTATTGGAACCATTTATTGATACGGTCATTATATGTACGATTACTTCCTTGGTAATTCTTACGACCGTTTATGAACCAGGAATGCAAAATCTCGATATTCAAGGCATAGAATTAACGTCACAGGCTTTTGCTTCAACGCTCAGTTGGTCAGTAGTACCGTTATCTGTAATAGCCATACTATTTGCCTTTTCAACGCTCATTTCCTGGTCATATTACGGACTTAAAGGATGGACCTATCTGTTTGGTGAAAATAGAATGGCAAAAAACATTTTCAAGATTATATTTTGTCTATTTACCGTTATTGGATGTACTATTCAATTGGAATCGGTTCTGAAATTTTCCGATGCAATGGTATTCTTAATAGCATTTCCGAATATCGTAGGTCTATACCTACTGGCTCCTTTAGTCAAAAAGGAATTGCATAAATATCAAACAAAAATGCATAGTGAATAGCTTGTTTGAAAATGTGAACTCTGTGTTTAATTTAATTTAGAGATGATGATTTCTTTACCCTATCTGGTTTTTTTTGAGGTTGCAACACACCTAAGTTTTACACGTGCGGCAAATTCATTATGTATTTCTCAACCTGCTGTAAGCAAACAGGTTAAGAATCTAGAATCGACACTCGGTATTGCCCTATTGGAAAGAAAAAGCAATAAGATTAAACTGACCCTAGCTGGAAAAAAATTATATAACCACCTAAAAAAAGCCAAAGCATTACAGACTGAAATTCTGACAGATGTTGAAATAGTAAAAGATGAATTTAAGTTTAGTGGTCAATTAACCATTGGTTCGAGCACTTCCTTGTCAATTTATGTGCTTCCAAAAATTATCTCCAAGTACATAGAGAAATTTCCGAGTATCAATATCAGGCTTATAAATAGAAATAATGACAGTATTTTAAAAGCACTCTTCGGGAGAGAAATTGATTTGGCTATAACCGAAGGGCATTCGAACAATAGACAAGTTCATTCCGAACACTTTATGGACGACGAGATAATCGCCATTTGTTCCGCAAAGAATGAATATGCCAATCGTACCATAGAAATTGAAGACATTCCGAAGCTTCCTCTGGTGCTAAGAGAGGTAGGCTCTGGTACGTTAATGGTTTTGGAAAAAGAACTTAAAAAAGTTGGGTTGAAGCCTTCCGACTTAAACGTGAGAATACGATTAGGAGGTATTGAGGTTTTAAAAAATTTTCTCTCTCAGGGAACTGGTATCGGTTTTTTATCAAAGATGGCGGTAGCCAAAGAACTTCATAATCAAGAACTATGTCAGGTTTTCATAAATGGCCTTATAATCAAAAGACAGTTTAATCTGATTATGAGAAGGGGCGAAGAGCCATTGGGATTGGTTAAAATGTTCATTAGAGAGGCTAAGTCACAACAATCCTATAGGTAGAAGCTATATTCAGGAATAAATAAAAAATAATGGTTGCTAAATTTCAAAAAAAATTCACTCAGCAAGAAGCTATTCCCGAACAGGCGATTGCTAAGGCGGTCGATGTCTTAAAATCCGGTAGAATACATCGTTACAATATTGTCGATGGTGAGGTATCGGAGACCAGTTTGTTTGAGACGGAATATGCAGAGTATATGGGTGTAAAATATGTACTTTCCTGTGCATCAGGAGGTTATGCCATGCACATTTCACTTGCTGCGTTCGGACTTCAAACCGGCGAACCTGTACTTACGAATGCATTTACCCTATCCCCCGTTCCTGGCGCCATTCATAATGCAGGAGGAAAATCTGTATTGATAGAAACAACGGAGGATTTAACGATGGATTTGATTGATTTAGAGAAAAAAATAATTTCAAGTGGTTCTAGGGTTCTTCTTTTATCGCATATGAGAGGACATATAGTAGACATGCAATCTCTCTGTAAAATATTGAAAAGATACGAAGTAACACTTATAGAAGACTGTGCCCATACCATGGGCGCGGCATGGGATTCCAAGAAGAGTGGAACTTATGGACTGGCAGGATGTTTTAGTACCCAGTCTTACAAGCACATGAATTCCGGTGAAGGTGGAATCATTGTAAGTAATAATAAAGATTTTATTGCTCGGGCAATTATTCTTTCTGGATCTTATCAATTCTATGACCAGCACAATGCTGCACCAAAGGAAGATTTTATAGAGGCCATGAGTCTGATTTGCCCAAACTACAGTGGAAGAATGGATAATTTAAGAGCCTCAATTCTTAGACCCCAGTTGAAACTACTGCAAAGTAATTGTGAGCGGTGGAACGAAAGATATGCAACAATTGAAAAAATTCTTAAAAAGACGAATGGTATCAAGCTTCCTCAACGTTCCAAAAAAGAAAAATTTGTTGGTAGTTCCATCCAATTTAGGATACCGGATTTTTGCAACAAAGCAGTATTACTTCTGGTGGAGCGCTGCCGCAAGCGGGGAGTGGTTATAAAGTGGTTTGGTAATAAAAAACCTATAGGTTATACAAGTAATCATAAAAGCTGGAACTATCTGGATTATGAAGAATTAAAGGAAACCGATCGTGTTTTAAGTACATTATTCGATTTAAGAATACCGTTGACATTTACACTTGAAGATTGTGCTCAAATAGGAGCGATTATTTGTGAATGTGTAATTGATATTCAGAAAATTAAATCAAGTCCATAGTATTTCGTAGAAATTAGAAACGTTCCTGTTTCCATATAATTTAAAGACAAATTCATCTTAGCTTCGTACGCATTTTTTGTTCGTACTAGGTGAGCTATGCAAAAAAATCTATAATGAAATTTCAAAAAATAACGTTAGTGCTCCTTGGTATTTTGGTTTTAACTGGTTTTGTTAATAGCCCAACAGCACTCATAATCGGTATTCTTTTCACCATAATATTTCCCGAAAGAGTACAGCTTAAAAAGATTATAAAGTACCTCTTACAGGTTGCGGTTGTAGGTTTGGGATTTGGAATGTTCATTAGTGAAACTATAGCCACAAGTCGTGATAGTTTCCTATTAACCCTTCTATCAATTATCATTACCCTAACACTTGGTTTTTTATTGGTAAAAATTTTTGGCCTTGACAAGAAACTTGGACATTTAATAACATCAGGAACTTCCATCTGCGGAGGTAGTGCAATAGCCGCAATAGCACCCATAATAAGGGCTGATGGAAAGATAATTAGTCTGGCCTTAGGTGTTGTGTTTTTATTGAATTCCATTGCCCTAATACTTTTTCCATTTATCGGGCATCAATTTGGGCTAACCCAGTATCAATTTGGACTTTGGTGTGCTGTTGCGATACATGACACAAGTTCTGTGGTAGGCGCAGCACTAGGTTATGGTGATGAAGCATTGAGGGTTGCAACCACTGTAAAACTTTCCAGGGTACTCTGGATAATACCTTTATCGTTCCTATCCATGTACTTGTTCAAAAATAAGGATAGTAATGTTGCTATACCATATTTTATACAGGCTTTTATTATCGCAATTCTCATCAACAGTTTTAGCGCTTTACCCATCCAGTTTTCTGAAATGGCTGTTCTTTTGTCCAAACGACTAATGTTACTATCATTATTCTTGGTGGGTACCACACTTTCAATTAGTGATATAAAGGAAACAGGTGCAAAACCAATAGTATTCGCAAGCATTTTATGGGTTGTAGTTTCTGTTTTTTCACTTTGCTATATTGTATCATTTAACTAGTGTGGCACAGAAAAAGAGTTCAGTTCAATTGGATTTTATCAGCATTTTATCTGTTGAAGAAACTCGAGAATATTTAGTATACTTTAGAGAAAATTGTCTTAGAAGAATAAAACGATGCTAATGGAAAGAAGAAAATTTATAAAAAAGAGTACGGTAATTTCACTCTCTTCATTATTGGGAGCGAATGTTGTTTTTGGACGAAACCTACCCGTGGGTTATGGACTATTAGGCCTGCAAGATCCTGATCCGTTCAAAATGTTCAATAAGACCAATGAAATGATTATTTTAAACGATAATCCTTGGAATTTAGAGTCAAGAGCCCATTTGTTAGACGATACTATTACCCCCAATAATGTAATGTTCGTTAGAAACAATGGTAAAATCCCAGAAAATATTAATAAGGATTCATGGTCCGTTCATTTTAATGGTGAGTCGGCGGTTCATGAAAAAACGTACACATTGAGAGAATTAAAAACTCGTTTCAAGGAGTATACTTATCAATTGACATTGGAGTGTGGAGGAAATGGAAGAAGTGAGTTCAATCCTCCTGCCAAGGGAAATCAATGGGGTTTAGGTGCGATTTCTTGTGCAAGTTGGACTGGGATAAGGCTTAAGGATGTTTTGGAAGATGTCGGAGTAAAAGATTCTGCTGTTTATATTGGTTATCACGCTGCTGATAAACATTTAAGTGGAAATCCTTCCAAAGAACCGATCTCCCGTGGAATGCCCATTGAAAAAGCATATCAAGATGAAACCTTACTTGCTTTTAAAATGAACGGGGAGGCAATCCCTTTGGTGCACGGTTATCCCCTGCGCTTGGTAGCTGGAGGATGGCCAGCATCCGTATCTGGAAAATGGATAAATGGGATTAGTATACGTGACAAAGTTCATGATGGTGCAAAGATGAACGGTGATGCCTATAGAGTACCATGTAATTCAGTTGCACCTGGAACCGTGGTCAAGGACGAAGATATGTGTATTATCGAATCAATGCCTGTGAAATCCTTGATTACTTATCCTAAATCTGGAGCCATACTAAAATCTAGGAAAAATCTAGAAATACGAGGGCATACCTGGGCAGGCGAATTAGAAGTAGTTATGATTGAGTGTTCTATTGATTTTGGGGCTACTTGGATTAAATGTAAGTTAGAAAAGCCGATTAACAGATTGGCGTGGCAACATTTTTCAACAGAGATTTTGTTCCCTCAAAAGGGATATTACGAAGTATGGGCAAAAGCAACCGATTCACAAGGAGTGAGTCAGCCCATGATTGTCCCTGGATGGAACCCTAAAGGATACCTAAATAATGCATGTCATAGAATAGCGATTAAAGTGGAATAATGAATAAGATAAAGAAAGTTAAAAAAAGTTTGAAGATTCTAAGAAGACTTTTAAGACTTACCGGGGTTTTTATGGCTTTCATAATTATCCTGTTCTTTTATCTTCTGAATTATGAAAGCTTATCTATTTCATCATCAGTTCTATCCGAAGAATATCAATTGGTTAAAAAACCCGATGTAATGGAGGATGCTTATGACATGGTCAAAGATGGAATACATGTAAGAACGGGACTAAAGGCTTCTGATGGTTATATGACCGTTGTGAACAACTGCACTAATTGCCATTCTGCAAAACTGGTCATACAAAATCGAATGAATGAAGATCGATGGAGGGCAACTATAAAATGGATGCAGAAAACTCAAAATTTATGGGAGCTTGGGGAAAATGAACAAATCATAATAGATTATTTAGTGCTAAATTATCCCCCTGAGCTTAAGGGTAGGCGTTCAAATCTTGATAATGTAGATTGGTATGTATTGGAATAGCACCTTAAATATTTTCTAAAAAAAATGATTTTTCACGTCTAATAGTTAACCCGAGTTTCCTAAAAAGGAGGAGCACAATGAGTTTGTAAATTTATGGTGCGAACTATAAAAACATCTCAAAATGCTCCTGGACAAGGTTATAGCAATATATTTTTTGGTCAACGACTTACTGAAAGAAATCAACTATAACGAACATAGCAACAGGAGAATCACCGATGGACAGGTAATCACCGCCGCCTTGGTATCGGCACTCTATTTCCGTGGCGACCAGACGCTTTCGTTGGACTATTTGGGCAGGCATATCTTCGGCGACATGCTCAAGAAGAGCGGTTTCACCAAGCGTCTGCACAAGCTCAAGGAAACCTTGATGTTCATCCTGTTGCGCATAGGCAGGATATTCAAGTACATGTGCTGCGGGATGAAATACATCATCGACTCCTTTCCCATGAAGGCCTGCCACAATGGACTTGCAACAAAAAAGTAGACAATTGGATAAGAGTCATGCTGCTGTTTTTTGATTGTACATTTCTATTCAAATTCCTCTATGGTTTTATACCCCACGGTAATGTCGGACAACCAGACTTGGTTCTTTCTAAAGACCGTAAAGTTCTGGTTCAAAATATTACAGGCCAATGGAAAGTTGTGTTCACTGTCCGTTGTAACCTTGAACCTGCGCTTTCTTCTGGCAAACAGGTTATTGACCATCATTATCCCCGCCACTCTTGGTCTGGAAACATGATACCCCTTTTTGAAAGTTTCGCTTTGATCCTTGGTGCCCCTCAATACCGATGTAGGGATATCCAATTCCTTGCATATCTCGAAAACGCTACCATGTGCGTAGCTAAGTTCCACAGCTTTCTCCTTAAACCCTTCGGTGTAATTTCTTTTTTCTCTTGACATGTTTTATAGTTAATTTAAATATCTAACATGCTCTTGACTTTATGTCCAGTTAAATATAGTAAGTCCATTTTGCGTAGTGTTCTTCCCATAGCGACTGTCTGGTTACCTTGGTTTTACACAGCTCCTTGTCAAAGTAGGGAAAGCACTTCTCGAGAGTCAATAACTGCTGGCTCTTGGGCTTTTGATTCGTTTTGAAGAGTTTGTCCAGTTCTTCCAGGGTCATTGCAGAGACCTCCTAATTGGTTGTCTGGTAACGCCTGAAAAAGGCAATGTACTTGGTAATGGTATTGCGCGATATTCCCAGTCCGGAACTTATCTCACGCTTGCTGACCCCCTCTCTGTGGAGCCTGAATATCTGCTTTATTTTTCGCATGTCTATTTGTTTATTGGCCATCGTCTTTTTAACAAAAAAGACCTTTGGCTTTTACAAATAGAATCGACTTTTTTTAGTGGTTCACTTTGACCCGACCCGGCAATGGTGGTATACTATCGCCGATTTTTACACTTTTATTAATATTCAAAAACTACGAAACTTGAAGTATATGATGATGTACAAAACGTATTTTCTAAAATTCAAGTAAGTTATTGAATATCAGATAAATAAAACTCATTCCATATTGTTGAATACGTTCTGCACATCGTCGTCCTCTTCGATTTTCTCTAGAAGTTTTTCTACATCGGCGGCTTGTTCCTCGGTAAGTGCTTTGGTAACTTGAGGAATACGTTCAAAACCGGAGGAGAGTATTTCTATTTCACGGTTTTCTAATTCTTTCTGTATGGCACCAAAACTCTCAAAAGGAGCATAGATAAGAATACCGTCTTCATCCACAAAAACTTCCTCGGCACCGTAATCTATCATCTCCAGCTCCAGTTCTTCCGGGTCAATACCTTCTGCGGGAATTCTAAAATTGCAGGTATGGTCAAACATAAACTCAACCGAGCCAGATGTTCCAAGGCTACCGTTACATTTATTAAAATAGCTACGCACATTGGCAACCGTGCGAGTATTATTATCCGTTGCGGTTTCTACAAGTATGGCAATACCATGGGGCGCATAACCCTCGAACAGTACTTCTTTGTAATCGCCAAGACTTTTATCACTTGCTCTTTTTATGGCGCGTTCCACATTGTCTTTAGGCATATTTACAGCCTTGGCATTCTGTATGACCGCTCGTAATCTGGCATTGGAATCCGGGTCGGGACCTCCGTCTTTTACGGCCATGACAATGTCTTTCCCTATGCGTGTAAACGCTTTGGACATGGCTGCCCATCGCTTCATTTTCCTTGCTTTTCTGAATTCAAAAGCTCTTCCCATGTGTTTTCTTTAGGATTATAATTTCAAATGTACTAAAATATTGAATGCTTGTTTAGCTGCGTAGTAAGCGACGTATATCTAATCACTTTCAATAATATCTTCTATACTTCTGGCCAAAGCAAAGTCTTTCTCCGTTACACCATTTGCATCATGGGTATTGAGCCTTATGTTTACCGTTTTATAGACGTTGCTCCAATCTGGATGATGTCCTTGTGCTTCACATTCAAAAGCTATTCTAGTCATGACGGAGAAAGCTTCTTTAAAGTCCTTGAACTCAAAGGTAGTCTCAATGGCCCCATCAACATATTCCCAACCTTCAAGTTGGCCTAGGTAGTCTGCTATTTGTTTGTCCGTAAATTTTTCCATTTGTATATTTTTTGCAATTAATATCAATTTAAAACATGATGGTCTATAATGTCTTGGTAAGTAAACCTCAGGTTTTTAGGTAGTTTGTTGGATTTTGGTAGAACGGCCAAGTATCTATCGTCATTGGTGGTGTATACCCTTTTGATGATAGGATTAAAATTTCCCACACGTTCTAAAACTTCTTTTATAAAATCTTCATGATGTACCAAATCTGAACTTCCTAAATGATAAATCCCTGTTTTATTTCTGTTGATAAGATAATGAATCTGCTGCGTAAGCTTATCGTCGTTGGTCACATTTAAAATTAGATTAGGAAAAACTTCTACCGGCTCGTTCGCCAATATTTGTTTTTTCATTTCCCTTACCCTCGGGGAACTATTACCGAACACCATGGGAACTCTTAATATACCCATTTTTTTTGATGGGAGTCTAAGCAACATGTTCTCTATTTTAATTTTTAAACGTCCGTAGACGCTTTCGGAAAGTGTTTTGTCATTTTCGTAAGAGGGATATTTACTATAAGCATCAAAAACATTGGCCGAAGAAAGGAAATAGAGTGTACAGTTGTTTTTGTTCAAGTATTCCACTATATGCTGATGCGTAATAACCTGAGCTGAAAAACTTCCGCGCAACGCAGAAATAATAGTCGTAGGCCTAATACGCTCAAGAATCGGAAAGATATCGTCTTCGTTCAAGTCGAACTGTATAAACTGCTTATTAGACTCAAAGGTCCTTCCAGAATGGCAATAGGTGCCATAAGTATCAAAGTAGCCACGCAGTTCTTTGTAAATGGCATTCCCCAAAAAACCACTACCACCGAGTATTAAGACTTTTTTGTTTTCCAAACTAGAATATTGATAATTCGGTCATCGTAGTTAAACGTTCAAGCGCTTGCATACCGCGTGCAGAATTCCCTTTCTTGTTAAGACCTGGAGACCATGTGGCTACACAGAATTCATTGGGAAGTAGGGCAACGATACCCCCACCTACACCACTTTTCCCAGGTAGGCCTACCTCGAAGGCAAATTCGCCGGCTTCATCGTAGAACCCACAGGTGAGCATTAGCGCATTAATACGCTTTATCTGATTAATATCCAGATAACCAATATCTCTTTTACATCTTCCCCTGTTCATAAAAAGATAGAACGTATCACAAAGTTGTTTGCAACTCATGCTCAAGGAACACTGATGAAAATAAAAATCCAAAACATCTTCAACATCATTTCTAAGGTTGCCATAGGATTTTAAAAGGTTGGCCGCCGCATAATTTTTGAAACCTGTTCCTTTCTCGGATAACGCTACTTTCTCATCATAGGAAATACTGGTGTCATCCGCCAAATTTCTAACATAAGTCAAGAAATCCTCCTTCGGATTTTCTAGTTCGGTGACGAGAATATCAGCGATGACGATGGCTCCAGCATTAATTAACGGATTTCTAGGAATTCCATTTTCCTGCTCTAAAAGGGAAAGGTGGTTAAATGGGTCCCCAGAAGGTTCTACGTCCACACGCCTCCAAATCTTTTCGCCAATTAATCCTAAAGCCATGGAAAGCGTAAGAACTTTAGAAATACTTTGTACAGAAAATTTTTCTCCAGAATTCCCAGCGGCATAGTTATGCTGATTGGTATCAATAAGGTGAATCCCGAATTTGGAACTTTCTACAGACGCTAATTCTGGAATATAAGAAGCCACGGTGCTACTATCCGGACTCTCGAGTACTTCCTTGTAGATGCTATCAATGCTTTTTTGAAAATCTGGCATTTCTAACTTTTATAAAAAGGTAATTTAATGACTGTAGCCGGAACAGCCTTTTTTCGTATCTGTATCTTAATTTTACTGCCGATTTCAGAAAAGACAGTTGGTACATAACCCAAACCGATACCTTTACCCAATGACGGGGACATGGTACCCGAAGTGACCATACCGATTTTTTTTCCTTGTCCGTCAACAATATCATAGTCATGACGTGGAATTCCTCTTTCGTCCAATTCAAAAGCGATTAACTTGCACTCTGGGCCATGCGCTTTTTCTTTGGCAAGTGCCTCGCTATTTACAAAATCCTTCGTGAATTTGGTAATCCAACCGAGTCCCGCCTCAAAGGGCGAAGTAGTATCATTTATGTCATTTCCGTATAGGCAGTATCCCATTTCCAAGCGTAGGGTGTCCCGCGCTGCTAGTCCTATCGGCTTTATCCCGAACTCGGCACCAACTTCAAACACCTTGTCCCAAATTTGCTTTACATCAGTATTCTTACAGTAAATTTCAAAACCACCAGAACCCGTATATCCCGTTGCTGAAATGATTACATGTTCTACACCGGCAAAATCCGCCACTTTGAAATTGTAAAATTTGATTTCTGCCAAATCCACCGAGGATAAGGACTGCATTGCTTCAACCGCTTTTGGTCCTTGAATGGCCAGTAGCGAGTAATCTTCCGAAATATCACGCATGTCAGCGTTGAATTCCGTATTATATTTTGATATGTGGTTCCAGTCCTTTTCAATATTCGAGGCATTTACCACCAGTAAATATTGCTCTTCTTTAATTTTATAGACGATGAGATCATCTACAATTCCGCCAGTCTCATTAGGCAGACAGCTATACTGGGCCCTGCCAATAGTGAGTTTGGAAGCGTCATTAGATGTAACCTTCTGAATGAGGTTTAGCGCTTGGGGTCCTGATATCAGGAACTCGCCCATATGCGAAACATCAAAAACACCAACACCTTTGCGTACGGTTTCATGTTCGGCGTTTACACCTTCATAAGAAACAGGCATGTTATAACCGGCAAAAGGCACCATTTTTGCACCAAGGGACTCATGAGTTTTGGAAAGAGCTGTGTTTTTCATGTTAATTTTTAATTTATGCAAATTTATAGAATTATTTAGGTAAACCCCCTCTTGGTAAATAGTATGTTTCTTGATAATTATAAAAGATTATTTATTTAAAAGCAGTATTTTGAAATCCAAAATATAGCCATGTTTAAAAATATTATAGTTCCGGTGTTCCTCTTATTGTTTGCAACCCAAATACAAGGGCAGGACACGCCCAAAGACTTTCTTTCTGCTAATTTCCATAAGCAGCGTAGGGAGCAAGTTCGTGAAATGATGCCGCCCAATAGCGCCTTGGTTCTCTTTGCCAATGCAGAGCGAAATAGGGCCAATGATGTGGATTATGTTTATCACCAAGACCCTGACTTCTATTACTTGACCGGGTACAAGGAGCCCAATGCTGTTTTGGTTCTGTTTTCCGAAATGCAAACGGGTGTTGACGACTTTACATTTAATGAACTTATTTATGTTCAAGAGCGAGACCCTAAAGCAGAACAATGGAACGGTAAAAGGCTCGGGGTGGCCGGAACCAAAGAACAACTTGGTTTCGAAATGGCTTTTAACGGTAGCCAATTTTCCTCTATTCCGGTGGATTTTACTTCATTTGACAAGGTATCCTTTTTCGATTTTAAAAATGATTATAGGGATAAGGATGGAAAGGAAGATTTATTCGATTTGATCAAGACGTTTAAGACGAAGTCAAATTACCCTGCGGACTACGATGCAAAAAAGCAGCAGTTATACACTATGATAACATCAACATCAGTTGAAAACAGCGCTAACGTTGCACAAACTTTAGGGAGGTATTTGAACTACTATTCAGATTTAAAAGAGGATAAGTTATTAAGCGGTTATGTAGATGCTGCGGATGAAAGTCTAAGAGATGAAATTAAGGAGAAAGTTCTGGTGGTGCAGAAGTCTAGCAATCTGGATTCTTCTATCATTTCAGAAATTATGAGCACTTTACGAGAAACGAAAACGGAGGAAGAGATGGTGCTTTTGAAAAAGGCTATTGAAATATCCACAGTGGGGCAGATAGAGGTTATGAAAGCGATGCATCCCAATATGTCAGAGACAGAGATACAAGGGGTGCATGAATATGTATATAAAAAATACGGAGCGGAATACGAGGGCTACCCTTCAATAGTAGGCGGCGGAAATAACGGCTGTATTTTACATTATATTGAAAATAATAAAACTAAAGTCGGGGATGATTTGGTACTGATGGATTTGGGTGCGGAATACCACGGGTACACCGCTGATGTTACCCGTACCATACCAGCGAACGGAAAGTTTACTAAGGCGCAAAAACAAATTTATGATATTGTGTATGACGCACAGGAAGCGGGGATTAGAGCGAGTGTAGTGGGAGCTCCTTTTCAAGCCCCGGGTAAGGCCTCCAGTGAAGTAGTTACCAATGGCCTACTTAAATTAGGCATTATAAAAGAAGCTAGTGAAGCCAGAACGTACTTTCCACATGGGACTTCGCATTATTTAGGTCTTGATGTTCATGACAAGGGAACTTACGGTCCTTTTAAGCCAAATACGGTCATAACCGTTGAGCCCGGAATCTATATCCCGGAAGGAAGTGATTGCGATAAGAAATGGTGGGGCATTGCGGTACGTATAGAAGATGATATACTAATTACTGCTGACGGACCTGTTAATCTTTCCGCTATGGCTCCCCGAACTACGGCTGCCATAGAGGAAATGATGAAACAGCCAAGTCCACTAGATGATTTTAAATTACCGGCTTTGGATTAAGGATTTAATAGGAATTGTTTTAGTTGTTCGTAAGAGCTAATAGATATAGATTCTTTTTCTTTATCCATTACTTTTTTAATCTGTACCGGAATTTCTAATTTCTTGGACACAGTTTCTTCAACTACATCCAAAAATTTAACCGGATGCGCCGTTTCTAGAAAGATACCGTACGTATCAGGGAAATTATCTAGATACTTTTTAAGACCCAAATAGCCCACTGCCCCATGGGGGTCAGCAACATATCCTGTCTCTTTATAAATTTTCAATAGTGCCTCTCTCGTTCTGGTATCGTCAAAAGAGTAGGAGGAGAGGTGCCTTCTTAATAGTGCTAAATCATTCTGGAACAAATGACGTATACGGATAAAATTACTGGGATCGCCCACATCCATGGCGTTAGATATGGTCGCGGAAGAAGGTTTTGGATTATAGTTTCCTGTCTTCATGAATTCCGGAACCGTGTCATTGATATTTGTTGCCGCAACAAAGTGTTTTACCGGCATTCCCAGTTTTTGAGCTACAATGCCGGCACAGATATTACCAAAATTCCCGCTAGGTACAGAAAAAACAATTTCTTTACCCTTTGACTTGGCTTGTTTGTAAGCGAACAAAAAATAGAATAACTGCGGTAACCAACGCGCTACGTTAATTGAATTGGCGGAGGTCAGTTGCATATGTTCTAAAAGTTGTTGGTCTAAGAAGGCGGTTTTAACCATTTTTTGACAGTCGTCAAAGGTACCGTCAACTTCAAGGGCGGTAATGTTCTGTCCTAAAGTAGTGAGCTGTCTTTCTTGAATATCGCTCACTTTCCCGCTAGGGTAAAGAATTACAACCTTAACACCCTTTACGCCTAAAAATCCATTTGCTACAGCTCCTCCGGTATCTCCGGATGTTGCTACTAAAACAGTTACATCATTATTATTTTCTTTTGAGAAGTATCCAAGACAATTGGCCATAAAGCGTGCACCAACATCTTTAAAAGCCATTGTGGGACCATGAAATAATTCTAAGGCCGCCACATTTTCTTCGATTTCAACCAACGGGAATTCAAAATCAAGCACATTGTCAAGAATTTCCTTCAATTTTTCATTGGGGATGACCTCACTTACGAATTGATGTATGGCATTAAATGCTATTTCTTGGTCGGATAAATCTTGGATATGTTTGAAGAAGGAGTCGGGTAAGGGAGTTATACTTTCTGGAAAATATAAGCCACGATCAGGGGCAATTCCATTAACTACGGCTTCTTCAAAGGTAACTTCCGGAGCTTCTTTATGTAAACTATAATATTTCATTATGCTATCACCTTAATTCCTTCCCTATTGATTTTTGATATATGAACGTCATAATCTATCCCGATTTTGTCATACACCTCCCGCATTGCCTGTGCAACATTTTTGGCATTCTCCTCACCTTTGCTAAAGGAAAAAATAGATGGACCCGAGCCCGAAATACCACAACCTAAAGCAGCATTTTCAATGGAAATTGCTTTGATGGTGTCAAAGCCGGGAATTAGTATGGAACGTATGGGTTCAACGATATGGTCTTCCAAGGAACGTCCTATTAATGCATAGTCTTCCTTGAAGAGACCAGCAATCAGTCCACCCAAGTTACCCCATTGCTTAATACCGTCCTCAAGACTTAGGGTCGTTTTTAAAATTTTTCTAGAGTCTGAGGTCTTTATTTCTATTTGAGGATGTATTACCGTGGCGTACAGTTCCTTGGGACTTGGAATTTCTATGACGTCTAAGGGGTTGTAACTTCGCACAAGTGTAAAACCTCCGTACAGCGCAGGGGCAACATTATCGGCATGGGCGACACCACTTGCCAACCGCTCACCCTCCATAGCAAACTTTACCAGTTCTAATGTTGTAAAGGGATTGCCTAGCAATGTGTTCATTGCCCAAACCGCTCCGGCCGAACTAGCGGCACTACTGCCTATTCCGCTACCCGCCTTAATTTTTTTGTAAATCTCTATATCGAAACCACCAGTATAATCACTGGCTGTTAAGAACGCCAAGCCAGCAACACCGGCCACATTTTGAAGGGTTTCCAAGGGGAGTTCTTGACCTTCCAATTTTGTAATACGTACTCCTTTTTGATTGGTTTTACGAACGATCATTTCATCACCAACGGCATCTAAGGCCGTGCCTAGAACATCAAATCCACAAGAGATATTAGCAATGGTGGCCGGGCAAAATACTTTTATCGATTCCATTTTTTTAGAAATTACCGATTCTAATAATATCTGCAAATATACCGGATGCCGTAACATCTGCTCCGGCGCCAGCACCTTTAATGATCATGGGCTGGTCTGGATATCTTTCCGTGTAAAATAGGACTATATTGTCACTACCTTCCAAGTTATAAAAATCGTGACCCTTAGGAATTTGTTGAAGCCCCACGCTAGCTTTTCCATCTTCAAATTGTGCTACGTATTTAAGTTTGGCTCCTTTGGTGGCAGCCTCATTGTACATTTTCTGAAAATCTGCTTCGTGTTTCTTTAGCGAGGTGAAAAAATCCTCATTGTTGTCGGCGTTCAAACTCTCTTTGGGAAGGAAGGATTCGTTCATTATATCTGATATTTCCAGTCGATAGCCACTTTCGCGAGCAAGAATCAGAATTTTTCGCATAACGTCTATACCACTTAAATCTATTTTTGGATCGGGCTCCGTATATCCCTCTTCCTGAGCTTGTTTCACAATATCATGAAGGGTCGTAGTATCATTAAAATTGTTGAATACAAAGTTTAGGCTTCCAGAAAGCACCGCCTGTATTTTTTGAATTTTATCTCCAGAAACTATCAAGTGTTTTAAAGTATCTATAATTGGAAGTCCCGCCCCAACATTGGTCTCGAATAAGAACGGAGCGTTATAAGTACGCGCCAATTCTTTTAGATGGTTATAATTTTCATACTCCGAAGAACAAGCAATTTTATTACAGGTCACTACAGAAATACTATTTCCTAAATACATATCATATGTGCTGGCTATTTCATTACTAGCGGTATTATCTACAAAAATGCTATTCCTATAGTTAAATGTATTCACTGTATCAAAAAACGTGGATTTATTCGCTTGTTCCCCATTCGCCAATTCCGTTTCCCAGTTTTTTAATGAAATGCCGTTCTCATTAAAAACCATTGTTCTAGAATTGGAGATACCTATGACCCTTATGTTGAGTTTTAAGTTCTCCTTTAAATACTTTTTTTGTTGCCTGACTTGGTTTAAGAACTTAGCGCCTACATTACCAACTCCCATGACAAAGAGATTCAACTGCTTAATATTCTCTTCAAAAAATTCTTCGTGCAAGGCATTCAATGCTTTCTTAACGTCCTTCCCCTCGATAACACATGAGATATTTTTCTCCGATGCTCCTTGGGCGATAACCCTAATGTTTACGTTGTTTCTCCCAAGTGTACTGAACATTTTACCGCTAAGCCCCTGATGATTCTTCATATTGTCCCCCACTAGGGCAACAATGGCCAAATTTGTTTCGGGAATAACTGGTTTTATACGGCCTCTTTCTATCTGAAAGGCAAAAGCCTCATTCACGATAGCCACCGCTTTGCTTACATCATCCGCCGAAATTCCTATACAGATAGAATGCTCCGAAGAAGCCTGTGTGATGAGGACCACACTTATATTGGCCTGTGACAGTACTTCAAAAAACTGTTTGGATATACCTGGAATACCAACCATTCCAGGACCTTCCAAAGACAATAGAGCCATATTGCTTATGTGGCTTATTCCTCGAACGGTCTTGCCTTTTTCGTTCTTGGATTTTGTGATTAAGGTTCCCTCGGCCTCCGGGAGAAATGTATTCTTTATGCGTATAGAAATACCTTTGGACAATACAGGTTGTATGGTCGGGGGGTACAATACCTTAGCTCCAAAATGAGATAGTTCCATGGCTTCCTCATAGGATATATGAGCAATGGGCTTAGCTTGTTTTACCATTTTTGGATTTGCGGTATACATGCCACTAACGTCCGTCCAAATTTCTAATATTTCGGCATCTATAGCTGCCGCATATAAAGCTGCCGTATAATCAGAACCGCCTCTTCCCAAGGTCGTAGCATCTCCATTTTCTGATTTAGAAATAAAACCTGGGCAAACGATTACCTCATGCGTAGAATCACCAAAATAAGCCCTACAGTTTGCAGTTGTTTTCTCAGTGTTTACCGTTATTCTATCGTTTCTATTTGTAGTTATGATAAGGTCTCTACTATCTTTATATGCGCAGTTAATTCCTTGACTTATAAGATATTCACTTATGATAAAAGAGGATAACAATTCTCCGTATGAAACTATTTTGTCGGAGAGTTTGTGCGTTAGTTCTCCAATGGAAAAAGCACCGTCCAATAGCGTTTCTAGAACATTAAGCTCCTTTTTAACACTACTTAAGACTTTACTTTGCTCTTCAATTGGCAATAGCGCTTTGATCGCGGCCAAATGCCGGATTTCAATTTTTTCTAAGATTTTTTTATAGGAATCATCCTGATTTTCAGCTAATTTCCCAGCTGCTATCAAATCATCTGTAACGCCCCCAAAGGCGGAGACTACAATGATTGTTCTATCATCATATCGAGAGATGATATCTTTGATCTTTATTATGTTTTCAGGGCTGGCAACTGAAGAGCCGCCAAACTTTAATACTTTCATTTGAATGGAATATTGACTTCTTAAAAACGCTGAGTGTGTTTGAATGGGAGACGGAAAATAGTAGCTTTTACCCCATAGGGGTGCCATATACCAAAGTCGTGCTAGAAAGAATAATTAGTCTAGAGAAATCGAATTCAAGGCCTGTGATTGCGAAGTACATTATAAAATTTAAAAACCAAAAGTAGTACATTTGATGAGCTAATCAAATGATTCCACAAATTTTTACCGAATCGTTAATTTTACCCAACTAAAACTAAAAAATGAAGCTTTTTACCTCAAAACAAATCTATTCTGCTGATAAATTCACAACGGAGAAACAACAAATTGGTACAGAAGAGCTGATGGAAAGAGCTGCAATACAGATTTTTAACTGGATGCATTTACGCATGCAAGGAGCACCGGTTAAAATACATTTATTCTGTGGTATAGGAAACAACGGCGGTGACGGAATTGCGCTAGCAAGGCACCTTCAAGAACATGGCTATAATATCGCTGTAAATGTCGTTAATTATAGCGAAAAACGTTCTAAGGATTTTTTGATAAACCTAGATAGGCTAAAGGATAGAAAAATATGGCCAAATTTTATGGATTCTGACTGTGAGTTTCCTGAAATTGGTAGAGATGATATTATAGTAGATGCGATATTCGGTATAGGTATTAATAGGCCCCCTGCCGATTGGGTTGTCAAATTAATTGCCCATTTACACGCCTCGCAAGCCTTTATTCTTTCTGTGGATATACCTTCTGGACTTTACGCAGATAGAGTTCCCGAGCATAAGGAAGCAGTAGTAAAGGCAAATTATGTCCTAAGTTTTCAAACACCAAAGCTCGTATTCTTTTTACCGGAAACAGGAGTTTTTGTAGAACAATGGGAGGTTTTGGATATAGGTCTGGATGCGGAATTTTTAATGAGTGAAGAAACCGATTACGAATTAATAGGGAAAAATGAGGTACTACCCATGTACATCCCTAGAAAAAAGTTTTCGCACAAAGGCACCTACGGCCACGCACTTATAATTGGGGGAAGTTACGGCAAAGTGGGAGCGATGCAACTAGCTTCAAGGGCTACTTTGGTAATAGGAAGTGGATTAGTAACTGCGTATATCCCTCAATGTGGTTATGAAAGCTTGCAAACCGCACTACCGGAAGCCATGGTTATAACCGATGAAGAACAATCCATATCCAAAATCAGTTTTGACATTTCACCATCAGTTATTGGAATTGGTGTAGGTATGGGTACAGCGCAAAAGACTGTAGATGCGTTCACCGAGTTCTTAAAAATCAACCAATTACCCTTAGTTATTGATGCCGATGCCTTGAATATTCTTGCATCTAAGAAATCACTTTTAAAATTGTTACCACCGAAAACCGTCCTTACACCGCATCCGAAAGAACTAGAGCGTTTAATTGGAGCATGGAAAGATGATTTTGATAAACTTGAAAAAGCAAAATTATTCTCTGAAAAGTACAACTGTATTTTAGTTGTCAAAGGAGCCCATACCATTACCGTTTTCAACAAAAAGGGTTATGTAAACACAACGGGGAATCCCGGCATGGCAACCGCAGGCAGTGGAGATGTTCTTACAGGAGTTATTGCTGGACTCATCGCGCAGGGTTATGACCCATTACATGCCGCAATTTTTGGAGTTTACTTACACGGTAAGTCCGGTGACTTGGCCATTGAGACTAAAGCTTATCAGGCCTTGATAGCTTCCGATATAATTGATAATTTGGGGCTTGCTTATCTTGACCTCTTTAAAGTACCTGAGAATCAGACGCAAGGAACTGAAGAATCTTCAGAGTAGCTTATTTAGATTTAACCCTACGCTTTACCCATTTTAAAGCGTTCTCGTATTCGATAAAGAATTTCATCGGCTTTTTGTAAAACAGCTTTTCAATCTTAAAATTATGCATGTCTATCTCTTTGACCGAGACTATGGCGAATGCTTTTAAGTTTTCTAGTTCTTTTAGGTAGTTGTAAATGGTGGGATCTATAGCGTAAGAGTTTTTACGTAGACTAATAAATCCAAAACTCTTATTCCTGAAATGTATTTCCGAAATACCAATTATCTGATAAGCTCTTTCTAATGTTAGGGTAGCACCTTCATCAAAAATTGAAACCATGTAATTGTCAAAAACCTGAACTTTACCTATTTCTAATTGATACTCTCTTACGATTACTTTTTTCTTCGCCGATCCAACGCTCATTGCCTTGTGTATTATAGTGTGTCTGGGACGAAAGTAGAAGTATCAAACGCTTTCCGATAAAATATTAGATTAAAAGCTCAAATATCGTTCGTACTGCTAATACTGCAATTGGTTTGTGAATCAATTCTTACGAAATGAAAAATAATAGACTAAAAAAAGAGCCCGTATTGGGCTCTTTTGTAGTACCTATAGCTTTGTTAATCCTGTTTTTTAGAGGATTTTTCAGCTTTTTTGATTTTTATGGTCAGTTCCTCATTCTTCTTGTCAAGGTCCATAAAAATACTATCACCTTCCTCGAGTTTGGAGTTGACAATCTCTTCCGCTAGAGCATCTTCAATGTATTTTTGAATTGCTCTTTTCAATGGCCTTGCCCCATATTGCTTATCAAAACCTTTTTCGGCAATATAGTCCTTCGCTGCTTCGGTAAGGTTTAAGTCGTAACCTATATCATTGATTCTTTTGAACAACTTGGATAATTCAATGTCTATAATTTGATGAATATGTTCTCTTTCTAAAGCATTGAAAACAATGACATCGTCAATCCGGTTCAAAAATTCTGGAGCAAATGCCTTTTTAAGCGCATTCTCTATTACACCTTTCTGGTGTGCGCTTTCCTGTTCTTTCTTAGCCGATGTTCCAAAACCTACGCCCTGTCCAAAATCCTTAAGCTGGCGGGCACCAATGTTACTTGTCATTATAATGATTGTATTCCTGAAATCGATTTTTCTACCTAAACTATCCGTTAAATAACCATCATCCAATACTTGCAAGAGCATATTAAAGACATCTGGATGCGCTTTTTCTACTTCATCCAATAAGATAACGGAATACGGTTTTCTACGTACTTTCTCCGTTAATTGTCCGCCTTCCTCATAACCTACGTATCCCGGAGGAGCACCAACCAATCTGGAAATGGCGAATTTCTCCATATATTCACTCATATCTATACGTATAAGTGCGTCTTCGGAATCGAATAGCTCTTTTGCCATTACCTTTGCCAGCTGCGTTTTACCCACACCCGTTTGTCCTAAGAAGATAAAGGATCCAATAGGCTTGTTGGGGTCTTTTAGGCCAGCTCTATTACGTTGTATAGCTTTGGATACCTTTGAAACGGCTTCGTCCTGACCTATTACGTTCGATTTGATCAAAGCAGGTAATTCGGATAGCTTGTTACTCTCCGTTTGTGCAATTCTGTTTACGGGAATACCGCTCATCATGGAAACTACATCGGCCACATTATCCTCTGTAACGGTCTCTTTGTTCAGTTTACTATCGTCCTCCCATCTTTCTTGAGCAATCGCTAAATCTTTTTCAAGACTCTTTTCGTCATCCCTTAGCTTTGCCGCTTCTTCGTATTTCTGCTTTTTAACAACAGAATTTTTGAGTTCCCTTACGTCTTCTAGCTTTTTCTCCAGTTCCAAGATTTGTTTAGGAACGTCCATATTTACGATATGAACACGAGAACCAGCTTCATCTAAGGCATCGATGGCCTTGTCCGGAAGAAACCTGTCCGTCATGTAACGGTTTGTAAGTTTTACACAAGCTTCTATAGCTTCGTCTGTATAACTAACATTATGATGGTCTTCGTACTTACCTTTAATATTATGAAGTATTTCAATGGTTTCCTCTACCGTAGTAGGTTCTACAATCACTTTTTGGAACCTTCTTTCTAGCGCCCCATCTTTTTCAATATATTGTCTGTACTCGTCAAGTGTCGTTGCTCCGATACATTGGATTTCACCACGAGCTAGTGCTGGTTTAAACATATTGGAAGCATCAAGGCTACCTGTGGCTCCACCAGCGCCGACTATGGTATGGATTTCGTCAATAAAAAGTATAACGTCATCATTTTTCTCCAACTCGTTCATAACAGCCTTCATACGCTCCTCAAACTGACCGCGGTATTTTGTGCCTGCAACCAAAGAAGCCAAATCTAGCGTTACTACTCTTTTGTTGTATAATATTCTAGATACTTTCTTATCGATAATACGTAAAGCAAGACCTTCCGCGATAGCACTCTTACCCACACCTGGTTCCCCAATAAGTAGCGGATTGTTTTTCTTTCTTCTACTTAGGATTTGAGACACCCGCTCAATTTCTTTTTCCCTTCCCACAACGGGATCCAATCTATTTTCCTCTGCCATTTGTGTGAGGTCCCTACCAAAATTGTCCAAAACAGGGGTTTTGGATTTTTTAGCACCTTTCTGGCTAGAAGTAGAACCAAAAGTATTTTCTTTACCTTCATTGGTTTCTTCTGAGTCGCTAGGGAAAGATTCAGCGGTAGGACCGTCTACCATATCGTCATCACTCGTTATCATAAATTTAAATTGCTCCTTAACACTATCATAATCAACTTTTAGCTTATGAAGAAGTTTTGTAGTAGGGTCATTCTCGTTGCGCAGAATGCACAGTAATAAATGTGCGGTATTAATGGAGGAACTCTGAAAAAGTTTTGCTTCTAAAAAAGTTGTTTTCAGCGCTCGTTCTGCCTGTCTCGTTAAATGTAAGTTCTTCTTATCTTTTTGTACGGCTGTAGCATTTGGATTTGAAGGGCTAAGTATTTCTACTTTTCTCCTTAGGTGGTCCAAATCAACGGACAAAGCATCGAGTATACTTATCGCTTTGCCATTTCCATCTCTCAAAAGCCCCAGCATTAGGTGCTCGGTACCTATGAAATCATGACCAAGGCGTAATGCTTCCTCTTTGCTATATGCTATAACATCCTTTACTCTAGGCGAAAAATTATCATCCATAAAATATATTATCAACTATAAAATTACTAAATCTCCTCCAATCATTGGCAAATACCGTACCTATATTCGTTAAAGTTGTTCTAAATGATAGAAAAGAGAACCGGATCAAAGTATTTCAACGTATAATTATTAACTATTATTACTTAGTAAAGTGTTAATAAATATTTT
Organism: Maribacter sp. 4U21; assembly: GCF_002742365.1. NCBI lineage: Bacteria > Pseudomonadati > Bacteroidota > Flavobacteriia > Flavobacteriales > Flavobacteriaceae > Maribacter > Maribacter sp. 4U21. The sequence goes on from NZ_MDGN01000026.1 coordinate 28,355, forward strand.
AATAAATACCCTTGGTTGTTCTTGGAAGGCATCGATTTTACGTAAATTGTCATGCTTTTTTACTAATTAAAAAACATAAGATTTTAAAATGGCGGAAGGTGAAAAATTAATTCCTATTAACATAGAAGAGGAAATGAAATCTGCCTACATTGATTATTCAATGTCGGTCATTGTGTCACGAGCCCTGCCAGATGTCAGGGACGGACTAAAACCTGTTCATAGGCGCGTATTGTTCGGGATGTACGAACTAGGGGTTAGGAGCAGTAGTTCTCACAAGAAATCTGCGCGTATAGTTGGTGAGGTTTTGGGTAAGTATCACCCGCACGGAGATACTTCCGTATACGATACTATGGTAAGGATGGCCCAGGAGTGGAGTCTTCGGTACATGTTAATTGATGGCCAGGGTAACTTTGGATCTATAGATGGGGACAGCCCTGCGGCCATGCGTTACACGGAAGCGCGTATGCGTAAGATAGCCGACGACATGTTGGCAGATATTGACAAGGATACGGTGGATCATCAGTTGAATTTCGATGATTCTCTACAGGAGCCTACCGTGCTACCTGCTAGAATTCCAAATCTTCTTGTAAACGGGGCCTCGGGTATTGCCGTAGGTATGGCCACTAATATGCCGCCACACAACCTTTCGGAAGTTGTAGATGGCACCATGGCCTATATTGATAATAACGATATAGAAATAGACGAACTGATTACCCATATTAAAGCGCCGGATTTCCCTACCGGTGGTATCATTTATGGTTATGATGGCGTAAAAGAAGCTTTCCATACAGGAAGAGGACGTGTAATGATGCGTGCCAAAGCTACTTTTGAAGAGGTTCAAGGTAGAGAATGCATTATAGTATCGGAAATACCATATCAGGTGAATAAGGCCGATATGATCAAGAAAACGGCGGACTTGATTAATGATAAAAAGATAGAAGGGATATCTACGATAAGAGATGAATCTGACCGTAATGGTATGCGCATCGTTTACATTTTAAAGAGAGATGCCATTCCTAACATCGTTTTAAACACGCTATATAAGTATACCGCGCTACAGACCTCTTTCAGCGTCAATAATATTGCCTTGGTTAACGGAAGACCTCAATTGCTGAACGTAAAGGAGATGATTCATTATTTCGTGGAACATCGTCATGAAGTAGTGGTAAGGCGTACAAAATTTGAGCTTAAGAAGGCTGAAGACCGTGCACATATACTGGAAGGTCTCATCATTGCTTCCGATAATATTGATGAGGTAATTGCCATAATCAGGGCCTCGTCCAATGCGGATGAAGCTCGTGAAAATTTGATGGAACGCTTTAAGTTGACAGAAATTCAGGCCAAAGCCATCGTAGAAATGCGCTTACGTCAGCTAACAGGACTGGAGCAAGACAAACTAAGGTCCGAGTATGACGAAATCGTCAAGACCATAGCAGATTTAAAGGATATTCTGGAAAAGAAAGAACGCAGAATGCAGATCATCAAAGACGAGTTGCAGGAAGTAAAAGATAAGTATGGTGATGAGCGTCGTTCTGAGATTAACTTTGCCGGTGGAGACTTGAGCATGGAAGATATGATTCCTAACGAGCAGGTTGTAATTACGATTTCTCGATTAGGCTACATAAAAAGAACACCGCTTACCGAATATAAAACCCAGAACAGGGGAGGTGTAGGTCAGAAAGCATCCTCTACAAGAAACGAAGATTTCTTGGAGCATCTTTTCGTAGGAACAAATCATCAATACATGTTGTTCTTTACGCAAAAAGGAAAATGTTTTTGGATGCGAGTTTTTGAAATACCCGAAGGTAGCAGAACATCAAAAGGAAGGGCCATACAAAACCTTATCAACATTGAACAGGACGATATGGTTAAGGCATTTATCTGTACCCAGGATTTGAAGGATGAGGAGTACGTGAACAGTCATTATGTAATTATGGCTACCAAGAAAGGTACGGTCAAGAAAACTTCCTTAGAGCAGTATTCTAGGCCTAGACAGAATGGTATCAACGCCATTACGATAAGGGAAGGTGATGAACTTCTAGAAGCTAAACTGACTACGGGTACCAGCCAAATATTCTTAGGACTTAAATCTGGTAAGGCCATTCGTTTCGAGGAAAGTAAAACAAGACCCATGGGTAGGAATGCCTCTGGTGTAAGAGGTATTACACTGGCCAGCGATAATGATGAAGTAATAGGAATGGTTTCCGTTCATAATTTTGAAGACGAACTTTTAGTAGTGTCGGAAAACGGTTATGGAAAACGTTCTAGCATCGAAGATTATCGTATTACGAACAGGGGAGGTAAAGGAGTCAAGACCATCAGTATTACGGATAAAACAGGAAATCTCGTAGCCATTAAAAACGTAACGGACTCAGATGACTTAATGATCATCAATAAATCGGGCATCGCCATACGTATGAGTGTTGAAGATTTAAGGGTAATGGGACGGGCAACTCAAGGAGTTAAGTTGATCAACATAAAAGGAGATGATTCCATTGCCGCCGTAGCCAAAGTGATGAAGGATGACGAGGAGCTGGATGAAGTGGAACTAAGGGACATTGATGTGACTACTGAGGAAGATGGCACGGGAATTGATAATGGTGATACCGAAGAAACAGAATCTTAAAATTTAAACACTAATAATTAATATACTAAAAATGAAAAATAGAATTTTAATGGTAGTGGGCCTATCGTTTACTATGATCGGGTTTGCTCAGAAAAATGAAATAAAAGCTGCGGAAAAAGCGCTAAAGGGTGGAGATACGGCTACCGCCAAAACTTCTTTAGAGGCAGCCTCTGGATTAATTTCCGGTGCTGATGAAAAATTACAAGCCCAATATTATTTTACTAGAGGTAAGGTTTATAGTGATTTGGCTAAAAAGGGAGATAATACTGCTTTTGAACCCGCTGTAGAATCATTCCAAAAAGTTTTGGAAATTGAAACCCAAATGGGAAAAGAAAAATACACGGCAGAAACAAATAAGTATATAGCGAGTTTGACAGCGGATTTAGTAAACTCAGCAGTGACCGACAACGGGAATAAGAAGTTTAAGGAGGCAGCGGAAAAGTTGTATATGAGTTATAAAATAAGTCCTAAGGATACTTCTTATCTATATTATGCGGCAAGCAGTGCCGTAAACGGTGGTCATTATGAAGATGCCTTAAAATATTATAATGAGCTACAGGAAGTAGGTTATGATGGTAGTGCCATAGTGTACAAGGCTACGAATACCGCTACTGGAGAAGTTGAGGAGATGGATAAGGTGCAGCGAGATTTGATGGTAAAGTCCGGTACCTATAAAGAGCCGTTGGATGAAAAAACTCCTTCAAAAACTGCCGAAATCGTAAAGAACACGGCTTTGATTTACACGCAACTAGGTCAAGATGATAAGGCACTCGAAGCTTACAAGGCCGCAAGAGCAAACGATCCAAATGATGTAAACCTAATTCTTAATGAAGCTAATCTTTATTTTAAGATGGGTGATAAGGAGAAGTTTAAGTCTTTGATGGCAGAAGCCATAGCGGTGGCGCCGGATAATCCAGACTTGCACTATAATGTTGGTGTAATTAACATGGAGCAGGGAGATTTTGAGGCGGCTAGGACTTCCTACAAAAAGGCTTTAGAGCTTAATCCCGGTTATACCAATGCTTATTTAAATTTGTCCACAACCTATGTAAACGAAGGAAATGGTTTGATTGATGAGATGAACTCACTAGGAAATTCTCGTGCAGATATAGCGAGGTATGAGGAACTGAAAACGAAAAAGGACGATTTGTTCATGGAGGGCGCTACTGTATTGGAGCAGGCTTTAAAAACTAATCCAGATAATCAAGGCGTACTTACCCAATTAAAGAACATTTATGGCGCCATGGGTGATAACGAAAACTTTATGAGAGTAAAGAAATTATTGGGAGAGTAGTAATCTTCTTTCATCATACAAGAAGGCCCTCTTTGGAGGGTTTTTTTATATGATTTTTTTGATAACCCTTAGCTTGTGCGTATAGTTTCTTAAGTCGTTGTTAAATATACCGGTATGGTCCAGGCGATCAATCCTTACCATACCGTTTACATGAATAATATAATTGTTGTCCATGATGATACCTACATGGTCAATAATACCATTAGAATTGTCAAAAAATGCCAGATCGCCGGCTTCACTCTCTTCAACAAAACTCAAAGCGTCTCCTTGGGCAGCTTGGTCTACCGCTGTCCTCAATAAGTCGTACCCGTTAATTCTATAAACCATTTGGGTAAAACCTGATGCATCGATGCCAAAAGGTGTTCTACCGCCATGCAACTCTGGTGAATTAAGATATAACAAGGCCGTCTTTATGAGCTGGGCCTTGTTCTGTGTTGATTTAACGGCGTTTCCTTCAAATTTTATGTCAAGAGTAGTAGAATCGGTTATAGAAGAGCCTAGTAGAATCGGTATTAAAAGTTGATTTCTATTTTCGACATAAGATATTAAATCGGCCGTATAACTGCATGGTGAGTTGTCGATTTGATGATACTCCTCCTCAGTAATGAAAGCCAATTGCCTATTTAAAATCCACCCTTCGGTTTTATCGAAAGAGACTCTAATCTTAGACCAATATTTCCGGGATTCCAAAACCTTAAAGTGTTCTCCAAACAGAAGTTGAGAGAGCATCTCCGAGGATTCTTCAGGTGAAATCTTAACAGGAACAGTGCTTAAAGGACAAATACCGTATTGCATGGATGCTTTTGCAGGAATTAATTTCTTTCCAAGATTACTGCAGAAGCTCCTCCGCCACCGTTGCAGATAGCTGCAGCTCCTATTTTTCCATTATTCTGTTCAAGAACATTCAATAGTGTCACTAGAATTCTTGCTCCGGAGCAACCAAGGGGGTGGCCCAAGGAAACGGCACCACCGTTAACATTTACATTGCCATCCTTTAAACCAAGTATTTTCATGTTGGCCAAACCAACTACGGAAAAAGCTTCGTTAAATTCAAAATAGTCCACCTCATTTAGGTCAACTTTTGCATTCGCTAGGGCTTTAGGCAGGGCTTTAGCGGGAGCAGTGGTAAACCATTTTGGTTCCTGCGCGGCATCCGCATATCCTGTAATTTTTGCTATAGGTGTTATGCCCAATTCCTTGGCCTTTTCAGCACTCATGAGAACCAATGCGGCGGCGCCATCGTTAATGGTGGAAGCATTGGCGGCGGTGACCGTACCATCTTTTGAGAATGCGGGTCTCAGGTTTGGAATCTTTTCTAGCTTTACATTCTTGTACTCTTCATCTTCAGTTATGACTAAGGGTTCCCCCCGGCGCTGAGGCACGGTTACGGGAACAACTTCATTTTTGAAGTTACCTTTTTCCCAAGCTGTAGCCGACCTTTTGTACGATTGTATCGCAAAATCATCCTGTTCAGCTCTTGAGAATTCGTATTTTTCAGCACATGCATCTGCACATACTCCCATAGCGTTTTGGTCGTATACATCTACCAAACCGTCTTTTTGCATACCGTCTATTAGTGAAGCGGGACCAAATTTAGTGCCGTTTCTCATGTGAACGTAATGGGGTATCATACTCATGTTCTCCATTCCACCTGCAACGATTATTGAGGCGTCCCCCAGTTTTATGGATTGCACGGCCTGCATGACCGTTTTCATTCCAGAAGCACAAACTTTATTAATTGTTGAGCAGGGAACGGTATCAGGAATTCCTGCAAAGATTGCAGCCTGTCTGGCAGGAGCTTGGCCTGTGCCAGCTTGCACTACGTTGCCCATGAGTACTTCATCGACCAACTTGGGGTCGAGCTTAATTTTTTCTAGAGCTCCGCTGATGGCCGCAGCACCTAATTTGGTTGCGGGAACGGAGGATAAAGCACCCATGAAACTACCAATTGGTGTTCGAACTGCGGAAACGATAACTACCTCTTTCATAAATCAAATTTGTTAATAAAGCGAAATTACTAAATTATGATGCAACCTAATGGTAATGTAACCATTTCCTGTTTATCAGTTTATATTTTTCTATTTTTGAATTATTCATAGTTAAAAATACCTTTTGGAGAACCTATATAAAAAACAGTCGCTTATCTATAAGTACTTCCTCTATATTTTGGCTGTTGGTTTCATAGTGTTCTTTTTTCCAAAAGGCGGTAAGTTCAAGTACGAATTTCAAAAAGGGAAGCCCTGGCAGTTTGAAAATTTATATGCACCATTTGATTTTTCCATCAAGAAATCAGAGGAGGAGCTAAAACTAGAAAGGCAGGAAATTGAAAAGAATCAACCCCAGTACTTCAGATACGATCAAAAAATAGTAGATGATATTGAAGCTAAGTACAATAATAGTTTTGATGAACTCGTAGCCGGAAATGAATTGAGGAATTCTACTAAATTGCGACTGAAGAATATGGGGAAAGTTATTCTTGATTCCATTTATAAAAATGGCATCTTAAATAATACACAAAATAAGATTAACGGCAATAGCTTATTTCTGGTAAGGAACAATCAGGCTACGCAGACAGATACTTCTGAATTTTATGGTTTAAATGAAATCAATAATCTCATCCGGTCTGTTTTAAGTGATCGTGGTTTTTCGGGTTTCGAGAAAGAATTTGAGTCGCTTTTTTTCGACCTTATGACGCCGAATGTTTCCTTTGACGAGGAACTTTCAAGAAAATCAAGGGAGGATGCCTTATCCAAAATATCCTATACAAGAGGAACCGTAGACGAGGGAAAACTAATTATAGCCAAGGGAGAAGTGGTTGAAGGGGAAAACCTGAAGGTCCTAGATTCCTTACGTTCAGAATATGAATCTGAACTGTGGACAGCGAGTAATTACTATTACATCCTAATAGGATATACGGTTTTAGTGGCCTTGGTTTTGATGATGTTATTTTTATTTCTGAAGAAATACAGGAAGGAAGTCTACAACAATAATACTAAGATTACCTTCATAATTTTTAATATTCTACTTTTAGTTTTTGTAACCACTATGGTCGTTAAATATAACGACGCCCTTGTATTCGTTATGCCATTGTGTATTTTGCCCTTAATATTAAAGACATTTTTTGACGCTCGCCTTGGCTTATTTGTTCATGTCTTAACAGTGCTTATTTTGGGTTTTGTAGTACCGAATAGCTTTGAATATATTTTTCTACAGATTATTGCTGGCATTGTAACGATACTTACCGTTTCGGAACTGTATAAACGAGCCAATCTTTTTGTCTCCGTGGGTCAGATAACCTTAATCTATAGTGTAGCCTATCTCGCCTTTCATGTCATACATGAGGGAAATCTAGGCAATATAGAATGGTTTACACTTGGTCTATTCCTTTTGAATGGAATGATAACGCTCTTTGTGCAACCATTGATTTATATTTACGAAAAGGTCTTTGGGCTAGTTTCTGACGTTTCCCTGCTAGAACTTTCGGATACCAATTCCAAATTACTCAAAGAGCTTTCCAATAAGGCTCCAGGAACTTTTAATCATTCGCTACAAGTGGCAAACCTTGCAGAAGCCGCTGCTAACAAAATAGGAGCAAATGCCATGCTTGTAAGAGTCGGGGCCCTATATCATGACATTGGCAAGATGAATAACCCTACGTATTTCTCGGAAAATCAGATTACCAATGTAAACCCTCATGATGAGATAAGCCCAAGTGAAAGCGCTAAAATTATTATAGACCATGTGATTAATGGAATAGAATTAGCTAGAAAAAATAAGCTACCGGACAGGGTCATTGACTTTATACGCTCACATCACGGTACTACCTTGGTATATTATTTCTACAAACTTCAAAAAGATTTGGAAATAGATGTGGACGAAGCTAATTTTAGATATCCTGGACCCCTTCCCTTTTCTAAAGAAACGGCTATTCTAATGATGGCAGACTCTGTTGAAGCCGCTTCTAAAAGCCTTAAAGACCCAACCTTTTTAATCATTGATGAATTTGTAGACAAGATTATTGCGGGTCAAATGAATGCCAATCAGTTTTTGAATGCCAATATAACGTTCAAGGAAATTGAAATGATTAAAAAAGTCTTCAAGCAAAAGCTAACGAACATCTATCATCTAAGGGTGGAGTATCCCGTGTAAAACTTTGATATATTTTTTTTGAAAAAACTATAAAAATAGTTGCTTTATTGTGCGGTAAAAATGTACATTTGCAACCGCTTTGGAGTGATGTTCATTACAATACTAAATTAGGAGAGGTGCCTGAGTGGCCGAAAGGAGCGGTTTGCTAAATCGTCGTACCCTAACAAGGGTACCCAGGGTTCGAATCCCTGTCTCTCCGCTAAATTCTGTGAGGGACAGATATTTAAGATAACCATTTTCGGGGTGTAGCGTAGCCCGGTTATCGCGCCGCGTTTGGGACGCGGAGGTCGCAGGTTCGAATCCTGCCACCCCGACTTAACTATTTTCATATAGTTGCATGACGTTGCAAATCACCTGATTTGCAACGTTTTATGTTTTAGGGGTATCAGATGAAACCACATATTACCACCTGAAAACACCTCGCTGGTGTGGGATTCGGGAATTGGACACCACAGTATTTTTTGTACATTGAAGTAGCTTTTGAAGGTATTTGACCTCGTGTTTTTTACTATTCATTTACTAATTTAAAGCTATGTAACATGTTAGAAAACAGCAGATTATTAGTCGTCTTCATTACAAGAAAACTCGAAAGGGAAACCGAAAACTTAATGATCTATGCTCGTATTGGATGAGCCTGTCAAAGTGAACCACGTGCGCCGGATGAAAGTGAGCATAGCAAACTAAGTGCTCAAAGTCGATTCCTTTGTAGTTAAATTTACTGTTTATTTTTTAGTTTTTTTCGCATTGATTCTCCCTTTATATCGATTCTTTGTGCTGTGTGAACGAGTCTATCTAAAATAGCATCG
>NZ_MDGN01000027.1:0-8683 GCF_002742365.1 Maribacter sp. 4U21
AGCAAACACGTATATGGATGGACGATTATAATCATCACAGACCACATGACGCACTTGGCAAAGTGCCGCCAATAAAATACGCAGAACTTAATTCTTTTGGGGCTAGCCCCAAAAGAATTAAAAACAATAATTTTAATGAAGTTTTGGAAAACTAAACAGTTCTGATTGGGGGAAGCTTACACGGGTAAGGCTACAAAACGGGTAAGGCTACAAAAGGAATTGGCGTTTAATGCCAATGGTATCCTGTCCCCAAATTCAATATAAAGTTGTTGAACCGTAAGACTCCAATTATGTAGTGGGCTTGTCCATTTCTTTTCAATGTTCTTTGTAGCAAGATATACCAATTTTAGGAGGGCTATGTCATTGGTGAATGCACCTTTGGTCTTGGTCACTTTGCGTATTTGACGATGGAACCCTTCTACTGCGTTGGTGGTATTATAATTACCCCTATAATTCCCCCCGCTTTTAGGACAGTAAGTTAAGTTTAATTTTTAACTTAAATTTACTGTGTTATGAGTAGAAGAAAGCACACACCGAAGTTCAAGTTCAAGGTGGTATTGGAAGCCTTGAGCGAACGTTTTACGATCCAGGAACTGGGCAGGAAGTACGACATCCACCCCGCCCAGATCACGAACTGGAAATCGCAGTTCCTGAAGAACGGCGAGGAGGTCTTCTCCAAGAAGCCCAAGGACACGAAGACCGAGGCCGAGGAAAGGGAGGAACGGCTGCTCAAGACCATCGGGCAGCAGAAGGTCGAACTGGATTTTTTAAAGAAAGCCTTGTCATGAGAGAGGATGCGAAACAAAGAAAACGGCATGTTGACAAGGCGAACGGCCTGAGCGTGGTACGGCAGTGCGAGCTGCCGGGTATCCACCGCAGGGGAGTCTATTACGAACCAAAGGGCGAGTACGAACTGAACCTGGAGCTGATGCGCCTTATCGACGAGGAGAACATGCTGCACCCCTGGCTGGGCGTTCCCCGGATCACCACGTGGCTGCAAAAGGACAAGGGGTACGCCATCAACAAAAAGCGTGTCGAGAGGCTCTTCCGCCTGATGGGGATATCGGCCACGGGACCGAAGCCGAACACCTCGAAGAAGGGCAAGGGGGAACTTCACAGGATATACAAGTACCTGCTCAAGAACCTCGATATCGAGCGGTGCGGACAGGTCTGGGCCATGGACATCACCTATATCCCGGTACAGGGAGGATATCTCTATCTCTGTGCGATAATCGACCTGTACAGCCGCTACGTGGTGGGCTGGTCGCTCTCCAACACCATGACATCGGAGTGGTGCAGGAAGACCTTGGAGACCGCTATAGCGGAACACGGCGCACCGGAGATCCTCAATACCGACCAGGGGAGCCAGTTCACGGCAAGGGAGTTCACGGACTTCGTGACGAAGGAAAAGGAAATCCGCCTGAGCATGGACGGACGTGGAAGGGCCTTGGACAACATATTCGTCGAACGCCTTTGGCGCAGTGTGAAGTACGAGCATGTGTACCTGTTCCCGGCCGATGATGGGCTACAATGTTACAGGGGGCTTGAAGAGTATTTCAGGTATTACAACGACGAGAGGAGGCACCAGAGCCTGGAAGACGAGACGCCTTCAACAATTTATGAACAGAGCAAGAGAAAAGCGGCGTGATGGTACGAAAGGGCATAACAGGGTTTTCAACAAAAACGGGGAGTTATGAGTCTCCCCCCGGACCCCCCTCTTTCAACATCATCATTAAACTTATTCTGGATTTATTGTCCTAAGGATGGGGGTAATTATAATAATATTAAAGGCCCTAAAGCGTCTCTTGTTCTCAAAGACATCGGTTACAAAATCCATACTCCAAGTATGATTCAGTTCGTTTGGCACTTCTAAAGACTCTTTAACCCTAGATGGTAAGCGTTTCTTTACTTTCCTGCGTAATGGAAGACCCAAGGATACATAAACGCGGTGTACACGTTTATGGTTCCAAGGGTTACCTTCCTCTCGTAAACGGTCGTAAGATTTCCAAAAACCTTCTTCTGAATGCTCCTTTGCTTTTCTATGAAGCGCTCGCGCTATTGCACTATCGTCCTTGGGTAATGGTTTATAATAGTAAACGCTCTTACTCATATTGAGAACACGGCACGCCCTACTAACACCGTAATGAATAAGTTCTTTTGTGATCGCTCTTTTACGGCAGGGCTTTAGAGCTTTTTTTCGATGATCTCCTTAGCCATCTGATGATCTAATGCCAAAGTAGCATACATCTGTTTAAGTTTTCTGTTTTCTTCTTCAAGTTCCTTGAGCCTTTTTAATTCCTTAGAATTCATTCCAGCATACTTAGAACGCCACTTGTAAAAAGCAGCAGAACTAACACCGTGCTCACGGCTGATTTGATCGACACTCTTACCAGCGTTAAACTCCTTTCTTTGAAATCTGTGTGGGTGAAAATTTACTTTTTCTCATAATACTGTCTAAAGTTAAGATTATTACTCTACTCTTAAACAGTTCGGTTTTAAAGGAAGCTTACATTGACCCTAAAGTTTAAAAGTGTTTAACTTAATTACTTTAAATAAAAAAGCCCCGCCATTTAATGACGGGGCTTCTGAATTATATACTAGTAATCAACCCTTTTATTTGATGATTACTTGTTTGCTATCTGACCAATCTTTGCCATCAACCTTCAGAATATAATTGCCACTTGATAAATACTCTAATGGATATTCAACAACATCTCTTCCTTTTGTGATGTCATAAGAACGAACAGGATTAACCATTCTACCATTGGTATCAAATAATGAGATTCCAATATTCTCTTTATTTGCAGGAAATACAGCACTGAAATTAACAGCGTTCAATCCAATATTGTTTTCAATACTTCCATTTACTGTGTTAATCACAATTGTTAAAGTACTACCTGAAGTTGCTGGGACTGGGAATACAGAAGTTATCAAACTTTCAGAACTTGGTCTTGTACCATCTTCTATACAACCTTCATCTGGATAGTTCAAAGTGAATTCTAAAACTCCACTCTCACCCTCTGGACTTACCCAACTTATAGTGTAAAGCCCAAAGTCATCCTGGTTTAGTCCTAGATTATTTAAAATTTCTTTACCAGCCCAATCTCCACCAATACAATCTCTACAGTTAATGTCCTTGGTTACATATGTTTCACCATTTGGATAATTCCATGTGAAAACAAAACCTTCAAGACCAGCACCTATATTTTCATAGTCATTCAAATCGCTATCCCGATAAATCCATAACCATAAATCGTCTCCTATACAAGCTGAATCAGAGCTTCGGTCTTCATAAAAACCATTAGGGTCTCTTGGTCTAATTTTGTTACCAAGGTAAATATTGATTTTTCGATATATTCCGGCATCTTTCGTTGTTTCATCGGTATCTCCTACTTCAAAACAATCAGTTACTCCATTGGTATTAGCATCTGAATCTAAAGTGTCATCACCAATATTGGTCATTGCAAATTCGAACCCATTAGGAATATTATCGAAAACTAAATAATAAGGACCGCTATTTGGACAAACTTCAAATCCATAGTATCCGGCTTCTCCTGTATTAGGATTATCTGTAGTTACTGTGGTTTCTACTAGAGCACCATTGCTATTCTCTCCATTAGAGCAGTTGTAAAGTGTTACGGTTACTCCGTTTACACCAGTATCGCCATCATCTTGAATACCATTGTCGTTTCTATCATCAAATACATAATCTCCAATAGTAACTTTTTCATTCACAAATACGGTTACTGTATCTTCCGCTTCACAACCTTCCTCAGACGTAGCTGTAACCGTATAGGTAGTGTCAACAGATGGAGATACCATTATAGAAGCTCCAGTTTCACCTGTAGACCATTCAAAAGTTCCATTTCCACTCGCTGTTAGCATGATTTCATCACCAATACAAATTGTAACGTCATCACCAGCATCAACCACAGTGGCATCAAACTCCTTCACGATAAGCGTGATTAAGTAAGGACAGCCGTTATCGTCTGTCTGTGGGAACTCGTAGGTTCCAGCAGCGTACTCCTCGCCCTCATAGGTAAAGGTATCGCCCTCACAAACGGTCTCCTCGATGGTCTCGTCCGGAGTAGCCGGGTACTCGTCCACCACAAGGGTGATCAAGTAAGGACATCCGTTATCGTCTGTCTGTAGGAACTCGTAGGTTCCAGCAGCGTACTCCTCGCCCTCATAAGTAAAGGTATCGCCCTCACAAACGGTCTCCTCGATGGTCTCGTCCGGAGTAGCCGGGTACTCGTCCACCACAAGGGTGATCAAGTAAGGACATCCGTTATCGTCTGTCTGTGGGAACTCGTAGGTTCCAGCAGCGTACTGCTCACCCCCATAAGTAAAGGTATCGCCCTCACAAACGGTCTCCTCGATGGTCTCGTCCGGAGTGGCCGGGTACTCGTCCACCACAAGGGTGATCAGGTAAGGACATCCGTTATCGTCCGTCTGTGGGAACTCGTATGTTCCTGCAGCGTACTCCTCGCCCTCATAGGTAAAGGTAGCACCCTCGCAAACGGTCTTCTCGATGGTCTCGTCCTCGGTCTTGGGATACTCACCAACGGCAAGAGTTATCAAGTATGGGCATCCGTTATCGTCCACCTGAGGAAAATCATAGGACCCCGGGCCATACTCGACACCCTGATAGGTAATGGTCCCTCCCTCACATACATATGCATCAATAATCTTATCCGGTGTGGCCGGGTACTCGTCCACCACAAGGGTGATCAGGTAAGGACATCCGCTATCGTCCGTCTGTGAGAACTCGTATGTTCCTGCAGCGTACTCCTCGCCCTCATAGGTAAAGGTATCGCCCTCACAAACGGTCTCCTCAATGGTCTCGTCCGGAGTAAGCGGATTAACAGTAATAGTAGTCTCTATTTCTGCGAAACATTCGAACTGTGTTGTGTCTGTTACCAGCACATTGTAAACTGTTGTTTCTTCAGGTGACACAGTCAAACTAGCTTCAATGGCTCCTTCAATAAGTTCGCCCATTACTATCGTCACTACCAGCGTTTTGTTCTGTGATTTCAAATCCATTAGGAATGTTGTCAAATACGATATAGTATTCTCCAGAATCTGGACATACTTCAAACTCATAATAACCAGCATCACCAGAATCTGGATTATTTGCAGTTGTAGTTGATGTAATTTCTGTTCCGTCAGCCTGGAATAAGGTTGCATTAACACCATTAACGCCAGTAGCACCATCATCTTGAAGACCATTCTCGTTTTCATCAACCCATACAAAATCACCAATAACGACTTTGTCTAATAGGTTAACCACAACCTCGTCTTCTGCCTCACAATCTTTACAATCTTTGGCAACAACTATGTAAGTTCCTGACTGGTCAACCGTAATGGTAGCTTGGTTAGCGTCTCCGATAATATTACCGTCTTCAGTGGTCCAAACATAATCAACTTGAGAATTTCCGGGATTATAAGTGAAAGTTTTATTCTCGTCGGTGAACATGCTTTTTAATCTAAGGCTCCCAAAACGTGCACCAAGGGTTATTGGTGCAGAGCAAGAAGTATGAAATTCGATTACTTCTTGTTTGCCATTGATTTCAATAAATGTTACAGACTCTAATTTATCATTGGCGTTACCAAATGTAAAGGAGCCGCCCAGTTCAACATTACCATTAAATAATACTTTACCTTTTTTATCTACTACTCTAATGTTTGCGTTGGGGGGTGTTCCTACGCCACCATTACAGTCACCCTTGTCACCTTGACTTCCACTATCAGCTGCACAGCCGCCTCCTAAAAAATCAAAAGTAAGTATTCGAGGTTTTCCATTTTCCTTTTTTTCTTCACATGGATCTAATGATTCCCCTGTGGTTGAACAATCATTTTGCCCATTTACATTAGCTGTTAAGCTAATGGTTTCGTTCTCACAAAATTCAATATCAGGTCCTGCATTAACAGTTAAATTACAGTTCGGTGGAATTTCTCCACATACTTCACCATCATCTGTTGTCAGTGACACTAACTTAAAACTTCCGAAACGTTCACCGGTTACCAAAGGTGCCGAACATGAAGCATGAACTTCAACCACTTCTTGGTTGCCATTTACTTTCAGGTATAATACAGATTCCAATTTGTCCCCTGGGTCTCCAAATGAGAAAGCGTCGCCAAGTTTTACGGTTCCGTTAAATAATATGTTATTTTTTTTGTCTATAACCTGAATATTTGCATTTGTAGGAAATCCAACTCCTCCATTGCAATCCGACTTATCGCTTTGAGTATTATCATCTGAGGCACAACCGCCACCTAAAAATTGAAAAGTAAGTTCTGCAGGTTTGCCATCGACTTCGTCACAACAATCTTCACCACCACCACAGCCAGGTGTAGTGAAACTAAAGTTGTTTGAACCATCACAATTGACAACAAAGTCATTTCCAAATTGTTTATCATCCTTAACGTTCCATACTTGCCACACATGACCATCTGAAACATCAAAGGAATACGTCTGGCCGGGTTGAATTGTTGATTGGGCTGGTTCTTGCCACTTGTTTTTTGAAATCAATCTCCAAAGAACGGCTGGCTCACAACCATTATTGACAATTGTGGCCTCACATGGTAGATTAGCTGTTTCATTGCAAACCTCACCATCATCACTGAGCAGACCTTCCAAACGAAGGCTACCGAAACGCTCTCCGGGAATCAATGGAGCAGAACAAGAAGCATGGACTTCATTGACTTCTTGATTACCATTAATGTATATAAAAATTACAGATTCCAGTTTATCACTAGGGTTGCCAAAGGTAAAAGTGTCGTTCAAGGCAACATTTCCATTGAACAACTCATTATCCTTTTTATCTATAACCCTAATTTGGGCATCTACAGGGGTACCGACCCCTCCATTACACTCAGATTTATCATCTTGGGTATTACCATCAGCAGCACAACCGCCGCCAAGAAAAGTGAATGTCAGTTGTGACGGTTTACCGTCGATTTCATCACAGCAGTCTTCTGCGAAAATCGGTGGCACATCACTTTCATTACAAACCTCACCATCATCACTGAGCAGACCTTCCAAACGAAGGCTACCGAAACGCTCTCCGGGAATCAACGGAGCAGAACAAGAAGCATGGACTTCATTCACTTCCTGATTACCATTGATATAAATATAAATTACCGATTCCAACTTATCATTGGCATCCCCAAAGGTAAAGGTATCACCTAAAGCAATATTACCATTGAACAATTCATTATCCTTCTTATCAATGACCCTTATCTGGGCTCTTTCAGGAGTGCCAATGCCTCCATTACATTCAGATTTATCATCTTGGCTATTGTTATCTACAGAACAACCTCCACCTAAAAAGGTAAAAGTTAATTGTGCCGGTTTACCGTCAATTTCATCACAGCACCCTTCATCACCTTTGTTATCTTTTTTCTTTTTGGACAACATATCAAAACTGTTGTCCAAGAAATTTAAAGCATTCTGGGAATTGGTACTTAAATCAATTTTCCCTGTTGTAAAAAACGCACCATTAGGTAAACGAGGTCCATGTAGTTCGTTAAATTTTGTTTTTTTAATGTCTGGTTTGTTATCGTCATAAAAGACAAAATAGCTCACATTACCACCTTCATTGGAAGGGCTAGCGTAGGTGCCAATTGCCATTAATTGTAACAATAGTAATAATAGAAGGTACAGTCCTTTTCTTAATTTACTTGTTGTGAGGTTTTTCATTTTACGTGAAATTTAAATTAGGGTATACCTCTTTATTGAATTTAAGCGGTTATACCAAATATGCAAGATTTTGAACTATGTAAAGCACAAAGAACTAGACTCAAATTTTGAAATAAAGTCCGTTTTGATACTGAATTAAATTGGTGGAGTGTAATGTCATTTCATAAGCAAGATAAATTTGTTAAATTTTTAAAATAATAGTTTAGAACCTCATTAAGCCTTGATAGCCTAAATCGTATAAATGTTAGTCAATAAATAAGTATAACTTAGTATTTTAAACTTTACAAAATATAATGCAAGCAGGTTTAACGATAAAAAATTATATATCAACATTTCACATTTTAGAATGTAAAAGTATCCTGTAAGTAACGTTTTGAATGGTTGTTAAAATTTTTTAGGATAGTTTAAAAAGTTCTTTACGGTGTAATGCTCATTATTTTCGTTGTGCGGTGATTTTATTGTTCTTTCGCTTGTCTTTAGTAGGTAAATACTTAATTTGTAATATATTATTTCTTATAGGAATTATGAAAAAAGAAGTTAATGTGTAGGTCTTCGTTTTTAAACGTATAGAGGTCAGTAGTTAACTGCATATTAGTTTGGACCGGTATACTTTTTCTTTTCCGACCATTTTAGTTATCAGGTTGTTGAATACGGTCGCCTTGCTTTGGGAGCGGTTTATGCTGAAGCAGAACTCGTTGAAATACCTGTTGATATGAAAGTCGCTCACCCATGAATAGGTCGTTCTAATCCAGGACTTTATCTGGTGTATCATGGTATGCAGCGCCTTGAAGTTGGCCCCCTTCGCACTTTCTATCTGGTTTATATCGTAGACCTTTGCGATGGGCCTGTACCCCTTCCATTTGTCCGTGGTCACCTTGGCCTCCCTGCTGATATGGTCGATGAAGATATATTGCAGCGACCTTGCCGAGAAGTCCTCGATGCGCATGGCGTACATGCGCCTGACCTTACCTTCCGGGGTAA
>NZ_MDGN01000028.1:0-381 GCF_002742365.1 Maribacter sp. 4U21
CCTATTAATCTTGAATCATTAGTACGTAATCGTACTGCATTTTGATTCAAGATTAATAGGGCAAAAGTTTTTGTATTACCTTCTTAAGAATAACGGTTTTCTATATTACATAGCGTTTACAGCGACAGGAAGTGCTAATCAAGCAAGCATAACCTTAAAAGATATTTTTAATTTTGAGTTTGAACTGCCAGATTTCCCAGAACAACAGGCCATCGCCAGCATCCTCTCTGCCATAGACGACAAAATAGAAAACAACCTTGCCATGAACAAAACCTTGGAAAACATGGCAATGGCGCTTTACAAACATTGGTTCGTAGATTTTGGTCCTTTTCAAGAGGGTGAGTTCATCGGCTCTGAATTAGGTGAAATTCCTGAGGGGTG
>NZ_MDGN01000029.1:0-109445 GCF_002742365.1 Maribacter sp. 4U21
CTCGTCGACGTGCACCGTGCCGTCCATCGGGTGGTTCCCGCTGGACGCCATGGCCTCCCTTACCTTGAGCATGAACAGGCGGGCGGTCTTTTCGGTGACACCGTAGCGCACGCCCATGCAACTGGCCGACAGGCTCTTTGTACTGGTCGACATCTCGAAACAGATGAAAAAGGCCTTTCGAGGACCGAACTTGACCTTATGGAAAAGCGTGTTGGCAGTGGCCGAATCGGTATGGCCGCAGATGTTGCACGTCCTCGAAAAGTCTTTTCTTACCTGCGCTGCGACATGGTTACATTTGACGCATTTGAAACCCTCTTTCCATTTGATCCCGGCGAGATACTCCTTGCAGTCCAGATCCGTTTTGAAGCGATCGGAGAACTCTAGAAGGTTTTGACCCTTGAAAATATCCATATAAACCCTATATTTATTGAATTCAAAAGTATGAATTTATCTACTGACCTTTATATCTTTTTATCGGATGTTGTCATTGTTTTAATTGTTTCTTTTCAGAAGTCGGTACTATAAATCATATTTAGAAAAATTGATTTTATTGACCCCAACTTGAAATTTTTACAATTGCTTTAATTGCCCTATTGTTATTTCCAACCGACGCAAGAGGTCATCATAGGTAAAAATATCAATTATGTTTTTGTACTTACGTTTGATGATTTCAAAATCTGCCAATTGATGTTTGTCCATGCCGATGTCACGACCCATGATTATCATCCCGTTTGGATTTGTGATTTTTATTTCTAATCCAAAAGGTAATTTCTCTTTGTATTTTTTGGTTAGTTTCTTTTCTCCTTGCACCCCTGATTTATTAAGATAGTAGATGTACTTTTCGATTTGCATAATCGTACCGGACAAATCTCGTTTTGGAATATGGTTGTCCCTATATTTTCCGGTGGTTACTATGCTCTTTTCAAAAGGAATTTTAATTTCTATAATATCCAAGTTTCCCATGAAATCAATTAGGCCATAGTCAAGCTTTCTTGTCTTTTTGTTGTATACATCTTTAAACCTTACCTCATCAAAAACAACAATATATTTTGGGAAGAGCATAAGAATGATTTGGATGATTTCTTCCTGCCATTGTTTTTCACTATACCTAACTTCATTATTGAGCATAGTCCGCAACCGGTCAAGCAAGGTTTCGTGCTTAATGATTTCAGAGTCTTTGAAAGTTTTCCTTAAATCGCTTTTGTAAACCGGAGTTTTCTTTCCGATGTAGGAATGATAACTCATTTCTCTGTCTAGTACATTATCAAAGTAATCTCTAAGTATTGCCGTAACTTTAGCCTCTCGGTACAGTTTCACCTCGTGTGTGGTTGGAAATATTTTAGTTAACTCAATAAAGGCTTTATAAGGTAAAATATCTTCCTTATCGCCTCCGATGAAAATGTCTTGATAAATTAGTCTATCAATTTGATTTAGAAGGGAAATCTTGGTTTTTGCGATGAAGTGTTTCTCACTTAAGGGCAAATCTTTATGGAAGTAAAAATCATTTTTAAGTCCAAAGACTGTATTGTCGATTTTAAAGTAGTCGCCGACAAGAAATCCAATTTCAAAAAAGTATTCTGGTTCCTCAAAATCTTCTTCCACTCTTTTAATCAATATCTCTCTTCTAACGTTGAATACTTTTTTAATCAAGAATGATTTCTTTGAAAGAAGTTTGTCATCAACCCAATAATTGGATTGGAAGTCCGAATAGTCATATTTCAGAATAAGTTTTTTATCTATTTTTTGAATTTCAATCACTAGGGTTTATCATTTATAAGCATTTACGTGTTTGAATTAATTCATGCTTTGATTACTGGTGCTTATGGCACTATAGAGATTTAAATTTATCCAGTTTGTTGAGCATCCAGATTATAGCTTTCGTAGATTTTGGAAATGTTTCAAGTATTTTGAAAAGACACCTCTCTAGCCACGTGGGATTTAGATTGCTTTTAGAGGCCTTCTTTCCAATTGCCACCGGAAACGTCTTTGAACTAAATGGAAAAAATTTAGGCATTCTACCATCAAGGTCTCCATCCTCATTTATCCACGCTTCTCTAATATTTTGAAATAGGCCTTTCTCTAAGGGTATTTTAGCATTCGGATTATGAAAAATAGAAACTCTCTCATTCCAGTCTTCCTTTATGTCTCCGGGTATTATCGACTGAGAAAATTCTACAGGATGTGCATTCGGGGTCATGTCAAAGGCTAAACCAGCACGCTCCATAATAATTGTTGTATCAGATAACCCGCTTTGATATCCCATCCGATTAAATTTATGCAGATCGCTATTATTGCTAAATATTACAGCACTTATATTTTCCGTGTAGGGCAGGGAAAAGAAGTTGGCCGGTATTTCTTTTTCTCCGTACGTATGCACCTTTACCTGTTTCACTTTTTTCGGGATTAGCCCCTCTGAAGTCGAATCTGCCTCATACGCTAATCCGTATAAATATTCTATAATCTTCGCGTCGGGTAAAAAGCTTGCTAAATAATTATGGGCAGGCGTTATCGCCAAAACAAGAGGTTTGCCTTTAACCCAGTCAAGTTCCCAATATTTTTTCTGTAGTTTAGAATAAAGAACACTCCCCATGGGTATAACATAGTGTTCTATCAATTCTTTTTGAACGGCTAAGTCATTATCCTTTTGAGCTTTTAAAATATACTCTTTGGTAAACTTATCTCCATCTACTTCACTTGATAGACTTGCTTCCACGTGAAAATCGGTCCCGTTTTTGGCCACATGAAAATCAGGACGGTTATGAGCGTCATTAAACGTAAAACCGTTCTCTTTGAAGAACTTGAACAAAAATATTTCCCAAAGTCGTGAATGGAAACCAGTCGTTTGAAATTGCTGAATAAAGTTCCCGTCACTATCGGGCATTTCAGCCGCAATTTCTTCAATTAAAAGTTTAGCTGGTTCAATTGGCAAATGCTCACACAGTAGTTCGAATACTGGATGTAGTTTATCCTCGGCAACAATATGTTTAAAAATGTCTTTCAACCTTAGCGATCTTTCGTGGTATTGCTACCTAATTCATAAGTATGTAAAATAGGTATTTCTGCTTCGATTCCTACTTAAAAGCTTTTCATAAAGTCTATCAATATTTGATTTTCCAATAGATTTCATTAAAAAAAGTATCGGCCTCCAACATATTTTTAAGCTCTAATTTTAGTGAAATCTCTTTTACAAGATCGCAGTATTCAGAGTAATCTACTCCTTTGTACGATGATGAATGTGCTTTGATTTTTACCTCACCCTCTTCCTTTAATACTGTGATCGGATTCCGATTTAAATTGGCAAAATCAACAGAATTATAGGTCATCATAATTTCGGTTACATAGTTGACGGCCGCGCCATTGACCTTCTTGACCATTTCTTTCGCCCTATCAAAAACAATATCTGCATTTTGATTCTTATTGTCACGGATATAGATTAACAGTTTTCGAAACTCCCTAAAATGAGGATAAACTTTGCGTCTAAGCCTAAATAGGCTGCCAGAGTGCCAAAGACTATATGCTTCTTTGCTTCCGACAAGTAAATCCAAAAGTGGTTCGAATTGTTTTTGTGTCAAACGGGGATTGTCCGCAATTTGGTTTAAAACCTTCTTGGCTTCTCTGTAATTGTTTTGCTTTTCCTTAAAGTTTTTTTGCCGCTCTGGAGTATTGAATTTTTTAAAATGTTTGACCAAGTTTGCATAATCGAACGCAATTTGAGATTTTGTTTTGGTGGGGATTGATTTGGATTTTTTATTGTGTCGTTTTTGCTGGTCAAAAAATGACTCATATTGTTTGATGACCAGTAAGTCCGCTTCATCGGCATTGGAAGGATGAATCATATAGTTAAAATAACCTATTGCATCTGTCCATATATCGTCTTTTGTTTCGCAATCTATATTAATGGATGATTCTTTATTATTTTGAAGTCCACCTTTGGTCATATTCGCGGAACCGGAAATAATGGAACAACTTTTTTTGGATTTGAACAAATACAACTTGGGATGAAAAACTGAATCTTTTGAATTCGCTTTTGCCAAATAGATTTTTGATTTGGAATGTGACCTGAACATATTACGAAATTCGAGTAAGGCCTTTGGTTCTGTCAGGGCAAAATTTTGTCCAACAACAACAGTCAATGTCCTTCCTGATTTTAGAAACCTAGTAAGAGGTTTTGATAGAATAGTCAGCCCTGACATTTTTAAGAATGCTACTGCAAAGTAGGCTTCATCTGATTGCTTTAGCTTTTCAGATAGTACTACACAATGGTTATTTGTTTCATTGATATTCGCTAAAAATCTCATTTTCTAATATATAGGTTTAGCCTGTTTTCTACTTGATATTTTAAAAAAATCATAAACTTTGGAACGATAATCAATAGACAATCATTAAATTTACATCAAATAATAATTTTAACACTACACTTATTAATAAATAATATACATCCTCTAATAATAATTTAAGCACAACATCAATTAATAATCAGTGAACAACGTTGAAATCTAGGTTTAAAAAGAGATATCTGTAAAATTAAAATATACAAATGGCAACACCGGGAGAGAAATTAGCTGAATCATTGGAAAAGTTAAAAGCACTTCAAGATTCGGGCATTGTTGCGATAAAGGCCGATGATTTTTCAAGGGTTCATAAGGAAAGATTGATAAAAAATGGATTTATAAAAGAAGTGATAAAGGGATGGTACATTGCCACACCGCATGACGAGCTACAGGGCGATAGTACTTCTTGGTTTACCTCTTTTTGGGACTTTTCCGCAAGATATCTACAAGATCGTTATGGTGAAGATTACTGTGTTTCAGCCGAACAATCCCTTATGTTCCATGCTGGAAATAATGCTGTTCCAGGACAACTGATTATTAGATCGACTAAGGGAAACAATTCGGCTACAAACTTGTTATTTGGGACCTCTATATTCGTTATGAAATCACCCTTGCCCGATGTTGCTGAAATCGAGATTCGTGAAGGAATGCGAATCGTTAGTTTGGCTTCTTCAATCGTACATAGTACCCCTTCAATATTCACGAAACAAGCCATTGATTCAAGAACAGCACTTATGATGATACAGGACGCGTCCGAACTTCTACCAATCCTGTTAGAAGGTGGGCACTCAACCATTGCAGGAAGACTGGTAGGAGCGTACCGAAATCTGGGACAGGATAAAATCTCGGACTCGATTTTAAAAACGATGACAGCGGCCGGGTATGATGTTAGGGAAACGGACCCATTTACAGCACCATCCCCAATTAAATTTGACCCAAGGGAACGTTCCCCATATGTGAATCGAATAAAATTGATGTGGGAAGAAATGAGGGAAGTTGTGATTGCAGTATTTCCGAAACCTCCGGGCATACCAGAAGATTTGAAATCATACATGGAAAAAATCGATGAAATTTACGTAACCGATGCCTATCATTCCTTATCCATAGAAAAATATAAGGTAACACCGGAACTTATCGAACGCGTTCGAAGTGGTAATTGGAATCCCGAGGATAATGAAGAGGACTTAAAACAAAAGGATGCCATGGCCGCTAGAGGTTATTGGCTGGCATTCAATGCGGTCAAGAAAAGTATACAGCGGATTTTTGAAGGAAAGAACCCGGGTAATGTCGCAGATGAAGAACATGGCGATTGGTACAGGGAATTATTTGGCCCTAGTATTACCACTGGAATATTAAAACCTTCTGATTTGGCGGGGTATCGAAATGCACAAGTATATATTGGACAGTCCAAACATACCCCTGTCAATGTGCATGGTGTAAGGGATGTGATGCCATTGCTCTTTGAGTTGCTGGCATCTGAAAAAGAGGCCTGCGTACGCGCTGTGCTGGGGCATTTTTTCTTTGTGTACATACATCCTTATATGGACGGTAACGGTCGTATGGGTCGTTTCTTAATGAATACGATGCTTATTTCTGGGGGGTATCCTTGGACGGTAATACCCATTGAAGAAAGGGATGTCTATATGAAGACACTTGAAAGTGCGAGTGTTGAAAATAATATTGAGCCTTTTGCGCAATTCATAGCTTATTTGGTAGATGCTGGGCTAAAAGGGAAGCCCATAGCAAAGAAATTGATATAAACGTATTTATCTGAGAAATGCGACCAATATTCCAAGGATATGATTTATCCATTTGTACAGCTATCAAATTTCAATTCGGAGTTGTTCACGCGAGCAAGGAAATTGATTCGCGGAAATAATCAAAACCATCCGTGGTTATCACTCTCCGACGAACAATTGTTGCAAAAGGCAGGGCTTTGGAAAAAGGGCTATGCCACTGGTAAAGAAGGGTACACTTTGGCAGCTATTTTGCTATTTGGTAAAGACGAAACCATACAGCAAATTCTAACACACTATAAAATCGATGCTTTGGTACGCAAAGATAATGTTGAGCGTTATGACGATAGGTTGTACTGTACCACCAATCTAATTGATGCGTACGACGAATTAATGGATTTCGTTGAAGAACATCTTTCGGATCCTTTCTTTTTAGAAGGCACACAACGAAGAAGTTTACGAGGAATTATTTTCAGGGAAATTATCGTGAATCGCGAATATACCCATGCACTGCCGGCCACTTTCATTATTTATAGGGATAGGGTCGAAACCGAGAATGCGAACAATCCGCATGGAGAAGGGGTTATCTCACCGATTGATTTTTCGCCTTTTCCCAAAAACTCTTCAATCGCCAAGTTTTTTATGCAATTGGGCAGGTTCGATGAATTAGGGTCAGGTATTTTAAATGTAAATAAGTACATCAAAGCATATTCGGGAAAGGATAACCCTCTATTTATTGAAGGAGCAACTTTTAAAACTATAATACCTGTTCCTATTCGTGGAGCAATTGAGGGAGGAATTAGTGGAGCTAATGAAGGAGCAATTGAGGGAGCAATTGGAGGAGTAACTGATGGTGTAAAGGAAAGACTTGTTCTTCTTTTAACTGCTATCGCCAGTATTGAAGGTAAAAGAGTTCCTGATTATAAAGAAAAAACTAATCTTCCTGAAAGTTCAATAGAAAGATACATTGCTCAGCTTCGCAACGCTGGTCTAATAGAATTCAGAGGAGATGCTCCTCAGACCGGCGGGTATTTTTTGAAAGATACAGTAAGACAATTGATAGATTGATTCAATATACTGCATTACAAATACTTAAAATCAGTTCTCCCCGTTAAATAATTATGGTTTTGTATATGTGTCTATTGAATTGAAAATAATGAAGGGAAAGCAAGCAATTTTCATTTTATTTCTACATGCAACAATTGTGTCCTGCAATAAAAAAGAGGTTGCCAAAACCTATATCTCCTTTTATCACTGGAAATCAGAAGCAAATTTTACCGAATCCTATAAAAAAGCCATTGACCCTCTGAAAAGAGAATCGAAGAGGGTTCCATAGTGACACATAAACCAACTGTTTTGTGAAGCGCCGTAAAGATTTAAGGGATTTCTTTATCTTTCTAAATCAAGAAACTAGAAATGGGTTCATGATAGCGACTAGTTGAACAGTACGAAGTGCGAAGAACGAAGAAGGCAAAAAGTAAGATTGTTTTATAATAATAATAAAGTATAGGGCATATGGAATCCGTTATGGAATTTGGTGATTGGATAGTCTTGGGAATGTATTTCCTAGTCCTAATAGGTGTTGCGGTTTGGGTGGTGCTTCAAAAGAACAAGGATACGGAGGACTATTTTTTAGCAGGTAGAAACGTAGGATGGTTTGTCATTGGAGCATCTATTTTTGCATCGAACATTGGTTCAGAACACGTCGTAGGCTTGGCCGGTACAGGGTTTGAGTCCGGAACACCAATGGCACATTACGAGCTACACGCTTGGATCGTGCTTCTTTTGGGATGGTTGTTCCTTCCATTTTATATACGGAGCGGGGCATTTACGATGCCCGAGTTTCTTGAGAAACGTTTTGATAGTCGCTCCCGATGGTTCTTATCCATTTTCTCTCTTGTAGGTTATGTAATCACCAAAGTTTCGGTAACCATATATGCCGGTGGTATTGTTGTTTCCGAGTTGTTAGGTGTATCCTTTTGGGGTGGGGCTATAGGCATCGTAATTTTTACGGGTATTTACACAATCGTTGGCGGAATGAAGGCGGTTATCTATACGGAAACCCTACAAACCATTATCCTAATTCTAGGATCATTGATCATCACTTTTCTTGGCCTACAGGAAATTGGCGGCTGGACGGCCATGACCGAAACCGTAAAAGAAGTGAGTCCACAACACTTTAATATGTGGCGACCTATGACCGACCCTGATTTTCCATGGACGGGATTATTGATAGGCGGCACCATAGTAGGTATCTGGTACTGGTGTACGGATCAGTACATTGTGCAAAGAACCTTAGCTGCCAATAATATTAAAATAGGTCGCAGAGGGGCTATTTTTGGAGCTTACTTAAAACTACTTCCCATATTTATATTTCTGATTCCTGGTATTATTGCTTTTGCATTAACTATCGAAAATCCTGATGTTTTTAGTGTAGACAAAGCAGACCGTGCTTTTCCAATGTTGGTAAAGACATTATTACCCGTAGGATTAAAAGGCTTGGTGGCCGGAGGGCTTATCGCCGCATTAATGAGTTCATTGGCATCCGTATTTAATTCTTGCTCTACAATTTTCACTATAGACATATATAAAAAAATAATGCCGCAAAAGAGCGAAAAACAGCTTCTCAAAATAGGAAAATTGGCCACGGGGGTAATCGTAATTCTTGGAATCTTATGGATTCCCATTATGGAAAAGATCGGTGGCGGTGTAATGTACCAGTACCTCCAAAATGTACAATCCTATATTGCTCCCCCGGTTACAACGGTTTTTCTATTAGGAATTATTTGGAAAAGGGTAAATTCCACTGCAGCCATTACCACCCTAATGAGTGGATTAGGACTTCTTATTGCTAGGTTGGGTAGTGAGATATACTACCAGCCAGCAATTGAACATTTTAAACAGACAGGAGAGCAATTAGCCTCTGGTTTTATATACACTTTTGCCACCATAAATTTTGCTCATATGGCTATTTTTATGTTCATTTTTTCTATGGCCTTATGTATAGGAACATCATTGGCCACCACTGCACCTAATTATCAAACCATAGGAGGTTTGTCTTTTGGAACATTGAGTGCTGAAGATAAGCAGTTGGCAAAGAAAAGCTACGATACTATCGACGTAGTCTTATCGATATTATTGGTGGTCATCGTTATAGGAATACTCATGTATTTTACAGGTTGATTTTCTTCCTTATCCCATACTTTGTGTCTCGTTCTTCCTTGGATGCTGCTTTTTGGCATTGAACACTTTTGTACTGGTCTTCATGTCAGCATATCTAGGGTCGGGAACGTAGTCTTGTTTCTGCATTTTAATGACTTCAATGCTCAAAAAACCGAATTCACTAACCACTTTACCGTAAAAACGGTAGATTCCTTTACCCCTAAAACTATACTGTGCAGCTACAGGCGGAAAAAGAACCGTATCAAAAACTTTTCCTTGCTGATCGATCATTGTTGCAAAATGCATACGCTTTCCCTTACTGGTACTCGTATGCTTAACCGTTACCAGATAGCCATAAATATCGATATGATGATTTAAAAAACGTGGTAGATCATCAACACATCTAGTATTTTTTGGCGCCTCTGCCAATAAAGCGAACGGACTGCAAAGACAGAAACCCAAAAGTTCTAGTTGTGTGAAGGCCATTTCAAGGTCCGTAGTGTGCAATTGCGGAATCTTAAAATTTTGATGCTTTGGCGGAAATAGTTTTGGATGGTCAACTTTTACGTTCTTGTTCAGGAAGAGGTGCGCTTTCCAAAGCAATTTATGTTTGTTTACTCCGGTAAACCGAAATGCATCGATACGGATAAGGATACTGATCTGGTCAACAGTAATAAAGACACGGTCTAAAAAACTTTCTAGGGAACTAAAATTTCCATTCTCCACTCGTTCCTTTAAAATGCGCTCTGCTACACGGTTCTCCAACTCGTGGAGGTAACCAAAGCCCAGGAAAATATCCTTTTCATAAATTACATTCTGCGTAAAACTTTTATTGATACAGGGTGGATGAATGGTGGCACCCAACATCCTAGCCTCGTGCACATAGAATTCGGCACGATAAAATCCGCCACCGTTGTTAAGCACCGCCACCATATATTCCAATGGATAGTAAGCTCTTAAGAACAGTGTTTGATAACTCTCTACCGCATAACTGGCGGAATGTCCCTTCGCAAAAGCATAACCTGCAAAACTGGCAATCTGATTCCAGATTTCAGAAATTAGTCTTTCATCGTAACCTTTCTTCCTACAGTTCTCAAAAAACTTTTCCTTTACCTTTTGAAACTCCGCTCGCGAGCGAAATTTTCCGCTCATACCTCGCCGCAATACATCGGCCTCTCCTAGGTCAAGGTCCGCAAAAAGATGCGCTACCTTAATTACATCCTCTTGGTAGACCATAACACCATAAGTATCTGGCATAATATTCAACATCACCGGATGCGCTAATTTCTCTGCCCTGCCTGCATTCCTGTGCCGTAAAATATACTCGCGCATCATACCACTTTTTGATACTCCAGGGCGAATAATGGAACTTGCCGCGACCAGACCCAAATAATTATCCACTTCCAACTTTTTCAACAGCATACGCATAGCGGGCGATTCTACATAAAAACAACCCATACATTGCGCTGTCTTCACGAGATTATTGATTATCGGATCTTTTATAAATCTCTTGACATCGTGAATATCAAAAGTAACCGCCCCTTTAAACTGATTGTAAGCAATGATCTCTAATGATTCCTTTATTTTAGAAAGTCCTCGTTGTCCTAGAATATCAAACTTAAAAAGACCCACATCTTCGGCGATGACCATATCGTATTGCGTTGTTGGAAATCCTTTGGGAGGCAGGTTGGTCGCCGAAAACCAGTGCAAGGGCTTTTCACTGATCAAGATACCCCCGGCATGGATGCTTAGGTAATTGGGCATACCTTTGATAAGGCGACCGTATTTTAGGACGAGTAACGCTATTTCATCAAGCTTTGAAAAATCGTATTGCCCTTCAGAAAGGGAATCTATTTCGCTTTTTGGCAACCCGAACACTTTCCCCAATTCACGGATAACTCCTTTATCTTTAAACGTTACGTAAGTGCCAAGTAATGCTACATGTTCAAAGCGGTCAAAAATATACTGCGTCATTATTGGGCGATCACGATGCGAAAAATCGATATCAAAATCAGGCGGATTTGCCCGGTACAGGTTAATAAAACGCTCAAAATACAGGTCCAGGTCTATAGGGTCTACGTCCGTAATGCGCAAAAGATAAGCAACGATGCTATTGGCACCGCTACCCCTGCCCACATAGAAAAACCCTTGCTCTCTTGCATGGGTTACGATGTCCCAATTAATCAAGAAGTAAGAGACAAAACCCATACGCTTGATAAGTTTCATTTCTTTTTCCAAACGTTCCATAATACCTACTCCCCCATCAGGGTATCTGTAGGCCAGCCCCTGGTGACATAATCTTTCAATCATTTCCTCATCCTCTTCCCTAGTACCGCAATAGGTTTGAAGATTCTGAGGTTTTCTTTCTTTGGAAAAATCAAAGTGAATACTGCATGAGCTCATCAATCGCTCCGTGTTTTCTAAAATAAAAGGATATTCTGAAAAGGCGGCAGTTAAGTTTTCAATAGGAAACATTTTATTTTCCTCATCACTTTCTTCCGTTTTTTCTAGCTTGCTCAACAGAATATTGTTGGCTATGGCGCGGAGCAATCTATGCGCATTAAAATCAGTCTTATTCCTGAAGGTGACGGGTTGTTGGACCACTAACTTATCCTTCAATTTAGATAATCTTGAAAAAGGTAGTTTCCTAAGGTTTGCAATGGATATTCCAATAAATTCATGCGGAGCAAAAACTTTTTGATTATTCTGAAGTACCTGCTCAAAAGGATACACGATATAGGCGTTTTCAAACTTTGGGGCAATGGGAGCGAACACTTTTTCCTCATGGAGGTCTTCTGAAAGAAAATTGTTCAACTCCAGATAACCTTCATTATTTTTAGCTATCCCTATAAATTGTTGATTTACCCCGTTCCTGAAATCGATTCCCAATAAAGGTTTAATACCATATTCCGGTGCTAATCGCACAAAATTGAGTCCGGCCGAAGTATTGTTAATATCCGTCAGCACCAGTTGTGTCACCTGATTATCTTGCGCCAATTGCAGGAGTACTTTTTCGGAAAAGGTTCCAAAGCGAAGACTGTAATATGTATGACAGTTTATATACAAATTGAATATTAGTTGCTAGTTGCCAGTTACTAATTATTCGTCCTTGTAGACAACGAGGAACTAGTAACCAACAACCGTATTATTGTTTTCGGTGCGCAAGCACGATAGGCGGTTGCCCATTGAACGGGTTGTGCATTCGGCCTATGGTATTCTTGCCCATCGCTGAAGCGCGTACTACACTCTTATCCCCATATTTATTTCGGATGTGGTCCATTGCTTGATATAGGCTCAAGGCCTCTTCAGTATCTTCAAATAAATTAATTTGATAATTACCACTGACCAAATGACTAAACCGGATACCTATTAACCGTACTAACAGCCTTCTGTTATAAAGCGTTTTGAATAGCTCCAAAATCTTTGGAATCAGGATATGATCGGCACTCGTATAGGGGATACGCATTTGCTTGGAATAGGTGTTAAAATCGGAATACCTGATCTTAACCGCAATACAGGCCGTTAACTTTTCCCCACGTCTTAGCTGGTATGCTAAATTCTCCGTCATGGCAATCAATAGACCCCTCAATTTTACCACATCAATAGTATCCTTATCAAAAGTGCGTTCATTAGAAATAGATTTACGTTCACAAAAAGGAACGACCGGACTATGATCAATACCGTTGGCACGCTTCCAAATGATTCCTCCGTTCTTACCCAGTACGCGCTGCATAACATCCATAGGCATTTTTTGTACCGTGCCTACTTTCCGTAACCCAAGATTTCTAAGGGTTTGATAGGTTTTATCCCCCACCATTGGAATTTTTTTAATAGAAAGTGGTGCTAAAAATTGTTTTTCGAGTCCATAATCTATTTTTAATTGATTGTTAGGTTTGGCCTGTCCCGTGGCCACTTTTGAGACTACTTTATTCACGGACAACCCAAAGGAAATAGGAAGTCCTGCCTCATTAATGATTCGTTGCCGAAGCTCGGATGCATATTTATATGATCCAAAAAAACGATCCATCCCTGTTAAATCGGCATAAAACTCATCGATACTAGATTTTTCAAACAGTGGTACGTACGCTTTAATAATATCGGTGACCACATCAGAATGGGTACTATAGGTACCTGCATTACCTTTGATCCTAATCGCTTCAGGACAGAGTTCCTTTGCCATTTTCATGGGCATCCCGGAATGTATGCCAAATCCCCGTGTTTCATAACTACAAGCTGCCACTACGCCACGGTCACTGAGCCCCCCGACAAGTATGGGCTTGCCTACTAAACGGTTGTCCAGTTTACGCTCTACGGACACGAAGAAAGTGTCTAAATCTAAATGTAAGATAGTTTTTTGCATAAGCATCCTGAAAAAGGGATAGCTAATTTATGGAATAATTCCTATTTTTTGGATTATTTCCAATAAATAAAGTATACTTTTTTAAATTGAATACTAATACCCAACATTTTAAGGCAATTAGCGTTAAGTAAAAACCAAACCATTAACTTGTTATTAAAGTCAAAAGTCTAACTTTATATTAGCATTTTTTTCATACGTATCTAGATTATGAAATTCCCCCATATCCTTTCTTTCAGTTTTTTATTCATAAGTCTCTTCTCTTGCTTTTCTCAAGAGGGGAAATCTGCGATTACCATCAATTATCCTACTCAAGGAACAGTGTGGTCCATACCCGAATTAGTGAAATTAGAGTGGGATGTTGAGCATATAGATACTACAAAATCTACACGCTTCTTTCTGGTTCGTGATGAAATGGTAGTTCAGGAACTAGGCTCCTATAAGAATAATGGTTTAGCGGAAAATATAGCACTAGCCAAAAATATTGGGTCTGGAGATAGATACCAAGTTGTTGGCATTGAATTATTTCCTAATGACAAGTATAACATCGCAAAATTTGTAACTCCATTTTTCTCCATTGTAAACGCGGCCTCAGATGCACGAAAAAAAGAACAGGAACAAGCATCGCAAGCAGCTATAGTTCCCAAGAAAAAAAGAGAAAAAAGAAAAAAGAGACCGAAAAAACAACCAAAAACCAAAACACAAAGTACACCAACGGCGATTACAAGGTCAAAAGAAGAAGCTAAGCCAGACATCAGGGAAGAATTTGAGGACCGAAAAATATCCTACACCAAAGAACTGAGTTTTACAAATGAAGACATTAGCATTAAAATATGGGACCACGGCAGGCAAGACGGGGATATTGTATCCATATTTTTAAACGGTAATTCTATTGTGTCCAAACACTATCTGACTTATTGGAAAAGAGAATTCAAAGTAACCCTGGACCCCAATAAATCTAATGATCTTTTCCTGTACGCACACAATCTTGGTGATGCACCTCCCAATACGGTATCTATGGAAATCACAGATGGCACCAAATCTGAAAACATCATCCTTAATTCCGATTTGGAAAGTTGTGAAGCGGTAATGATACGTGTAAAAAAGTAAAAAAAGCCGAGACGTAAATATCTCGGCTTTTCCTTTAAGTACTCGAGGTGGGAATCGAACCCACACTCCAAAGGAACTGGATTTTGAATCCAGCGCGTCTACCAGTTCCGCCACTCGAGCTTTCCCAAATAGGACTGCAAAACTAAAAAATATTTTGGTTTAACACCTAAAAATATAAACATTTATCCTTTAGCAACTCAAATTAATTTTTAAATTTGCACCTCCTTAGAAAACACCTGTGCTGAGCGCAGTCGACGCAGAGATTTCCATGTTTCAGAGGTTACAATATATTTGATTATGCCATATCAAGTTCCAGAACCAAAAATATTTGCTTGTACCCAAAGTATGGTACTTGGCAAAAAGATAGCAAAAGCCTATGGAATGGAGCTAGGTAAAGTCATTACATCGCGTTACAGTGATGGTGAGTTTCAACCTTCTTATGAAGAATCTATTAGAGGTACACGAATCTTTATCATTGGCTCTACCCATCCCGGCCCTGAAAACCTAATGGAAATGTTGCTGATGATAGACGCGGCCAAGAGAGCGTCCGCAAGACATGTAACGGCGGTCATGCCCTATTTTGGCTGGGCACGCCAAGATAGAAAAGACAAACCTAGGGTTCCTATCGCTGCAAAGTTGGTTGCGAAAATGCTTGAAGCTGCAGGGGCAACACGCATTATTACTATGGATCTCCATGCAGACCAAATTCAAGGTTTTTTTGAAAAGCCCGTAGACCATTTATTCGCTTCAACACTGTTTTTACCCTATTTAAAGAACTTAGGCCTGGAGAATCTTACTATTGCCTCCCCTGACATGGGCGGTTCTAAAAGAGCTTACGCCTACTCTAAAGCCTTGGAAAGTGATGTTGTGGTCTGTTATAAACAACGCGCAAAAGCCAATGTGATTTCGCATATGGAATTAATAGGTGATGTTCAAGGAAAAAATGTGGTACTGGTGGATGATATGGTAGATACGGCAGGCACATTGACCAAGGCGGCTGATTTGATGATGGAAAGAGGAGCTATCAGTGTACGAGCAATAACAACACATGGTCTGTTGTCGGGAAATGCTTACGATAAGATAGAAAAGTCTAAATTAACAGAATTGATCATTACAGATTCTATTCCGATAGAAATAAAAAGTGATAAAGTAAAGGCATTGAGTTGTGCTGATCTAGTTGCCGATGTAATGCATAAAGTACATAACAACAACTCTATTTCCTCCAAGTTTTTAATGTAGCTTCGGCTGTGCTGAGATAATCTAGAGGAAATAAGGTGACTGAGCGTAGTCGAAGTCACAAATTAGTTTTGAATTATTAATTTTTAATATATATAATGAAGTCAATTACAATTAAAGGATCAGAAAGAGAAAGCGTGGGCAAAAAGGCAACAAAGGCCCTACGTAATGCTGGAATGGTTCCTTGCGTAGTATACGGAGGGGAAAAACCACTACATTTTTCAGCACCTGAATTAAGTTTCAGGGATTTAGTGTACACCGCCGCCGCACATACCGTAAAGGTTGACTTGGGTGAAGGGCAAGTAAGAGCAATTATGCAGGATATTCAATTCCATCCTGTTACAGATAAAATCTTACATATTGATTTTTACCAACTATTCGATGATAAAGAGGTAACCATGAACATTCCTGTTCGTCTTCAAGGGAACTCTCCTGGGGTTAGAAACGGTGGTCGTCTTTTATTTAGAAAAAGAAAACTGGCCATTAAAGCCTTACCGGACAAACTTCCGGATTTCTTCGATATTGATATATCGAAATTAAAAATTGGCCAAAATATTTCAGTGGCTAGTTTGTTAAATGACGATTTTACCATCTTACACCCAGATAGTACTGTTGTAGTGCAGGTTAAAACTGCTCGTGCCGCCGTTGCTGTTGATGAAGATGAAGAAGAAGGAGAAGAAGGTGCTGAGGGCGCTGAAGGCGCCGAAGGTGCAGATGCTCCTGCAGCCGAAGCAGCTCAAGAATAAGAATTTTAATGTAAAGTTGATAGAAAGCATCCGCCAAATGGTGGATGCTTTTGTATTTTTATATGTCATAAACCATATAAAAGTCAATGTTCAAATATTTCTTATCGTTATTTGGTCACGATAATTTGTTGCTAGAAGAAAAAGACAATATGAAAAAGTTTTTGATAGTGGGTCTTGGAAATATTGGGGATGAATATGCTGAAACAAGGCACAATATTGGTTTTAAGGTGTTGGATAATTTGGCGCAGAAAAAAGAATTTTCCTTTGAAACCTTAAAGCTTGGTGATTTAGGCGTTTATAAGCTGAAAGGCAGAAGCATTCTTTGTCTAAAACCATCTACATACATGAACCGGAGCGGTAAAGCCATTAAATATTGGATGGATAAGGAGAAAATACCCTTGGAAAATATACTCGTAATTACGGATGATATTAATCTTCCGTTCGGTACTATTAGAGTTAAGACCAAAGGCAGTGATGGTGGACATAATGGATTAAAAGATACGCAGGAATATCTACAGACCACAAAGTATAATAGGTTTAGGTTTGGTGTAGGGTCCGATTTTGGTAAAGGAAGACAAGTAGAGTATGTCTTAGGCAAATGGACCGAAGATGAAGAACTTGCTTTAGAAGCACGGTTAAACAAATCTGTAGAACTTGTAGATTCCTTTGTGCTATCAGGTATTTCTAGAACTATGAACCAGTTTAACGGTTCGTAAGTAAGCTATAAAACCTTAAAACTATAAATCCCGGAGTTTGTAGCATTCCCTTCTTTATCCTTAGTAATAACACTCCAATAGTATACGGTATTGGAGGCCACACTAACTTTTAGTGTAGTCTCATCTTCATCAAGGGTGCCTACCAAGTCTGCGGATGGTGTTTCAACGGAAAGATATACTTCATATTCCAGAATATCGTCATCAAGGTCGGAAGCCGACCAAAACAAAGTAACTTCGTTATTCACATCCTTAAAGACATTTTCTGACATCCTAGGGTTTAGGATATCGGCAGGGAAAGGAGCAAAAGTGGTCCTAGAACCGGCATTATAAAAATTCCAGATTTGACTGGAAACCGTTTCTGGCACCTCATTATTCTTGGATCTTACAAACCAAGAAAATGGCTCCCCTTTTGCAATAGGTAGTCTTACCGATGTACTGGCGGTATTAATGGTTTGTACGGTACCCGTATTACCATTGGTAACCCTAAGCTCATAAGTATCTACATTGATTCCCTCTTCCCATCTGAATTCTACTTGACTTGTTTCCGCATTTAAACTTTGACCCGTAGTACATTCAGAATTCCTATCTGGAAAAATAAGTTGCACCTGCCCCGGTGGTTTTGGACTGTTCTTCTTCTTACAACTGGTAATTATAAAGAGAGAGACTATGAATAGTAAAATATAGCGTATCATCTTTTAATCAATTTTACGGTTCCCTTGCTATTCTCACCAAGAAACTGAACATAGTACAGTCCCGTTGAAAGTTCGCTAAGATCAATTCGTGTTACCGGTCCATTAAGCGTTAGGCTATCACTTTTAACCAATCTCCCGGTCGCACTAAAAACCTTTACAACTACATTTCCGGACTCCCTACCCAAATACGCTTCAATAAAATCTGTAAATGGATTTGGAAAAACCACGGGTGAGGTATTACTAGCGACTATAATATCTTCCTCGTAAACTCCTTGGCAAGGTAAATTAGTAGAAACCTTTAAAATATTAGCACCATCCTTCAAGTCCAAAGTTACTTCGGAAAGTTCCGTTTGTTGTACAACACCATTTAGTGCTACGTTGTACAAGGCAGAACCTTCTAAACTAACTGTCAACTGATTACTGTCTAAAGCAACGATAGCACTTACTTCTAGGATATCTGGCTCTGTAATAACAACATCTAAGCATTCTTCCTCATAGACTATGGTCCCGTCTGTACCATTGATACAAATAGCATATGTTCCGGCACTTAAATTTGGAAGTACAAATGAGTCCGTAAAATTTTGAACAACATTAACCCCCGACCCAGTAACCGTAACTTCATAGTCTAATCCAATCTTAGCCTCAATTTGAATTTGTCCGTCATTATTTGTTCTACAGGTTTCACTTTGTAGACTAACGTTGAAATTTTCCGTTGGAAATCGGAATATAGGACATCCGGAAGCATCTACCTCTTGACCCGTAGGGGTATCCAAGCAAAGGTCATCTCCATCATCAAAAACCCCGTCATTATCAGCGTCGGGCCTAAAATTTCCTTCTACACAGACTTCCAAGGCAAATGCATTTAACCTTCCCCCGTCCGAAGGGGCATTATCCTTCACTTCCAATATCCATTCCCCTAAGATGGATTCTCCATTGAAAGAACTTAAGGAACCTAAAGGCCTAACCGTACCATTTACCGCAGGGTTTCCGGTACAGGTAAATGGCAAGGCGTCATCATCAAAAACCGCATTAATATTACGCGCTTCCCCACAGGAACTCGATACCAAAACCACGGTTGTACCTGCCGGTGAGGTAAGACTTATGACCAGGTCTGCCAAAAAAGTATGTTCTAAGTCTAGATTTACATTTAAATCCGCCAAGGATAAATCCTCAAAAAAAGATATCCTGGAAATTATGGTCGGCGTTCCGCTAGAAGAAATATCCAGTGGAAGTCCAAAAGCATCTTGTGAAATACAGTTGAAATTTATGGTAGTGAAAGTTCTAGAAGCGCCAAAAACCCCTTCCCCACAACTATTGATCGGTTTTACCCTCCAAAAGTACTCTGTATTGTTTTCCAAGGCAGTTGGCATGTACACATTGGTACTTACCGTAGGAGATTCAATAATATTGGTAAAAGCTGCATCAGTGGCAATTTCTAGCACATAAGCTGTATTCTGAATATTGGACTCCCATTTCAAAGTAAGGTCTTTGGACGCGTTCAAGAATCCGTCCGTTGGAGCCACCAATTGCACTTCAGTAAACGTAGTATCATAAAGATTTAAAGTAATCTCCAGCTCCTTGGTAAAAGTGGGTGCTGTAGCCCTTACCGTTAAAGGGTAGTTCCCTATGGGCACGCTATTGGTTCCGGTAAAAGCTATGGAAATAGGCGTATTATTGGTGTTTGCAGTTGGTGATGAAAATGTTGCATTCAAGCCAGGAGGCAAGGATACTATGCTGAAGGTACTTTCTTCTGAGAAACCTAGATAGGTCTCATAGTTAAAATCAACTACCAAATCATCTGGTTTACATATCTCATATTCCAAGGCATCAAAATTGAGAACAATCTCCGATGCGGTAATAGTGAAATCAACACTGTTAATAGCGAAAAATATATTGTTGTGGGCTCTTACCATAAACCTGGCCGATGACGTGGGCTGTGCCGGAATAACTACGTCATGAGTACCATCGTTGGGCACATTTTGAGCGACTATCGTCGGATAGGTCAACCCTCCATCTATCGATAAAAAAATATCAACAGTTTCTGCAGAAACAGGAGCCAAATTGGTATTGGCGACATCCCAGCTAATAGTTTGTACTTCGCCTGCAACATATGCAGCTGGCGCGCTTTGCGAAGTAACTATAAAGGGGCCGGCATCATTACTGACCAATACTGCAATTTCATCAGATACCAATTGTCCGCCATTCAACGCATTGTCCCTAACCGTTAACGAGAAATTTAAATTTCGCTCTACACTTGAAACTGTTTCCCAAGCGTCTCCCAAACCTGGGTTGGTCTGGGTTAAACTACCTGATAAAATTCTGTCCAGATTTGGAAAATACCGTTCCGGAACCGTTGTAGGTGGCAAAGAGCGAAACATAGCTCCTGTAGGGCTTGTAGGTCCAAAAGTGGCTTGTGTAACTATGCCATTGTCTATTTGTTCCCAAGAATAAGTGATGATATCCCCCACATCCGCATCCGTTGCGTCCCCTGTTAAGACAAAAGCCGTAGTCTTCGGGATAATATAGTTCTGAACCGGGTTAAGAACCGGCGGAACATTGGTCAGCGCCATGGTCTCCCCACACGAAACAGTTTCCAGATATTCCCTAATTTGAAGAATACTGGAGTAATGAAAATAGTCGTCGCTATTAGAGGCAACATTGTTGGCCCCGGTAATACCTGCATAACC
The DNA here is from genome assembly GCF_002742365.1 of Maribacter sp. 4U21. Classification (NCBI taxonomy): domain Bacteria; kingdom Pseudomonadati; phylum Bacteroidota; class Flavobacteriia; order Flavobacteriales; family Flavobacteriaceae; genus Maribacter; species Maribacter sp. 4U21. The sequence goes on from NZ_MDGN01000029.1 coordinate 20,774, forward strand.
CATTATGGTAGTTCCGCTACCAGGCTCTACTTGAACAGAAGTGCCCTCTGAAAGATGAGAAAAGGTGTGATTTGCACCAAATTGATGCCCCATTTCATGCGCTACTAAATCAATATCAAAGACATCTCCCTCAGGATCGGAAAACGTGGTGTACGCACTCCCTTTTCGATTATCCCTACAGACTGAACCGATGAAACCTGAGTTACCATCTAGCGTATCGTCTTTTTGATTGAACAGATGACCGATGTCGTAGCTCTCTTCACCAAGAACACTTGTAAGAACGTTTTGGGTCTGAGAACTTAGGCTACCCGTAAACGGATCGGTTTCCGAATCTAAATAGATGACCTCGTCCGTAGTTCCAATAAGTTCCAGCGTAACTCCTAAATCACGCTCAAAAATACCGTTTACACGTGTAAGTGTTGCATTAATGGCTGTAAGAGCACCAGCCTTTGTGCCGCCGTGGTAATTCGTATATTCTCCAGAGGCAGCTATGGCCACCCTAAATTTTCTTAGGGTCTGGTCATCGACCAGTTTTGCAGTCGATGATAAACTTTGTTCAAGAATTTTAGGCGATGTTTTGCAGATAAACCCAATATCCTTGGCATTATGGTTATTGCGATTATATAGCACGTAGGTTAGACCTATACCCTTTTCCATGAACAACATTCCCTTCTCGCCGCGCCCTGTCATCATACTTTGGATGCCCTTGGGCGAAACACTAAAATGAATTCTCTTGGTGCTATTATCCATACTTACACCTCGATACGACTTTATATTTGGATATTTTATGGACAGTTCCTTAGAAAATACATTGGCCTCAAAAACTTTAAAAGCAATCTGTTTGCCGTCATCGTCCGGAAAATAAACGATGGAACCGGTCTGGACGTTATTTTGAGTGAGCTTCGCCCGAAAAAGTGAATCGTCTAAACTAAAAACTTTCACCTCCTCTACGGCCAATTTATTACGTACTATTCGTTTATTGGCGTCACTTAACACTGCATCATTCCAATAATTACTTTGCGCAGTACCATAAAAGGAGAAAAATACTATGGTAATTGAGAAAACTAGACGTAATTTTGTAACCATTGAGGGGGCTTTTATCTCAATATCAAATATAGTTCTTTTATTTTCCATCATAGGTGAATACAGTCCGTAGCATTTCCAAATATAACCAACAACATCCTGTTGCCATTACCATTGGCACTTTTGATGGCGTTCATATTGGTCACCGGAAAATACTGGAAAGGGTCATAAATCATGCCAAAGATGCCGAACTGAAATCTGCGGTGCTTACCTTTTTCCCCCATCCGAGGATGGTACTACAAAAAGATGCGGATATTAAATTGCTAAATACCATTAATGAAAAAACGACCATCCTCAAAAAAATGGGTCTGGATATTTTGGTTATTCATCCGTTTACCAAGGAATTTTCTAGACTATCCGCAACTGAGTTTGTTCGAGACCTTTTGGTAAATAAACTCAGGTCAAAGAAAATTATCATTGGTTACGACCATAGGTTCGGGAGAAATAGAAATGCCAATATCACAGATCTCATCTCTTTTGGAAACACGCTGGAATTTGAGGTAGAGGAAATACCCGCCCAAGAAATCGATAATGTATCCGTAAGTTCCACAAAAATCAGAAAAGCACTTGATAGTGGTGATATCGTAACGGCAAATATGTATTTAGGGTATGAATACATGCTCACCGGAACTGTCCAAAAAGGTAAAGGATTAGGTAGACAGCTCAGCTTCCCTACGGCCAATTTAGCTATTAAAGAAGACTATAAACTTATTCCAAAAACAGGTGCCTATACCGTAAGCAGTGTTATTGACGGTAACACTGTTCATGGCATGATGAATATTGGCTATAATCCTACGGTAAACGGCAAGACACAAACCATAGAAGTTCATTTCTTTGATTTTGAAAAAGACCTGTACGAACAGGAAATACAAGTGAATATGCTACACCGACTTAGGGAAGAATATAAATTTGAGTCTTTGGACGCACTCAAGGAACAACTTGCGATAGACCGTAAAAACGCTCTCGAATTCATATCCAAATAAGTATGTTGAACAGGTTGTTATTTCAGAGAATAGACAACAGTCCGCTACTAATTTTTAGAATCTTTTTTGGTATACTTATCTCATTAGAGTGTTTTGGAGCCCTCATTACAGGCTGGGTCAAAAAAAATCTGGTAGAACCGCAGTTTACTTTTCCGTTTATTGATTTTGAATGGCTTCAAAACCTTCCAGGACCAGGCATGTATCTCTACTTTGCCGTTATGGGAACACTGGGCATTACCATCGCCCTTGGCTATAAATATCGTTTTAGCATTATAGTCTTTACACTACTGTGGACAGCGGTGTATCTTATGCAAAAAACGGCCTACAATAATCATTATTACCTATTGATATTGATTGCATTGTTTATGTGTTTTTTTCCAGCGCATAAAAACTATGCCATAGATGCAAGGAACAGTGCGGCACCGAACCAAAATTCCATGTATGGTTATGTCAAATGGATTATCGTATTACAGCTTCTCATCGTTTACGTGTATGCCTCGGTGGCAAAATTATATGGAGATTGGCTAGATTTTGGTATGATTAAGATTCTAATGCGTCCTAAAGCCCATTACTTTTTAATCGGTGAGATCCTGCAACAACCTTGGGTGCATAAAATAATTGGTTCGGCGGGCATCCTGTTCGACCTTCTGATTATTCCTGCCTTGCTTTGGAAACCCAGCAGAAAAATTGCTTTTTTTCTATCCATCTTTTTTCACCTGTTCAATTCCATCGTTTTTCAAATTGGTATATTCCCCTATCTGTCCTTAGCTTTTAGTGTTTTCTTCTTCGAGACAGAAACAATTCGAAAAATTTTCTTTAAAAACAAGATTCCTTTTTTCTCTAAAAAAATAAGTCAGCCCTCTTACAAACAGGTATTTCTGGTAGGATTTGGGATTTACTTTACGATACAGTTGCTCTTGCCTTTACGGCATCATGCAATTGAAGACGATGTGCTTTGGACGGAAGAAGGGCACCGCATGAGCTGGCGTATGATGCTTCGCAGTAGAAACGGTAGAGGTCAGTTCAAAATTGTTAATCATACCATAGGTAAACAGATATTTGTCCGTCCAAACGACTATTTAAACCGTGGTCAAAAACGGAAGGTATTATCCTATCCTGATTTTGCCTGGCAATTTGCCAATTATATGAAAAAGGAATTTTCAAAGAAGGGCGAAAGAGTTTCTGTATACCTAATTGAATCTACGATCAGCATCAATGGGAGACCCTACGTTCCTTTTATAGACCCTAAGGTAGATTTAGCAAACACTCCATGGAATCCCTATCGGCATCATGAGTGGATATTGCCTTCGCAACTATCCAATAGACCATAACGTGCCTATTTAATCGATATACATCACAAAGGTAGCTGTATTAAATCGTAAGATTAGCTTAAATTTGCACTCTTAAAGATTTCACCCATGTTACAGCTACAGGCTATCCGCGAGCAAAAAAATGAAATGGTAGACGCACTTAAAAAGCGAAATATCGATGGAAATTCCTTGCTTAAAAACGTTATTCAGTTAGACGATAAAAGAAGAGCCACTCAAACACGTTTAGATGCGGTACTAGCGGAATCCAACAGTCTTTCTAAGGAAATTGGAATCCTTTACAAAACCGGAAAGGCTCAAGAAGCAACCGTTCTAAAAGAAAAAACAGGCGGTCTAAAGGAAGAATCCAAAAAACTGAGCGAGGATTTAAGTATTGCGGCAGAGGAGCTTAAAACGCTACTCTATCAAATTCCTAATATACCACACGCTTCCGTACCCGATGGAAATACCGATGAGGACAATGAGGAAATCTTCAAAGAAGGTGTTGTTCCTGAACTTATAGAAAATGCACTACCGCATTGGGAATTGGCTAAAAAATATGACATTATTGATTTTGAATTAGGTGTTAAAATAGCTGGGGCAGGCTTTCCTGTTTATAAAGGAAAAGGAGCGCGACTACAACGTGCCTTGATTGCCTATTTCCTTGATAAAAATGCCGAGGCAGGCTACACGGAGATACAGGTACCCCATTTGGTCAATGAACTATCAGGCTACGGAACGGGACAATTACCCGACAAAGAGGGCCAAATGTACCACGTTACGGCAGACGACCTTTATCTAATCCCGACCGCAGAAGTTCCCGTGACCAATATTTTCAGGGATGTAATAGTGGACGAAAAAGAATTCCCGATTTGCTATACGGGATACACCCCATGCTTTAGGAGAGAAGCGGGTAGTTATGGTGCCCATGTTAGAGGGTTGAACAGACTTCATCAATTTGATAAGGTTGAAATTGTACGTGTAGAACACCCGGAAAACTCCTATAAGGCTTTGGACGGCATGGTAGAACACGTTAAGCATATTTTACGCGAACTTAAGTTACCGTATAGAATTTTACGTTTGTGCGGCGGAGATTTAGGTTTTACAGCGGCCTTGACCTACGATTTTGAAGTATTTTCTACCGCTCAGGACCGTTGGCTGGAAATAAGCTCCGTTTCCAATTTTGAAACCTATCAGGCCAATCGATTAAAACTTCGCTTTAAAGACGAGAACGGGAAAAGTCAATTGGCACATACCCTAAATGGTAGCTCCTTGGCGTTGCCACGGGTCTTAGCGGGAATTTTAGAAAATTATCAAACGGCGAATGGCATTCAAATACCAGAAGTACTGGTTCCCTATTGTGGTTTTGATAAGATAGACTAGTTTACAAATCATTGAATTTTATCTTGTAGGATTCCCATTGGTACTACATTTGAACCCGCCTAAAAGCATAGATGTTTTCACCGTCCGTTCGTACGTTGATGATACCGGGTAGAATTTTTTTAAATCGCTGTCTTGCTTCGGCATTTGCAGCAGAACTGGAAAAATCCAAACCATCCATTGTAGTTTTTTTATAATAGTGATAATTTATGGATCGATTAAACTTATTTCCGTTATTTCAAAGAAGTCCGCACATATATTCTCCGTAGCAAAACTTTCATACACATATCCGCTGTACAACACTTGAATTCCTTCTTCCTGAAATTCTTCGGACAGATTGCATGGTGCAAACAATCCTAATGGTCTAGTTTCCACTTTGCAATCAGGCTCGATGGTAAAAGAATTACTACAAAAATTTTCTGTTGGTCCCCTTATGGTTCCTTCCTCATTTGTAACAGTTGCAACAATCTTCCGATTGTCCTCTTGGAAACAACCGATCTGCGGATCGTCAAGGCGACCGTATTCAACAACCTGATAACTAAAATGGTCGGAAAAGGAAAAGTATACCAGTCCAAACTAATATGCAGTTAACTACTGACCTCTATTAAGTTTAACTTGAATGCACAAAAAGATTTATAAAATATACTGCTTAATTAAAATGGGTTTCGATTTAATTTGTATAATCTTTTCTTAAATTAGACCAACAACATACTGTAAAACCTGAACAACTTATCTTGGAAGACAACACCAAGCCGTCATCGTGATATTTCTAATAATCTCCCTTTTAAAATCACACTCAACTTGATTAGATAAAAAAGAGTTCTTTAAATCGGCCGTTTTACGGTAAATTAAACCTGAATCAAAAAACATTCATTCCCAGTTCCATTTCTCGTTCTTTTTATTAGTACCATAAATAGACCTTTTATGGTACTAATAAAAATACTGTTTTTGAAATTCTATTTACTATAATTTTTTCTTTAACTCCAGTTCTGATTCGATATATCTTATAGGACTTGCGAGCTAAATTGTTGTTTTATGCAGCTATTAGGTTCTCATCCTTTGTTACCGGGTTTGTCCAATCTATATTTCCAGATTAAAAAGCCCAATGCCCTATCCTTTAGACCACCATCCACCAGAATTTTTTTGTTGTTCGGGGTAACGATAAATGAAGCATCCCCTTGACCAATATCCAAAAAGTAGTATTCAATACTGCGTTGCGGCGACATTGGTGTATTGGCGGCTATACTTCCTTGCCGATCCCTATAAAAGGCATCCCTCCTCCCCGTGACCGTTCCATCTTGCGTAGGGTCTACCGCTAATTCATCTCCATGGATAGCAACATAACTAACATCTGCTTGACCGTTATTAAAATAGAACCGTTTCGTTTTTGAGCTTAAAAATCGTTTTTCCATTCTATAATTTTTTTTAGTTACATTATAGCGTATTCTAAAGTTACGTCTTTATAAAAATTGACGTACGCTTTGTTTGTAAATGGCCCTATCTTTTGTACATCTGGCAAGATATATTCAAAAGCTACGGCACCTTTTACTGGAATTAGCGAACACTTAACAGATTGTTTTCTCAAGCTTGCTTAAATTTGATAAATTTCCGATATGCGGTTGTTTCTACTACTATTCCTGTTATTTTCAATTTCTCTTGGAGCTCAAGAAGACTTTCTTGCAAAACAGTATTTTGCGGATGGTGATTTTGAAAAGGCACTCGTTTTTTACGAAAAACTGACGGAGAAAAATCCTAGACGAACCGACTATCAACAGGGTTTAATTTCCTGTTACCAACAATTGGAACGGTACGCCGACGCAGAAAAATTTCTTTTGAAACAGTTGAAGCAGTGGAATCCACACCCAAGTCTATTTATAGAATTAGGCTATAATTATACCCTACAGGAGATGCCCGATAAGGCAAATGAGTATTACACGCAAGCCTTACAGATTATTGAGCAAAATCCTAATTATGGTTATGCCCTAGGATATCAGTTTCAGAAATACAGCTTGTTGGACAAGGCTGTTTTAGCCTATACTAAGGCAATGGAGTTGAACCCGGCCCTTGATTATAGCTTTCAATTGGCGCGATTATACGGCGAGCAAGGAAACATTGACAAAATGTACCGCTCCTATTTGGATTTAATAGGTAACGGAAAAACCTCAAAGTCCAACATTCTTAGGAATATAGATGATTTTATTACCGCAGACCCCGAAAACTATAATAATACCCTTCTCAAGCAAATTTTACTTGAAAAGGCACAGAAGACACCAAAAATTGTTTGGAACGAACTTTTGAGTTGGTTATTCGTACGACAAGAACAATATAGCAGTGCGTTTAGACAAGAAAAAGCAATTTACAAACGTATGGATGGCAGCACAACGGTACGACTGGAAAATTTAGCCCAAACCGTACTTGATGAGGAGGAGACCGAGGTTGCCAGGGAAATATTTAATTACGTTGTTAAGGAAACGGGAGATGAAGTTACGCGTTTGGAGGCCAACCTTAATTTGTTGGATATTGAGCTATTAGAGTCCACAAAAAGCGATTACCCTTCCATTCAAAAAAAGTATGAGGAACTTATAGACACCTACGGATATAGGACCCAAACCCTGCAATTGCAGGTGGCGTATGCCAAATTTCTGACCTTTAAAAAGGATAGTCCCGAGCTAGCGATTAAACTACTAAAAAATAGTTTAGAGTTACCCCTTAACGATAGAGGAACGGCTTACCTAAAATTAACCTTAGGGGACATTTTGGTCTATGACAGAAAATTTAACGAGGCCCTTATCTATTTTTCTCAAATTCAAAAAAAATTAAAGAACGATGTCCTAGGTCAAAACGCTAGGTACAAAGTTGCCGAAACCAGTTTTTACAAAGGAGATTTCGACTGGGCACTAACCCAATTAAAAGTACTGCGCGGTTCTACGTCTCAGCTCATTGCCAATGATGCTATGCAGTTAAGTCTTTTGATTTCTGACAATTCATTGGAAGATTCCACCCAAACTGCGTTAAAGAAATATGCCAGAGCAGATTTTTTAGCGTATCAGAATAAGACGGAAGAGGCCATTGAAGGCTTAGAGGATATACTACAAAATCATAAAGGGGAAAAAATAGAGGACGAGGCACTACTAAAACAGGCACAACTTTTTGAAGCACAGAAAAAGTATGAATCCGCCGAGTTCAATTATCAAAAAATAATAGAATTTTACGGCAATGGCATTTTGGCCGATGATGCCCATTTTGCGTTGGGAGAGCTATATCGAAAAACATTTGATAAACCCGAAAAGGCAAGAGGACACTATGAGAAGATAATTTATAACTACCAAGACAGCTATTACTTTCCACAGGCGCGGAAGAATTTCAGAATATTAAGGGGAGATGCCATTAACTAAAGACCCGTCCTAAATGCTTCTCAAGGGAAGGACTTTTAACTCTAAAATAAATTATCTTGGCAGATTTAAACAAAAATATTAATCCTCTCCCCTTTGGAGAGATAAGAGAGGGGCCAATGTACATCTATAACGTTACTACGAATATTGAAGAATCCGCTCACGATCATTGGGTCAAATGGATGAAGGACAAACACATTCCGGATATGTTGGATACCGGTAAATTCATTAGCGCAAAGATGAGTAAGGTACTCGTTGAGGAAGATATGGGAGGGGTAACTTATTCCGTACAATATTCCGTTTCCGACAAGGAAACACTTTACCGATATTATCAAGAAGATGCGCCAAAACTAAGAGAAGAAGCCAATACCCTTTTTGCAGGTAAGTTCGTTTCATTTAGAACAGAATTGCAAATTACACACGAGCAAACCTTGCAACGCCCAAGCGCAACCCAATATCTTTTTACGTACGGAACCCTACAAGAAACAGAGGTGCAACTGGGGGTATTTTCTAGGGTGCTCCAAGGTGAAGAAGCAATTTTGAGGGGATATATACTTTCGAATGAAAAAGTTGCGGACCGCTACCCTACCATAGCAGTGTCTAATGATAGCTCCAAAACCCTAACGGGAAAAATATATATACTATCTCCCGAAGAACTCATTAAGGCAGACGCGTACGAGGGAGATGCCTATAGAAGAATTCAAGTAGTTTTAGCCTCCGGTGAAAAAGCATGGGCGTATATTGCAAAATAGTGTAGTAAATTGTCGCAGGACAAATTGACAAGGTATTGAAAAGACGAGAATCGCGCTTAATTTCGAGGCAAGCGTTAGAGCATTTAAATCTCGATTATCGAGTAAAATGAGGGTATGGGAAAAAAAAGGAAGAAGAATAAGAACGATTTTTACGGGAATAAAGGCAAATCAAAACAGGAGAGTCCCGTTAAGGCAAAAAAATATTTAGGGCAGCATTTTTTAAAGGACGAAGGTATTGCCCAGCAGATTGCGGAGACCCTATCCTTTAAAGATTATAAAAATGTTATTGAGATTGGTCCAGGAACAGGCGTATTAACGAAGTATCTTTTGCTACAGGATATAGATTTGGTAGCTATGGATCTGGATTCCGATTCTATTATTTATCTAAACCATAGTTTTCCTTTAGAACATCCTAAGGTTTTACAGGGCACAAACTCTTTTAAGGTAATTGAGGCCGATTTTCTTAAATACGACCTAAAAACGTTATTTGGAACCGAGCAATTTGCCATCACCGGAAACTTCCCGTACAACATTTCAACACAAATTGTTTTTAAAATGCTTGAAATGCGCGAACAAGTACCCGAATTTACAGGTATGTTCCAAAAAGAAGTCGCGAAGCGTATTTGCGCCCAAGAAGGCAGTAAAACCTATGGAATCCTTTCGGTATTGACCCAAGCTTTCTATAGGGCGGAATATCTTTTTACGGTACATCCACAAGTCTTTGACCCACCACCAAAAGTACAATCCGGTGTGCTTAGACTAACCAGAAAAACCGATTTTGAAATAGATTGTGACGAGAAACTATTTTACCAAGTAGTTAAAACGGCTTTCGGTCAAAGGCGAAAGACACTTCGCAACAGTCTAAAATCGTTCTCCCTTTCAGATATTCTCAAAGAAGATGCTATATTTGACCAGCGTCCAGAACAACTGGCAGTAGCTGATTTTATAGCTTTGACAAAGAAAATAGCAGATGACACCGTTTAAACTTACAGAAGAACTTGTAAGCGAAATAGAGCAGCTTATAGAAACCCAAAAGGATTCTCAATTGAATTCCATTTTGGAGGAAGTACACTATGCGGATGTAGCGGAAATCATCAATGAGCTTAATGAGGATGATGCCACGTATCTCATAAAGCTTTTGGACAGTGATAAAACCTCGGACGTACTTACCGAGCTGGACGAAGATGTAAGGGAAGCTATTCTTAGTAACCTTTCCTCCAAAGAGATTGCCGAAGAACTAGAGGAATTGGATACGGATGATGCCGCGGATATCATTGCGGAACTTCCTCAGGAGATTGTACAAGAGGTCATTTCAGAAATTGAGGATAGGGAACATGCCAAGGATATTGTTGACCTATTGCGTTATGACGAAAACTCGGCGGGTGGTCTAATGGCCAAGGAACTGGTGAAGGTTAGCGAGAACTGGACAGTGACCAAATGCGTAAAAGAAATGCGGGCGCAAGCCGAGAATGTTACCCGTGTGCACTCCATTTATGTAGTGGACAAGGAAGAGAAATTAATGGGAAGACTTTCCTTGAAAGATTTATTGACCGTTTCTACCGCTACACACATTAGGGAAATATACATTCCTAAGGTAGATGCTGTAAACGTGAACGAAAAACCGGAAGAAGTAGCTAAAATCATGTCCAAATATGACTTGGAAGCCATTCCGGTAATTGATGAAATAGGCAGGCTTGTAGGACGCATTACCATTGATGATATTGTAGACGTTATTCGTGAAGAGGCAGATAAGGATTATCAAATGGCGGCCGGTATCTCCCAAGATGTGGAAGCGGATGACAGTATATGGGAGTTGACCCGAGCAAGGTTGCCCTGGCTTATCCTAGGCCTTTTTGGAGGTGCTGCCGCTGCGGTCATCATGGGTGGTTTTGAGGAAATGTTTAAAAAGTACACCATTTTATTTTTATTTACCCCTTTAATTGCCGCCATGGCAGGAAATGTAGGGGTGCAATCCAGTGCCATAATTGTACAGGGTTTGGCCAATGATGATATCAAAGGTAGCGTTGGAAATCGGTTATTGAAAGAAATGCTTCTGGCACTTTTGAACGGAGTTATTTTAGCAGCGTTGTTATTGCTGTTCACTTGGATATGGAAGGGAGACTTCTTGACAGCTCTGGCCATATCTACCTCCTTGATAGCCGTAATCGTCGTTGCCGGGTTTATTGGAACCTTTACACCCTTGTTCTTACATAAAAGGGGAATTGACCCCGCCATTGCTACAGGACCTTTTATCACCACGAGTAATGACATTTTCGGCATACTTATCTATTTTATGATTGCCAAGCTTATCTTAGGAATTTAAAATAGGTGTCAGTCGTAAAATATTCTTAGATCGGCACCATCTAAAATCAATGTTATGAAATCCATCAACCTTAGAGAAAAACATGCTTTATTTAGCAAGCAATGGCACCCCCATCAGATAGCCACCGTGGATAATATGCAAGTGATTTTGGCCAAAATACAGGGTGAATTCGTTTGGCATGCACATGAAAATGAAGACGAACTCTTTCAAGTGCTGAAAGGCACCTTGTACATGAAGTTCAGGGATAGAACAGAAGTGGTAAAAGAAGGCGAAATTATAGTAGTCCCTAAAGGAGTAGAACATTGCCCATCAACTAAAAATGATGAAGAAGTGCATTTATTATTGTTCGAGAAACAAGATACCGCGCACACAGGCAATGTAACCCATGAAATGACCCAAACTGATTATCCTAAAATTTAGATAAAAGGTTTACAGGAGATAATGAAAGACTCCAAAACCAATTTCAAACACTGAATACTGAATACTGAATACTGAATACTGAATACTGAATACTGAATACTGAATACTGAAACATATGAAAGTCCTCCACTTAGATACCAATCACCCATTGCTTTTAGAACAATTTTCACAATTAGGCTTCGAGAATGATGAGGATTATAGCTCTTCAAAATCTGAAATTGAGAAGAAAATTCAGCACTACGACGGGATAATTATACGCAGTAGATTTACCATTGATGCAGATTTTTTAGATAAAGCCACCAATCTAAAATTTATTGGAAGGCTTGGTGCGGGTCTGGAGAATATAGATGTAAGGTATGCAAAGGCAAAGGGAATCTTTTTGGCCGCAGCTCCAGAAGGAAACAGCAATGCCGTGGGGGAACATACTCTAGGAATGCTACTTTCCCTTTTTAACAAACTTAAAAAAGCGGATACGGAAGTACGAGGCGGAAAATGGGACCGGGAAGGAAATCGCGGATTAGAATTAGAGGGTAAAGTAGTTGGCATTATAGGTTACGGCCATATGGGCAAATCTTTTGCGAAAAAACTGAAAGGCTTTGATGTTGATGAAGTCATCTGTTATGACATCAAAGGAGGCGTTGAAGACGATAATGCAAGACAGGTAGGCATTATGGAACTGCAACAAAGAGCGGACATTATAAGTCTTCATGTTCCCCAAACAGAACTCACGCTTGGGATGGTCAATTCCGAATTCATATCAAAGTTTCAGAAACCTTTTTGGCTGTTCAATACCGCCAGGGGTAAATGTGTCAACACAGAAGATTTAGTCCATGCCTTGGAGTCCCAAAAAATCTTGGGCGCAGGGCTAGATGTATTGGAATACGAAAAAACATCCTTTGAAAACATGTTCACTGAACAAGCTCTCCCAAAGGCCTTTCAATACCTTATTAAGGCGGATAATGTACTGCTCTCTCCCCATGTTGCAGGTTGGACCGTAGAGAGCAAAGAAAAACTAGCCCAGACCATAGTTGCTAAAATCAAGGCTGAATTTTGTTAACTTTATTCCGAATCAATAGGAAAACAAAATGACCATCGATGCCCAAACAGTAGATGAATATATTTCCAAGCTTCCTGAGGAACGAAAAAAAGTAATCACGCTATTACGTAAAACCATCGAGGAAAACCTTCCTAACGGTTTTAAAGAATGTATCAACTATAAAATGATCGGGTATGTTGTACCACATACGATTTACCCAAACGGTTATCATTGCGACCCTAAGCTACCGCTACCTTTTATAAATATTGCTTCTCAAAAGAATTATGTAGCCTTATACCACTCGGGAATCTATGCCGATAAAAAACTTTTAAACTGGTTCGTGGCGGAGTATCCCAAACACTGTAATCGAAAATTGGATATGGGCAAAAGCTGTGTTAGATTTAAGCACATGGACGATATTCCATATGAACTTATCGCCGAACTCAGCACCAAAATGACCGTGACGGACTGGATTGGGATTTACGAGGAGCGGATAAAGAAATAGCTTTAAATCATAGTTCTACCGCATACAATGCAAACTTCTAAATATTGAAAAAATGAAAAATAGAGTAACCGGACTGGGCGGATTCTTTTTTAAGACCAAAGAACCAAATAAAATAAAAGATTGGTATGCCACACATTTGGGTCTGAATACGGACCAATACGGATGTACCTTTTGGTGGAAGGATAAGGAGGGTAATGACTGCTCCACACAATGGAGCCCTATGAATGAGGATACTGAATATTTTAGACCAAGCACCGCTACTTTTATGATGAATTTTAGGGTAGAGAATTTAGTGGAACTACTTCAAGTCTTAAAAAAAGAAGGTGTAACTGTCGTTGGGGAAATAGAAGAATATAGCTATGGTAAATTTGGGTGGATATTAGACCCTGACGGGAATAAATTAGAACTTTGGGAACCTATTGACAAAGCTTTTCTATAATAGCTATTAATTTATTACATTTAGAGATACTTTAACCACCAAAAACAATTAAAATGTCAGAAGAAAACAAAGACCTTGGGGACAAAGCGGAAGATGCTTTTGATGCGGCCAAGGATAAAGCAAAAGATTTAGGAGATAAAGCAGAGGATGCCTTTGATAGTGCCAAGGAAAAGGCTGGGGAGTTTGCGGACAAAGCAGAAGAAGCTGCAAAGGATTTCAAAGAAGATGTAAAGGAAACCTTTAATCCTAATAACCCTGATAGTGGAAAAACAGTGGCTATCATAGCACACATCACCTTCATTGGATGGATAGTAGCTATTATTATGAATAACAGCAATAAAACCGAGTTAGGAAGCTATTACATTAGACAGACCTTAGGGATTTGGATATTGACTTTTTTATTGGGTATAATTCCAATAATAGGTTGCTTTGCATGGATAATTGGGCTTATTCTTGTTATCATGAGCGTAATTAATGCCGCTAATGAGAAGATGGTCCCTACTCCAGTTTTAGGAGAGTACTTCCAAGATTGGTTTAAGAGTCTTTAAAAATTTTTAAAAGTCAGATTTTCTAAAGTCTGACTTTTTTTATTTCTTTTATTATCGTAATATTGCAATATATAAATATGTTATGGGTTTAACCAAGACACAAATATTCAATACCAAACAGAACGAACTTGCTACCATATTCAAGGTGCTTTCCAATCCTGCCAGGATTGCCATACTGCAATATATAAGTACGCAAGAAGCCTGTATCTGCAACGATATTGTGGATGAAATAGGTTTGGCACAACCCACCATCTCTCAACACCTAAAGGAGTTAAAAAGCATTGACCTCATCACAGGAGAAATTGAGGGTAAACGGGTCTGCTATTGCATCAACCTAAAAAAATGGAAGAAAATACAAGACCTTCTCAATACCTTTTTTGATAAAACTAAATTTAATTGTTGTTAATAACATAAACTATGAAAACGAACGAATTCTTATCCCTCTTAAAAGAAAATCCCAACAAAAACCTTTTGTTTGAATACAAACCGGGACAACTTGTACCGGCCAATTATCATATTACAGAGGTTAAAAATATAACTATTGATTCCGTAGACTGCGGTGCGGGGACTGACTTCTGGAAAGAAACCATTATTCAGCTGTGGGAAAGTCCAGAAGAAATTGGTAAAAGAGATTATATGTCCGCCTTTAAAGCCTTATCCATTTTAAACAAGGTAGATAAGATAAAACCCATGGAGAAAGAAGTAGAAGTAAAATTTGAATACAGCAACCCAAATTTTCATACCGCTCAACTTTTTGTTAATGCGCACCAAGTAGCGGGGAACAATTTGGTTTTTCATCTTGGCGTAGAACAAACAGACTGCAAAGCTAAGGACATTTGTGGTGTTCCTGTTGAAATGACTTCCAGTTCCGCAAATTCCTGTAGTCCGGAAAGTGGGTGTTGTTAACTAATCTAAAAGAAATAGGATGATTGTTATTAAACCGATGGATCAGGGTCACTGGGATGTTGTTTCAGAAATCTATAAAGAGGGTATAGATACAGGTATCGCCACTTTTGAAACACAAGTACCAACCTATAAGGATTGGGATAAGGCACACCTAAAAAGTTGTAGAATCGTTGCTCTCGACAAGACTACGGTGATAGGATGGGCGGCACTTTCTCCAGTGTCCGGCAGATGTGTTTACGGCGGGGTTGGAGAAGTGAGTGTGTATATCAGCAGGACCTCTCGAGGTACAGGAGTGGGAAAACTACTCATGAAGCATCTCATCTATGAAAGCGAAAAAGAAGGGTTATGGACTTTACAGTCGGGCATTTTTCCAGAGAACAAAGCCAGTATTAAGCTCCATGAAAAGGTTGGATTCCGGTATATAGGCAAACGTGAAAGAGTAGGCAGAACAAGCCAAGGAACCTGGAAAGATAATTTACTTTTTGAGCGTCGAAGTAAACTAGTTGGTATAGATTAGGATTCTTCTTTTCCTTTAGACTGGGTTTCCATTAATTTACGCTCCAACTCTGCCTGAAACTCTTCCATAACAGGTTTCACGGTAATTTCTGGTAAGTCGGCGATTTTAATGTACATTAAGCCATCTACAGAATTGTTGAATAACGGATCAACATTAAAGGCAACGACCTTTGCATTTTGCTTAATATATTTCTTTATCAATACCGGTAAACGCAGACTACCCGGTTCTACCTCGTCTATTAAACGGTCAAATTTATTTAAATCGGCCTGGGTTTCGTCAAAGACAAACTCCTTATCGGCATCATTCAATTTTACCTTAAATTCCTTTTTTGGTCTGATATACTGGGCAACGTAAGGGTCCCAATAATTAGATTTCATGAACTCTATCATAAGTGACTTAGAGAAATTTGAAAATTGGTTGCTTATACTTACCCCTCCGATTAAATATTTATGTTCTGGGTATCTTAGCGTGGTATGCACGATACCTTTCCATAGTAAGAATAACGGCATGGGTTTTTGCTGATATTCCTTTACAATATAAGCTCTACCCATTTCTATGGAATTTTGCATCATACCGTATAACTCCGGTTCTACGCGAAACAAATCCTGCAGGTAAAAGCCATCGATACCATACTCTGGAAAAATTTCCGCCCCCATACCCATTCTATAGGCTCCCACAATACATTTATCATCGCTATCCCAAAGAAATAAATGATGGTAATACGCATCGAATTTGTCTAAATCTATGGCATTATTGGTGCCTTCGCCAATGGCCCTAAAAGTAATTTCTCGTTGCCGACCAATTTCCTTTAAAATAAAGGGCATGTCCTTTTCTTTGGCCAGGAATACCTCATAGTTCTTACTCTGGAGTAGCCTACAATCCTTCTCACGAAGTTTTTCAATTTCGCCCTCCATAACCTCCTTGCGCATGGCACCGGCAATTTTTTTGGGAGGCTTGGGTATTTTCAGTGTCGCCGGTATCTGATCTATGAGTCGTTCTTTCTCATAGGCATTGGAAAGGATATAGGTTTTTTTGCGTAACAGATCAGTATACTCTTCAAGATTTTCCTGTTCTTTTTGGGACTGAACCGAAATAGGTTGCCCAATGCGCACTTTCATAGGTCTATTACGCTGAGAGAATACTTGAGAGGGAATTAAAGCTGTTCTAAAAATAGGACTCCATTTAGAAAGTCGATAAAACAACTTGGTGTTCTTTGCGTGAAAATATATGGGCACTACAGGCACTTCTGCCTTTCTTATCAACTTCAACACCGCCTCTTCCCACGGTTTATCTACCAGTAGCTTCCCTTCTTTATGGGTGGAGACTTCCCCAGCCGGAAAAATCCCGAGGGGATGACCGTTTCTTAAGTGAACCAAAGCCTTCTTAAAGCCTGCTATACTGCTCTTGGCATCTTTATGTTCCTCAAAAGGGTTTACCGGAAGAATATAGGGCGCCAGAGGAACCATCCGTTGTAAGAGAAAGTTGGCCATAATCTTGTAATCCTTACGGTTTGGTAACATTAACCGCATTAAAAGAATACCATCAATAGCGCCTAAAGGATGATTACTAATGGTGATGTACGCTCCCTCTTTTGGCAATCGCTTAAAATCTTCTTCGGGTATCTCGTAGTCAATCTCAAAATGCTTTAGAATGGCCGCTGCATAGTCCTCACAATCTAGATGTGCTATTTTATCGTAAAAAGAATTAATACTTGAGATTCTGGTGATTTTCATCAAGAGCCAGCCGATAAAAGTACCTACATAACCGTATTTAGAAAGGTTGATAGCCTTTGCTATCTCTTTTGCGGTCACTAAACCCATAGAAAGAAAATATTAGCGTGCAGTAAATATAGCAAAATCCCTAGTTGAGCCTGCTATTTTAACTTTTAAAAGATAAAAGACAGCACTACTTAACAACCAGTTGAACCGTTTCTTTTCCGCGTTGTTCCAGCAATATTTCATACCCGTTCTGCAAGGATTCTATGGATTTAGAATCAAAATGTCTAATGGTATACAGCGAAACATCTTCATGATGCACAACCTTAAATTTACTTTTAAGCTGATTCAGCAGCGGCTCAAGACCACCAAATTTATTATCCACACATACAGAAAAACTAATTGCAGAATTTTGGATTAAATCTACTTTCATTTTATGCTCATGAAAAAGTTTGAACAGTGCGCTGATGCTGTCCTCAACAATGAAAGAGAAATCCAATGAGGACAACTTCATTAAGACTTGATTCTTTTTAACGATAAAGCAGGGCACTTTTGGTTCTATCCCCACGCCCTTACCCACCGTGGTACCCTTGTTCTTAGGGTTGATAAAGGACTTTACGTGAAGTGGAATCTCCTTTCTTTGAAGCGGCTGTAGGGTTTTAGGGTGAATTACAGAAGCCCCGTAAAAAGCTAGTTCTATAGCTTCCCGATAAGAAATGTTATTCAGAAGTTGTGTTTCCTTGAAATACCTAGGGTCGGCATTCAAAACCCCCGGTACATCTTTCCAGATTGTAACGGAATCCGCATTAAGGCAATAGGCCAGTATCGCAGCTGTATAATCAGAGCCTTCTCTTCCTAAAGTGGTGGTGAAATTGTTGTCATCACTCCCTAAAAAGCCTTGGGTAATATTCAATATTCCCCTATTTATCTTAGCAATATTCTCCTGGGTCTTTTCCCAAGATACCGTCGTATCCCTGTAGGCGTTATCGGTTTTAATGAAATTCCTAACGTCTAACCATTGATTTTTGATTCCGATTTCCTTTAAATAAGCACTAATAATCGTGGTAGAAATCAACTCCCCGTACCCTACCACCTGATCGTACACAAAATTATAATTAGGTGATTTGTTCCAAGCAAGAAATCCAGTAACCTCATCCACCAAAGTCTTCACATCTTTATACACTTGGTGTTGGGTATTGGGGAATAAATCTTTAAGAATATCTTGGTGATAGACTACAATATCCTGTATAGTACTGGATATTTTGTTTTTATCCTTAAAATAAGCGTTTACCACAGCCTCCATGGCATTAGTGGTTTTACCCATGGCAGAAACGACTAAAATTGTATCTGCATGTCCAACTTCCTCTAATACTTTTACTACATTTTTTATCCCTGCAGCATCCTTTACCGATGCACCACCAAATTTAAAAACCCTCATAAAAAATTCTCTTTTCAATTCCTCACTTCATAGCAAGTTACAGTATTATATATTCTCCAAATATGCTTTAATTCCTTTTTCGTCCAACTGTACCACGTCCCAATTGCGCATAACGTTGGCTCCTTTGCTCTCGTAAAAGTCTATGGCAGGGTCGTTCCAGTCTATTACCTCCCAGCTGATGCGTTTTACACCCAAATCGTTTCCATATTTCACCACTTCATTCAATAAGGCCGTTCCTAGACCGCTACCCCGCATTTTTTCCGTAATAATGAGGTCTTCTAAGTGAATGACCGGTCCTTTCCAAGTAGAATATCTAGGATACACCAATGCCATTCCTACAATAGAATTCCCATGCTCGGCAACAAAACAATGAAACAACGGATTCTCTTTAAAACCATCAGCTATTAAATCATCAACGGTGACCTCAACAGCACTAGCCTCCTTTTCGAACCTAGCCAATTCATGAATTAGTTCAAGAACATGAGTCATGTCTTTTTCTTGTGCATTTCTAATCGTAAACTCCATATTGTTACAAATAAAACACAAAGTTATATATTTAAGAAATGCAAAATGTCCTAAAACGATGTAGTTTCACAAAATACCCGATATTTGTGGTCTAAACCTAGCTTCTTTTTTGATGACAAAAAAAAATCAGACCCTTGGAGAGTTCATTATTGAAAATCAGTCCTCATTTCAATATTCATCTGGAGAGTTGTCTAAACTGATCAACGCCATCCGTTTGGCGGCCAAGGTGGTTAACCACGAGGTGAACAAGGCAGGATTGGTAGATATTCTTGGAGATGCCGGAGATACCAACATCCAAGGCGAAGAACAAAAGAAATTGGATGTATTTGCCAATGAGAAATTTATTTCGACCTTAAAAAACAGGGAAATCGTCTGTGGTATCGCCTCTGAAGAGGAAGATAGTTTTATCAGTATAAATAGTAACGACAATAAACATCAAAATAAATACATTGTTCTGATTGACCCGTTGGATGGTTCTTCTAATGTAGATGTAAATGTTTCCGTTGGAACCATTTTTTCCATATATCGTAGGGTAACTCCAGTAGGCACTCCCGTTACTTTAGAAGATTTCCTGCAACCCGGAAATAAACAAGTTGCCGCAGGATATGTAGTCTACGGAACATCTACCATGTTGGTATATACCACGGGTGATGGTGTTAACGGATTTACACTAAACCCGGCCCTAGGAACATTCTATCTATCACACCCTAACATGCAATTCCCGGAAACTGGCAAAATATATTCCGTTAATGAAGGGAACTATGTGCATTTTCTCCAAGGTGTTAAGGACTACATTAAATATTGCCAACAAGAAGAAGGTGACAGACCCTATACCTCTAGATACATAGGTTCGCTAGTTTCCGACTTTCACAGAAATATGATAAAGGGTGGCATTTACATGTATCCCAAAAGCAGTTTGACCGAAAGTGGAAAACTACGCCTATTGTATGAGTGCAACCCTATAGCGTTTATTGCGGAGCAAGCAAATGGTCTAGCCGTTGGAGGTAAGACGCGTATTATGGACATTGAACCAACAGAACTACACCAGCGTGTTCCTTTTTTCTGTGGAAGTCGAAAGATGGTAGAAAAGTTACAAGAATTTTTAGATAAGTACCATTAATAAAAAAGGGGAGGCATTTGCCTCCCCTTTTTTAATCCATTTTTCCGCAATTGTTATTAGCGCTTTAATAAATAGCTATAATCTTCAAAATCTATCTTACCACTGAATATAGCTACGGATCGCTCTATTACTTTATTAGCGGCTTCCTCGGAGAAACCTAAGCCTATAGCATATCTTTTTAAGAGTATCATTTCTTCGTCGTCTATCATGTGGTCAGCGAAGATGATTCTAAAAAGATCGTATAAACGCTCCAATCTCTTTTCTGAATCTACAGGAGGTTCAATTGGATATTTATTTGAGGGTTTCATGACTTCCTTGTACTCACTATCGGAAATCTGCAACTTACGGGCAAATTTGTCCAATAACGATTGTTCCTCCTCGCTTATTATTCCGTCAGATGCCGCCAAGGTGGCCATAGCGGCAAAATGTGCTACGTTTTTCCTATGTTCGGGGTTTCCGTATAAATCTGTAAATGACATAAATTCTTTATTTATTGGACACAAATATAATTTTTTTAGAGGTCATAGTTTATATACTTCCCAACTTTGTTTTGCGCTCAAATTTGTAATTTCACAGGGCTATGAACAAACCTCTTTTAGAATTTACGGATAAAGGCATCTATTGCAATCCTGCAAAGGTTTACCTAGACCCTTGGAAGCCAGTGAAAAAAGCAATTATTTCACATGGTCATGCAGACCATAGCAGATGGGGACACCAACAATATATAACCCATCGTAGAAATGTACCCATAATCTCCCATAGGCTCGGGGATATAAACGTTACCGGTGTAAACTGGGGAGAACCCTTTGTTATTAATAACGTAAAATTCAGTCTTCACCCAGCGGGCCACATTATTGGATCTTCGCAGATTAGAGTCGAACATAAAGATGAAGTATGGGTGTTCACGGGTGATTATAAAACAGAGGATGATGGCATTTCAACACCTTATGAACCTATAAAATGTGACACCTTTATTACAGAATGTACCTTTGGCCTGCCGGCATTTAAATGGACACCACAAGCTGAAGTATTACAAAATATTAATCAATGGTGGGCAGCGAATAAAGCCGAAGGAAAAACATCCGTTCTTTTTGGTTATAGCCTGGGCAAAGCGCAACGTCTGCTCAAATATTTAGATAAGGATATTGGCAAAATATACACCCATGGCGCTATCGAAAATATGACGCGAGTGCTACGACCATTGGTCAATTTTCCGGATACCCATCTCATTACGAAGGATACCAAAAAAACCGAGCTTTTAGGAAATATCGTTTTGGCACCCCCAAGTGCGCATGGCTCCTCTTGGATTCGTAAAATGGTTCCCTATGTTACCGCATCGGCCAGCGGATGGATGGCCTTTAGAGGCGCCAGAAGAAGACGTGCCATTGACAGGGGTTTTGTTTTGAGCGATCATTGCGATTGGCAAGGATTGCTGGCCAGTATTGAAGCCACCGGAGCAGAAAAAATTATCTGTACGCATGGCTATACCGAAATATTTTCTAGGTATTTAAGAGATCAAGGCTATGATGCCAGAACAGAGGAAACACAATATGGAGAAGAAGAAAACGAAACTATTGTGGCCAAGGAAGAGGTAGAACCATGAAAAGATTTGCAGCGCTCATAAAAACACTGGACAGCACCAATAAGACCACCTTAAAGGTGAATGCCCTGGCGGATTATTTTGAACAGGCCAATGACAGGGATAAAGTCTGGACCATTGCCATACTTTCTCATCGGCGTCCGCCAAGACCTGTAAATACCACCTTATTACGGGAATGGGCTTCCGAATTGGCTAACATACCCCTGTGGCTCTTTGAGGAAAGTTACCATATTGTAGGTGATCTGGCAGAAACAATTGCTTTGGTACTGCCGACTTCTCAACAATCCACCGAAAAAAGTTTAACGCAGTTCTTAGAGGAGATGATTTCCTTAAAAGAGAAATCGGACGAGGATAAAAAAAATTACCTCTACGAGAATTGGAAAGTGTTGAATTATTATGAGCGATTTGTTTTTACCAAGCTCATTACCGGAGGTTTCCGTATTGGGGTAAGTCAAAAACTGATGACCAAGGCACTGTCCAAAGCCACAACAATTGACGAGGATATCCTAGCGTACAAATTGATGGGCAACTGGGACCCCAATAAAATCACCTTTCAAGAATTGGTATTGGAAGAAAACGAAAGCGATTTTCTTTCCAAGCCCTACCCTTTTTATCTGGCCTATGCCATCGAAGGAGCCGTAAATGATTTAGGAAATGTGAGCGAATGGTCGGCAGAGCATAAATGGGACGGTATACGGTCTCAAGTAATTCTTAGAAATAACGAACTATTTGTCTGGAGTCGTGGAGAGGAATTGGTGACGGATAAATATCCAGAATTTCAGGCTTTTGTGGGCACTATACCTAACGGCACCGTAATCGACGGTGAAATACTACCCTACCCTAACGGAGAAATAGGAACTTTTAACGATTTGCAAACTAGAATTGGCCGCAAAACAGTTTCCAAGGCATTACTGAGGAAAGTACCCGTCATTTTAAAAGCGTACGACCTATTGGAATGGGCAGGAAAAGATATTCGTCAGCAGTCCTTCATGGAACGCCGTAAACTCCTAGAGGACCTTTTCAGAACTACATTTGAAATACCAAGCGAGGACGAGAAAAACCTTAAGGGTAAAATTCCGTTATTTTTATCTCAAAGACTACAATTTAATTCATGGTCAGAAGTGGCCAAGGAACGAGAACGGGCTAGGGAAATGCGAAGTGAGGGGTTAATGCTAAAACGAAAAGACTCTCCTTATCTTGTTGGTAGAAAAAAAGGAGATTGGTGGAAATGGAAGGTAGACCCATTATCTATTGATGCCGTGCTTACTTACGCTATGCGTGGTCACGGAAGAAGAAGTAATCTTTTTACCGATTATACCTTCGCCCTATGGCAAGAGAATGAGCAAGGAGAAAAAGAACTCGTAACCTTTGCAAAAGCCTATTCAGGTCTTACGGATGCTGAATTTAAAAAAGTGGACGCTTGGATAAAGAAGAATACCCTAGAACGTTTTGGACCCGTCCGCAGCGTTACACCCCATCACGTGTTTGAAATCGCTTTTGAAGGCATAGCCTTTTCAAAAAGACACAAGAGTGGTGTTGCAACACGATTTCCTAGAATAGTTAGATGGCGACAGGATAAAACCATACACGAAGCAAACAACCTGGAAGATTTAAAGGCGATGATACCCAAGTAGGTAATGAACAGAAGCGATTTGTATAACATAGCCGAGACCTGGTTCCAAGAGCAAAACTGGAAACCCTTTAAGTTCCAAAAAGATGCTTGGAACGCTTTTCTACAGGGAAAAAATGGGCTACTGAACGCCCCTACAGGAAGCGGAAAAACTTATGCCCTTTGGTTTCCGATTGTGTTGAACTACATCAAAAAAAATCCCGACTACAAAACAAAACATAAAAAAGGCTTAAAGGCTATTTGGATTACACCCCTGAGAGCCCTTTCAAATGAAATTCAACAATCTGCCGAACGTATTACCCAAGATTTGGGAACACAGATGACCGTTGGTATCCGCACAGGTGATACCTCCGCCAAAGAACGTACTAGGCAAAAAACGAAAATGCCAGACCTCCTTATCACTACACCAGAGAGTCTACAACTTTTACTATCCTCCAAAGGGTACGAAAAAGTGTTTAAGGATTGTACCGCCATTGTGGTAGACGAATGGCACGAGTTATTGGGCACCAAGCGAGGCGTTCAAATGGAGTTGGGCCTATCCAGGTTAAAGGCCATCTCCAAAAATTTGCGCATATGGGGTATATCGGCAACAATAGGCAATTTAGAACAGGCAAGAGAGGTGCTATTAGGTCCAGAAACAGCGGCACTGAAAAATTCAGTGCTAATCAAAGCCAAACTGAATAAAAAAATTACGGTAAAAAGCATCATCCCAAAAGAGATGGAAACCTTTCCATGGCGTGGTCATTTAGGTCTGCGTTTGTTAGAAGATGTAGTACCAATTATCAATAGTAGCAAAACCACCCTACTTTTTACCAATACGCGCAGTCAATGCGAAATATGGTTTCAGAAAATACTGGAAAAACACCCGGAATATGCGGGCGAAATGGCCATGCACCATGGTAGCGTCAACAAAGAAACCCGGGTTTGGGTAGAACAAGCGATACGTAACGAAAGTCTAAAAGCAGTGGTCTGTACCTCCAGTCTGGACTTAGGGGTCGATTTTGCCCCGGTAGAAACTGTTATTCAAATTGGCGGACCTAAAGGTGTTGCGCGCTTTTTACAACGCGCCGGAAGAAGTGGGCATAGACCTGGAAAAGAAAGTGTAATTCACTTTTTACCCACCCACGCTATGGAACTTATTGAAGCATCTGCCATGCAACAGGCCGTTAAACAGGAAGCCGTTGAGGACAGAATCCCATACCTCAACAGCTACGATGTCCTCTTGCAATACCTTACCACGTTGGCAGTGTCCGATGGTTTTTATCCCGATGAAATTTATAATGAGATTAAACAGACATTCTGCTATCAGTCGCTTTCCCGAACTCAATGGCAATGGTTGTTGAATTTCTTGGTGATGGGCAGTCAAAGCCTGCAGTCGTATGATGAATACAAAAAAGTTGATGTGGAGGCAGATGGAAAATTTAAGGTAACCAATCGTGGTATAGCCATGCGCCATCGTTTTCAGATAGGGACCATTGTCGGTGATGCCAATATCTCGGTACGCTACCAAAAAGGTGGGTACATTGGTTCTATCGAAGAATATTTCATTTCCAAGTTAACCCAGGGAGATGTCTTTACCTTCGCTGGGAGAAACCTGGAATTTATAAGGGTTAAAGGAATGCAGGCCCATGTTCGTAATTCTACCAAACGCACGAATAAGGTACCCAGCTGGATGGGAGGCAGACTAAGTTTCTCCGCTCAAATGTCAGAATTATTGCGACAGGAACTGTACACGGCAACACTGGAAACAAAAGAGCAATCCATAGAAATTCAATCCTTGGCACCCATGTTCGCTAAGCAACGGGAAGAAAGTATAGTTCCTAAGCCCAGTGAATTTTTAATAGAAACATTTAAAACAAGAGATGGGCACCACCATATCTTCTATCCTTTTGAAGGTCGCGGAGTGCACGAGGCCATGAGTAGTTTATTGGCCTATCGGATAAGTCTGCTTTCGCCCATAACCTGTTCCTTAGCGTATAACGACTATGGATTTGAATTACTATCGGACCAACAGATAGACATTCAAGAAGTTCTGGACAATGACCTTTTCACTACGGACTATATGTTAGGAGACCTCCAAAAGAGCCTGAATTCCAACGAAATGGCTCGCCGTAAATTCCGTGATATTGCCGTAATAAGCGGCATGGTATTTACCGGATACCCCAACAAGGGCATAAAAATGAAGCACTTGCAAAGTAGTTCCCAACTCCTTTTTGATGTATTTAAAGATTTTGAGGATGATAATCTATTGTATCAACAAGCCTATACGGAAACCTTTGAACACCAATTGGAAGAAGGTAGGTTACGACTGGCATTGGAACGTATTGCACAACAGGAAACCGTGTGGAAGCAATGCACAAAGGCTACACCGTTCTCATTTCCTATAATCACCGATAGATTGCGAGAAAAATTATCCAGTGAAAAATTGGCGGATAGAATAAAACGTATGACGGCCATTTTGATGAAGTAACAAAAGGCCTTCTGTCCCTCTAAGAGGGAATTGTTATTCTTCCCTCTTGTAATGGTTAGTCCATAAAGCGAAATAAACAGGCTTAATTTATGTTGGGATGTTTTCCTAATTAATCGGTGCAAGTAGTAGTTTTTATCAAAGTAAAACCTCCCTCCTTTTAAGGAGGGATTAAGGGAGGTGTCCAATCTCTTGTACATTTAATTCGTAACAAATAGTATTGATGTTTATTATACTTTTACAAACCCATTAGGCTGTTTTTAGAAAAACTACAGTTAGACAGTATTGGTTAAAAAAAATAAATGACCTATCCCATCCAGATTAATGGACACAACTTTGCAATGCATGCCTCTGGCGTGTTGTTTTGGGAGGAGCAATCCATGTTGTTAATTAGCGATGTGCATTTGGGGAAAGTCTCGCACTTTAGGAAATTCGGGGCGGCGGTACCGCAACAAGCCGTTCAGAAGAATTTTGATGTTCTAAATGAAAGCGTTGCTTTTTTTAAACCAAGGACGATTGTTTTTATGGGCGATTTATTTCATTCTTCGCTCAACAAAGAATGGGCGTTATTTGAGGAATGGAGTGCGAAAATTACAGCTAAGTTGGTATTGGTATCTGGAAATCATGATATTATATCACCTTTGAGATATGAAGATTTGGGGATTGCAGTGGTATCGGAACTAGACCTACAAGGGTTCTTACTTACGCATCACCCGGCAGAACGTGAGGGATGGTTTAATTTTGCAGGGCACATACATCCTGCCATAAAACTTACAGGACTAGGCCGGCAATCCGTAAGACTCCCCTGTTTCTTTAAAACGAAAAATCAAATGATCCTGCCTGCCTTCGGGGAATTTACGGGAACCTTTACGATGCAACCAACAGATGACTGTGAGGCCTACGCCCTTTTGGGCGATTCCGTGTTGAAAGTTCCTATTAAGGAAGTTAAAAAAAGAAGGCGTTCCGCTAGGTAACCATTTGGGTTAATAATAGATACGACCCGTACAGGTCTAATCGTTATTTTTACAGAAACCCATACCGCATGAAAAAATACGCCATTCTTAATCTGGCCTCCGTCATACTTGTGATCGCCGTTAACTATCTCTCCCAGGCATTACGGTTGAACAATACCACCATTGGCGAAATAAGTGCTACCTATGATAATCTGTTTACCCCGGCCTCCTATGCCTTTTCCATCTGGGGCATCATCTTTTTAAGTCTACTCGCCTATGGTATTTTTCAGTTACGCCGAGCTTTTATTAGTGATAAGAAGAGTGTGTTTATTGGACAGACCGGTTACTGGTTCTGTTTTGCCAATGTATTGAACGCGTCTTGGGTAATAGCATTTGTCTACGATTATACTTCCGTGTCCGTTCTTATTATGTTGGGAATTTTATTTTCACTGTTGCAAGTAGTGCTGCGAACCAACATGGAACGATGGGATGCCCCTGTTTCCATTATTGCTTTTGTTTGGTGGCCCATTTGCATCTATAGCGGGTGGATTACCGTCGCAACCATCGCCAATTTTTCCGCCTATTTCAGTAAACTGGGTTGGAACGGGAATCCGCTATCGGAGGTAAGTTGGACCATAATTCTGATTGTAGTAGCGGTAATCCTAAATCTGCTAATGATTGTAAAACGGAACATGCGGGAATTTGCATTGGTAGGCGTTTGGGCGCTACTGGCCATTTATGTGAGGCACCAAGAGACTCAAGAAAATATTGCTCTTAGTGCTTTGATGGGAAGCATCGTGCTTTTTATTGCCATCCTCGTTCATGGATACCAGAATAGAAAAACCAATTTTTTTAAAAAATTAATGGAAAGAACATCCAATACCTAAACCATACTTTTAACATCGTTCACCCAGGAGGGATAGGTAAAAATAGTGGTCCTCAAATCTCTCGCCGTCATCTTCGCATTTATGGCCATGGTAAAAATATTGATGGTTTCGGCTGCTTCGGGACCCAAAAGGTGGGCGCCTACAATTTCGTCGGTTCTTTCGTTCAGTAGAATTTTATAACTGTAAACAGGCGCGTTGATTCTTTTGGCATTGAACCAAGCATTGACAACACCTTGTTTGATTATTATATTTTTAAAGCGCGCTTGGGCCTCTTCTTCCGAATAGCCTACCGATGCGAGGTTGGGGAGCGTAAAAACCACCGAGGGTATCACTGGATACGACAGTTTTTTCTGGTTGCCCTCTAAAATGTTCTTGGCTGCAATATGACCTTCTAGCCCCGATAAGGGGGTAAGGGGCAATCCATTGGCGGAAACATCGCCACAAGCATACACAGCGGTGTTGCTCTTACTCTGCAAAAACGCATTGGTTTCGATACCGGCATCGCTGAATAATACATTGGCCTTCTTCAAATTTAGCTGAGCAATAGCGGGAACCCTACCAGCGGTATTGAATACCATTCGGGATTTAAACGTTTGTTTTTTACCTCCTTTGATATAGGTAATCTTATAATATTTCCTTAGCTTTTGTAACGAAGTAATTTTAGCCTTAAAAATATAGTCGATTCCCAATTTCTTGGAATAGTGGGTGAGCTCTTTCACCAAATCCTTATCAAATGCGCTTAAAGGTCGCTCACCAGAATCGATGACGGTTACTTTGACTCCTGCCCGTGCCGCAATATGGGCAAGTTCCATTCCTACATAGCCCGCCCCCATAAAAGTAATGTGTTTGGGCAGTGCCTTTAAATTTAAAAATTCGTCACTACTTTTTAAATGCTTATGCCCATCAAAGTTAAATTTCCGAGGTTCGTATCCGGTTGCGATAATGTAGTGTTTTGCGGTAATCTTTTTACCTTCGACCAGCACCGTGCGCTCATCCAAAAATTTTGGAGATTGATGGTACAGGGTTATTCCCAAATTTTTTAATTTCTTCTCTGTGCTTTCGGGCACCTTGGTCGTAAATTTCTTTTTAAACTTCTGTAGCTTTTTCCAATTGAATTTGGGGGATTTTAAGATATCCTTCTTTTTAAGATTATGGGCGTTCTCCAAAATTTCGGTCAATGACATCAAGACCTTTTTTGGGTCGCACCCCCTATTGGCACAAGTGCCTCCAAACTCTCTATTATCCACTATAGCGACCTTCTTGCCCGCTTTTGCGCAAGTTTCCGCAACGGTCTGGCCCGCTATACCGCTTCCAATTACAAAAACATCGAATTCCTTTTCTTCCATCTTAACAAGTTGTTTTTATGAAATCTTCATTTACTGTCAATACCGCACTATTGCTACCGTTGATTAGATATCGAGCTCATGACTGGTAGGCAACAAGTTCTACATACCCGAAAAATACTAAACCAGTCCATGTCCTCGCACTGAGCCGCTAGGCACTGGAAGGTAAATCAATATTGATTTGGATGCAAATACCCCGACATTACAAATCTTGATTATCCAGTAAAATGCATTACTCAGGTCTTTTCCTATTTCATTCTTCACTCCCATTTTTGTAACCCGTAACCTGCGTTACAAGTTCCGTTTTATTGGCGCTATTTTATTGCTCATATTCGATAAAAATGAACGCAATACATTGACTCCGGATGTTTATATTTGCAGTTCACAAAATGTAACGGTTGACGCACTCCTCTATTCAACAACTGTTTTCACAGTCTTCCACCGCCGGAAAACTGAGGGATGCTATTGCCAATTCCGTTTCGTCACCAAGTTCCATTCATTTAAAAGGCCTTACGGGTTCATCGCTCTCCTTTGTTTTGGCCGATGCTTTTTTGCAAAGCGATGCGCCCTTCCTTTTGGTTTTCAACGATAAAGAAGAAGCGGCGTATTTTCTCAATGATCTGGAAAAACTTATCGGTGAGAAAGATGTACTTTTTTATCCAGGAAGTTACCGCAGACCTTATCAGATAGAGGAAACGGATAACGCCAACGTACTTTTAAGGGCAGAGGTCTTGAACCGTATCAATTCCAGAAAGAAACCATCAGTAATCGTTACCTATCCAGATGCACTTTTTGAAAAAGTGGTCACCAGAAAGGAACTGGATAAGAACACTTTAAAGATAAAACTAGCGGATACACTTTCTTTGGATTTCTTGAACGAAGTCCTTTTTGAGTATAAATTCAAGCGGGTGGATTTTGTGACGGAGCCTGGTGAATTTTCCGTGCGTGGTGGTATTGTAGATGTATTTTCCTTTTCCCACGACGAGCCCTATCGTATAGAGTTTTTTGGTGATGAAGTGGACAGCATTAGAACTTTTGATGTAGAGACCCAACTTTCTACGGAAAAAGTGACCAAAATCACCATTATACCCAACGTAGCCAATAAATTTTTAGAAGAGCGAAGAGAGAGTTTTTTAAATTACATATCCTCTAAAACTATTGTTTTTTCCAAGAATACCGACCTTCTTTTTGGTCGCTTGGATGATTTCTTTGAAAAGGCCATAGCAGCTTTTAAAGAGCTCTCGAAAGACATAAAACATGCCGAACCGGAAGAACTTTTCTTGAATGCGACGGAATTTAAAGCGCAGTTAGCAAATTTCATGTTGATTACATCCGGTGGGGCGGTGCTCCCTGCTACGCAAGAGAACATCGTTTCCCATACCAAACCCCAGCCCTCGTTCAATAAGAAATTTAATTTGCTGATTGAAAACCTGAACGATAATCATTCCAAAGGTTTTACCAATTATATTTTCTGTGCGTCAGAACAGCAGGCCAAGCGGTTTCATGACATTTTCGAAGAGGTCGGTAGAATCGTATACTACAAGACTATCGTTTTTCCGCTACATCAGGGCTTCATATCCGATGATTTAAAGATTGTCTGCTACACGGACCATCAAATCTTTGAACGCTATCATAAGTTTCACCTTAAAAATGGCTACGCCAAAAAGCAGGCCATCACCCTCAAAGAACTCAATAAATTAGAAATTGGAGACTATGTAACCCATATTGACCATGGTATTGGCAAATTCGGCGGATTACAAAAAATAGATGTCGAAGGGAAAAAGCAGGAAGCCATAAAACTGGCCTATGGAGAACGAGATATTCTTTACGTTAGTATTCATTCCCTTCATAAAATATCCAAGTTCAATGGGAAGGACGGCGCCCCACCAAAAATATACAAACTTGGTTCCGGAGCTTGGAAAAAGGTAAAGGACAAGACAAAATCCCGTGTCAAGAAAATTGCCTTCAACCTGATAAAACTCTATGCGAAAAGACGTTTGGAAAAAGGATTTCAATACGACCCGGACAGTTATCTTCAAAACGAACTTGAGGCCTCCTTTATCTACGAGGATACGCCCGACCAAAGTACGGCGACCGCAGACATAAAGAAAGACATGGAAAGCGAACGCCCCATGGACCGTCTCATCTGTGGAGATGTAGGTTTTGGCAAAACTGAAGTCGCGATACGAGCGGCATTTAAGGCCGTGGATAATGGGAAACAAGTTGCTGTCTTAGTGCCGACTACCATATTAGCCTTTCAGCATAGCCGTACGTTTAGTGAGCGTTTAAAGGAAATGCCCGTTACGGTAGATTATCTTAATCGGTTCAGAACGGCCAAAGAACGCAGGGAAACCTTGGAAAAACTGGAAGCGGGCAAGGTAGATATTATCATTGGCACACATCAATTGGTGAACAAGAACGTAAAGTTCAAGGATTTAGGTTTGTTAATTGTAGATGAAGAACAAAAATTCGGTGTGGCGGTCAAGGATAAATTAAAATCGATCAAGGAAAATGTAGACGTACTTACCTTAACGGCTACACCTATCCCAAGAACCCTTCAGTTCAGTTTAATGGCGGCTCGGGATTTGTCCGTAATCACTACCCCTCCACCCAATCGCTACCCCATTGAAAGTGCGGTAATCCGTTTTAACGAGGAAACCATACGCGATGCCATTACCTATGAAATACAACGTGGCGGGCAGGTATTCTTTATCCATAACCGTATTGAAAACATAAAGGAAGTTGCGGGTATGATACAACGTTTGGTGCCAGATGCCAAAGTGGGTATTGGCCACGGCCAAATGGAAGGCAAAAAACTAGAACAATTGATGTTAAGTTTTATCAATGGTGCTTTTGATGTTCTGGTTTCTACGACGATTGTGGAAAGTGGGCTAGACGTTACCAACGCCAATACCATATTCATAAACAACGCCAATAATTTTGGCCTCAGCGATCTTCACCAAATGCGTGGACGTGTAGGTCGCAGCAATAAAAAGGCATTCTGTTATTTCATTACCCCACCATACGAATCCATGACCAGTGATGCCCGCAAACGTATTGAGGCCCTGGAACAGTTTACCGAACTGGGAAGCGGGTTTAACATCGCCATGAAAGATTTAGAAATCCGTGGTGCCGGGGATTTATTGGGTGGCGAACAAAGCGGGTTTATTAACGAAATTGGTTTTGAAACCTATCAGAAAATCTTGGCCGAAGCTATAGACGAACTTAAGGAGAATGAGTTTAAAGACCTTTATGAAGAGGTAGAAGGTAAAACGAACAAAGTCTTTATTAAAGAAACCCAGATAGATGCCGATTTTGAACTCTTATTCCCGGACGATTACATTAACAATATTACCGAGCGGCTAAACCTATATACCGAACTGAACCAGATTAAGGATGAAGACTCCTTAAAGAAGTTTGAAGCACAATTGGTAGACCGGTTCGGGGAATTACCCCCACAGGCAGAAGACTTATTGAATTCGGTTCGTATCAAATGGATCGCCAATAGCATGGGTATTGAAAAAATAGTAATGAAGCAGGGCAAATTAATCGGATACTTCATTGCGGACCAGCAATCGGATTTCTACCAAACTGCCACCTTTACCAGGGTATTACAATATGTTCAAAGTCACGCACATCTTTGTAAGATAAAAGAGAAAAAAACACGTAACGGATTGCGCTTGTTGTTGGTCTTTGACGGTATCAGAAGTATAGACCGGGCCTTTTTAGCGTTAGAGCCTTTTAAGATTGATAAAAATAAAACGTAAGAATTCAGAGCGCTTCATCTTAAATTAATAATCTACAAAACTCCTTTAGTCTCCTTTATTAAGTAATGCCGTGCTAATGTCGGGTCAAATTTTGGGAAGTTCTTAGGTTTGGTTTTATCTTGATTGTAACATTGCTGAACACTTAAAATCTAAACAGATGAAACAACCAGCATTAGGTTCTAAAATTGTTGAGCTACGCAAGCAAAAGGGACTCACCCAAGAAGAATTGGTAGAACGCTGTAATATTAACGTACGCACCCTGCAGCGCATAGAAAATGGGGAAGTATCCCCTAGGAGCTATACAATCAAAACCATACTGTCCGCGTTGGACCATGATTATGAGGAGCTCTATTCCTCTACGGAGGAAACTACCGGTACCGATATCGTCGTTAACTCGGAGGGCGAAGCTAAATCTATCGGCACCTTGCTGATCGTAGCCAGTATTTTTGGTATCCTTTACCTCCTTATTGGTCCGTTCGAAGGTTTTGCCGATTACTATCGTTTTGGTGATGGCGAGCTCGTTTTTGGATTGGCCGGTCATATTATTATCAAAATCATTTCTTATATAGGCTATGCCGTTCTTATTTATGGCTTCCTTATCGTAGGAAAACTCTTGAGAAATTATTTGATGAAAATAGCTGCGGTGCTACTTATTGTGGTCCTTTTCCTGTTTTATGCTTATGATATTACATCTCTCTTTTTTGAAAGCACTTTTCCTATTGAAGGAATCCTTATAGCGGAATCCATCATATTAGGGACCTTGGGAGTGCTTTTCGGTATTTCAATCCTTAAATCCGCCAAGAAATTAGGCACATTAGGTTATGTAGCCGGAGGCTTAGAAATAATTACCGCGGTCTGTTTCCTTTTGGTAGTCCTATCCTTATTAGGATTGGTATTACAATTCCCTACCGTTATTGTAGAAGTCATCGTACTTCTTAAAATTAGGCAAGCTATAAAGGTGCACAGTGTTTGAGGCAGCACGTCCTTTTTACACGGTCAGCGATCTTGAAGAATATCGATTTAACAATATTCCCTATCTTCAAGGCCGTTAATTAAAAATACCGACCAAAACCATGGAGTTTAATTTAGCTGAAAAATTAGCCATCGTAAAGATGATTTATTCAATGGTGTATGCAGATGGCGTAGTGCATAAGGGCGAAATCAATGAAGTAAGTAAGCTCATGAACGTCATTGATTTTGATAGCAATCACATTCAGTTTGCCCAAAATATTGAAAAGCAACAGAGCGTAGCCATTTTACAAGAAATGACGCAAGAAAAGAAGATTGCTTTGACTAGAATTCTAGAGGACATCGCAAAGGCGGACGGATTTGTTCATGAAAAGGAAACAGAACTTTTAAACAGTCTGTATACCGCGTTGGAAGTTTAACCGCTTTCTTAAGGTACACTAATACTATCTTGCACAGCCTTTAATGCGGGACTTATGGCTTTGGTTCCGTAAAAAGGCAGCAGTTTATTTTTATCCGCAAACCTACCTCCTAAATCAGCATCTGTAGGGGTTTGTACCAAGACTGTATTCCATCGTCCCTCAACCCCAATATATATCTCGTTTGTCCTAGTGATACTATCCATCTGAAATAGGCAATCGTTTACCACAGCTATAATATCTTTTCTAAACTCTGGCTTTATTTTCTTTATTTCCTCTATACGTAAAAGAACCAATATGCTACTATCGTTTCGCTTTGTAAAGTATTCAATATTTTCAGTATTCAATCCGCCAACAATATGATGGGTTACGCATTGTTTTAAAGCGAAGGTTAAACTATCCGTTTCTGTGGTAACCAATTTTGAAAGTTTATCCATATCCGCATTTAAGAGTTCCGACCTTGGGTCAATTTCCACTTTATATTTCTCTGGGTTCTTAGAGCGCATGTAAACTCCATAGAATGAAATAGTCATCATAACGCCAAAAAATACTATCAGGACCAAACACCCAAGACCTTGCCACAGGGGTCTTTTTGCAGGGTTGAGTCGGTTTTCATTTTCAAGACTGCGTTGCATTTCCTTAGTGAATTGCCCTATACCGTAGCTCTTTTTACAATGGGAGCATTCCGCAATGTGGGTCTTGAACAACGGGATAATCGGAATCCAAAAAAAGTGAAAGTATTTACTGAAGGAGCTTACTATAAAAGAATCTCGGGATTGACAATAAGGACAGGTAGTTCCCTTTAGTTGTCGCTCTTTTATTTTTGAAGCACGGGTTCCAAAAAAGAAAATCATTGGCTAGGTCTAAATGGATTAATAAACCCAAAAGTAGCCTATTCCTTTACTGTTGTACTCCCCATTTTCAGGGATTTTACAAATACACGAATAGAAGTCTTAAATTTGGTCTGATTATTGTCTTTTTACTACTATGAAGTTTTATACTAGTTTATTCATTGTTCTTTTAACGTTCGGTCTACAGGCACAACAGTCCATCTCGGGGAATTTTACACCCGCTAAAGATTTTAAATGGCTCATTGCCTATGAGCTTACACCAGGTAGTCAGCGATATGTTGCGGATACGGCAGTCAATGACGGTTATTTTAAATTGGACTTGCCTGCGAATGCCGTCAAAGGCATGTACAGATTGGTCTATGCTATTCCGCAAGATGAATTTTACATTGATGTTATCTATAATGGTGCGGAAGAAATCAGTTTCAATTTTGATTTTGAAGAAGGGGTGTCTTTTACAATTTCAAAAGAAAATATAACGTTCGATTCCTATTTCTCAACTATTGGTGCCTTAGAAAGTAAGCTCGTCGCGTATTATCAGTCGGGAAAAACATCGGAAAAGGAATTTGAAGCTATTCTTAAAGAATTAAAAAATACCCAACAAGGCTTTGAAACGCGAAGTGAAGGTTTACTGGTCCGCTCCTTTATCATGGCCAATAAACCTTATATTCCAAAAAGTTATGAACCGGTCACATCCTATTTTAATCAGAAGAAGAAACGATATTTTGAGCATATCAATGTAGAAGACAACATGTTACAGGCATCGGGATTTTTAAAGGACAAAATAACGAACTATGTTTTTTCCGCCATACCTCTGGAACAAACCTCACAAACTGAAATTGAAAAAGCCATACAAGAAAATATTAGGATTATAGCAGCTAAGCTAGAAACTACCCCGGGTAATTTTCAGGTAGCTATTTTTCATGGTCTATGGGAAACAGCAAGAGAAAACAGTCTCAATACTATTGCGGAGGTCATCTACGACAACCACTTGAAGGCCCTAGCTATAGAAAACGGTCAACAGCAGTTAATAGACGAGATAACGGTACAGACGCGGCTTAGTATAGGAGCACCGTCTCCTGACATCACATGGAAGGAAAATGGTACTACCAAATCACTTTCTAGCCTAAACGGAGCGGAGCATTACGTATTGGTATTTTGGAGTAGCACCTGTTCCCATTGTTTAAAGGAAGTACCCGCATTGCATAAAGAATTAGCAACTTACGAGAATATTGAGGTAATTGCAGTAGGACTGGAAGATGATGAAGCGAACTGGAACATGGAAAGTGCCAAGCTGCCCAATTTTCACCATGCCATTGCCTTGGATAAATGGCAAAGCGAATACGCGCAACTGTTCGCTATACAACAAACACCAACCTATTTTATTCTGGATAAGGGAAAACGATTTATTTCAAAACCCCAGACGGATAAGGAAGTTGTAGCATTTCTAAAAGATTAGAGTCCCTTTAAATCTTTTATGGTTTTAAAAGCGATATCTACCTGCTCATCGTTTACCAATATGGTAAACTCATTGGTCGTAGAAATAACTTCGTACAGGACAATTCCCTCCCAAGCCAACCGCTGAAAAATAAAATAATAGATTCCTGGCACGGACACATTTTCGGCCGGTAGCTTTACCGTAATAGAAGAAAGATCTTCTGCCTTTTGCGTACATTTTTCTTCTTGGAACAATTCCTCAACGGTATTGTCCATAATGTTACTGATGACAATATTGATTTCATTTACTCCTCTTGAAGAGGTGTAGAATACATCTTGATTGTTGTTGATCTCCTCTAAAAGTTTTGCCTGTTGCACCAAAATATTGTCCGAGGCCAGAAAGGTATAATCCGTTAAAGAAGATCGCACCGTAATCTCGCCTATATTCTTAAGTACCTTTAGAATCTTATGGGTAGCGCGGAATTCTAAATCATCAGACAGCCGCTTTAAAGCCATTACGATAGCGCCGTTACGAATGTCTTTTCCAAGTTCCTCTTCAATTTCCGGCTTAACGATACGGGATAATGAGGTAAGATTTATAATACCCTGTGCCAGAGCACTTTGAAGAAATGGTTTTTTCTTAATATACTGTTCTACGACAGATGATATTGTTTTCATAATAGTTAGATTGTGGACAAATATAACAACTTGTTACAAATAAAACAAAATGTTTTTAAATCTATTCTAGTACTTCGGTAGGTGTTCAAAAATGATAGAATGCTGATTCTAGGTGCTCCAATTCAAATTGCTTCCTGTTCTTCAGAATAGTGATTATATCAAATCTGACCTCCACATCCAAATCTGTTTCGGTAACATAGTGGTCTGCAGCCATGACCAATAATTTTATCTTTTTCGGGGTCACGGTATCCGCAATATTCTCAATAAAATCCGAGCTACGAGATCGTACCTCAACAATGGCCAAAATATCACCTTTACGAGCAATGATATCTATCTCGGCCTTAAGGCATCTATAGTTCTTATAGTAAATTTGATATCCCTTTTTTTTGAGATAATCAACGGCAATCTTTTCCCCTTCTTTTCCAAACTCATTATGTTTTCCCATAAAATTGCATCAAAATTGTGTAGTTCATCGAAAATATAGACTCTTGAGCGTATTTTTTAAATCTAGCGCTTACTTTTAGGGTGTCAGTTAACGAAAATACTAGGATTCGTATACTATCCCAAATTTCGTTACGTTGAATAGAAGCCCCAACTCTATGAACGTAATTTACTAACGCTTTTCAATAAGACTATGGAATATTTCATTAATTGTAATACTTCTACTCTTGCAGCCTACAACGCTCCCTTAGACCAACTAAGAGCATCGCATTTGTATAGAAGGTTAGGATTCAGTGCATCCGTGGATACCATAAACCAAGCCGTTGGCCAAAATGCAGGTACGCTTGTTGACGCTTTGGTGGACGAAGCATTAAATATGGCTCCCTTACCCGCCCCTGCTTGGGCAGACTGGACGAATGCAAACTATCCTGAAGACGATGATGTCCGAAGGCAACTACGCAACCAACAACGAACAGAATTTGGATTAGACTACGCCAATGGTCTGCTGAACAATAATCTAAGAGATCGCTTAAGTTTTTTTTGGAGTAATCATTTTGTCACAGAACTGGATGTCTACAATTGTAACTCTTTCTTGTATTACTATGTAAATTGTCTACAACGAAACGCAATCGGTAATTTTAGAACCTTTACCAGTGAAATTGGGCTCACGAGCGCCATGCTTTACTATTTAGATGGTGTTTTCAATAATGGCAACAACCCCAATGAAAACTATGCCCGTGAACTTTATGAGCTTTTCACTTTAGGTGAAGGTAATGGTTACACGGAAGAAGACGTTATAGAAACAGCAAAAGCTTTGACCGGTTATGTTGAGCGGGGAGAAGTAGGTTGTACTCAGGTTACCTTCAGAGCGGACCGCCACGATGCCGGTCCTAAAACGATTTTAGGGCAGACCGGAAATTGGGGTTATGACGATGTTATAAATATCCTTTTTCAGCAAAGACCCAATGAAATAGCAGAGTTCGTATGCAGAAAACTTTATGAATTCTTTGTACATCCAGATTCCAAGGACGAAGCTAATAATGCACAGACCATTATAGATGGTATGGCGGCAACATTTCTTGCCAACGACTTTGAAATAGCTCCTGTACTAAGACAACTTTTTATAAGCGAGCACTTTTTTGATGATGAGGCCATCGGTGTGATCATTAAAAGTCCGTTCGATTTTTATTTCAATACCTTAAAGGAAACAAGCTTTGCCTATACGGATGCCACCGTTCTTGAAATGGCAAACTATAGTAGGTTACTAAGCCAAGAATTATTTGATCCGGTAGATGTTGCCGGTTGGCAAAGAGACCGGTCCTGGATCAACACCAATTTCATTATTGGCCGTTGGTTAACTATTGAAAGTATACTTGAGGCTTTTTATCAAGCTGATAACGAACAATTCAGGTCATTAGGATTAGCCATTTCCGGCAATGTTGGGTTAACCAGCAACAATCCAGATGAAGTATCTAGGCTTATCATAGATTTTATGCTACCCAAAGGTCTTTTGGACGAGGGTGAGTATCAAAAAGCCTATGCCATTTTCAGAAGTGATGTAGAAGACGTTTACTATGAAGGCGGCAATCAAGAATCATGGACATTGGCCACTTGGCCTGCGGCTCCATTCCAAGTCTATCTATTATTGCAATATTTAGCAAGACAACCTGAGTTTCAATTAAAATAACACCTACTACTATGTGCGGTATAAATCATAATTCTCCCCATAAAGGCTTAGAACACGATGGCCATGATCACGAACACCAATATTGGAGCAGACGTTCCTTTTTACAAGCATTGGGCATAGCCGGTTCCGGTTCCATGATGCTCGGTGCCAATATCCTTACGGCTTCTGCGCCATCTGCCCTATCTGCAGGCATCGCGGCAGCGGAAACAGATAATATTTTAATCCTAATTCGTCTTTCCGGAGGAAACGATGGGCTAAGTACGGTTATTCCCATAGAACAGTACGATGCTTATGCCAATGCAAGACCCAATATTTATATTCCAGAAAGTAAAGTTTTAAAACTTACCGATGAATTTGGGGTACCCTCTTACATGAGTGCTTTGGAACCCATGTGGGGCGAAGGCCAATTTAAGGCCGTTCACGGGGTTGGTTATGAAGGTCAGAGTCTTTCCCACTTTACAGGCTCAGACATTTTTGCCAATACGGATTTGGCCACGACAGGTTTCAGCGGATTGAACACCGGCTGGATGGGTAGGCATTTTGAAAATATTTATCCCGATTATCTAGTAAATC
This sequence comes from Maribacter sp. 4U21, assembly GCF_002742365.1. Lineage (NCBI taxonomy): Bacteria > Pseudomonadati > Bacteroidota > Flavobacteriia > Flavobacteriales > Flavobacteriaceae > Maribacter > Maribacter sp. 4U21. Next base: position 60,859 of record NZ_MDGN01000029.1, read on the forward strand.
CACCAGCAGCACCAGCAGCCATACAAATAGGGCAGTTCGGTAGCTTGGTTTTTCAAGGAGAAGAGACCAACTATGCGTTCGTAACCTCGAATATTAACCAATTAGAGGAGATTGCCGAATCCGGTGTGGTATATGGACTGGACGATTCCTTGTTCAACGATTGTATGTATGGGGACCAGCTTAAGTTTTTAAGAGGTGTTGCCAATACCACGTACGAGTATTCCGGTTTAATCCATGAAGCCTACGAGAGAGGTGAAGCACTTGGTTGCGGCGTAGAGTATCAGGACAACAGTTTTGCTAGACAATTATCGGTTATTTCAAAATTGATTAAAGGTAATTTAGGCACAAAGGTGTATATGATTTCTATGGGTGGTTTTGATACCCATGGTAACCAACCCTTGGCCCATGAACGATTAATGTCTAACCTATCCATAGCTATCAACAGTTTCTATGAAGATTTAGCCTGTACACAACAAGATGATAAAGTGCTAAGTATGACATTCTCCGAATTTGGGCGTAGAATTTTTGAAAACGGCTCTAACGGTACTGATCACGGAAAGGCCGCACCAACCTTATTTTTTGGTTCAGGACTTAATGGAAGTGCTTTTGTGGGTGACCATCCTACTCTAGAAGACCCGGACGGTAGAGGAAACTTGGAATATACCATGGACTTTAGAGATTTGTATGCGACTGTTCTGGCAGAATGGCTCTGTGTGGATATCCCCTTGGTAGAACAACATTTATTGAACCACACCTATGCCCCGGTAAACCTTGGCTTTAACTGTAGCGGTGTAGATTTTCCGGATATTGTGTATAACGATGACCCGGTGACCCCTCCTACTCCACCAGCAGAAGAGCCTGAAGTAGGTAGTGAAGAAATAGCAACTGCTATTGTACACAAACCTTTTTATCCTTCTGAAGGTGCACCGCACATTTATTTAGAAATGCCATTTACCGCACAGGTAGATATCCAATTATACAATATTCTTGGACAACACGTAGGAACTGTCTTTAACGAGATGATGTTAGAGGGCTCCACAGAAATTAACATACGAGAGCGCATGCCCAAGCAACTATCAACTGGTAAGTACATTTATCGTATAAGTGTACAGAATCAAAAGATGAGTAAATCAGTTATGGTCGCTTAATCTGTTTCCCCACTATGCAACTTGACCTTCGGTAGTATTTTTTACAAACCGAAGGTTTTTCTTTTTTACCCGTCACAGTTCATTCTATTTTCCTAAAAAAAGAACACCTTTATTGATGAAGTATATCATACAAGTTCTTACAACAATTTCAGTATTTTTGTGGCTTAATAAAATGAGATGTCCACGATAGAGTCACCCAAGAGATATACTATTACCGCAGCCCTACCGTATACCAACGGACCCATACATATAGGGCACTTAGCCGGCGTTTATGTTCCAGCGGATATTTACGCCCGTTATTTACGTATTACGGGGAAAGATGTTGTCTTTATTTCCGGTAGTGATGAGCACGGTGTGGCCATTTCTATGAAAGCAAAAAAAGAAGGTATATCGCCAAAGGAGGTAGTAGATAAATACCATGCCATTATTAAAAAATCTTTTGCGGATTTTGGAATCACCTTTGATAACTATTCAAGGACCTCGGCACCCATACATCATAAAACTGCTTCCGATTTTTTTAAAAAGCTCTATGAACAAGGAGATTTTATCGAGGAGAAAACCGCACAATTATATGATGGCGAAGCAAAACAGTTTTTGGCCGATCGCTTTGTAGCGGGTACCTGTCCCAGATGTGGAAATGAAGAGGCCTATGGAGACCAGTGTGAAAATTGCGGGTCTACCTTGAACGCTACGGATTTAATCAATCCTAAATCTACTATAACCGGCACCGTTCCCACAACCAAAGAAACAACGCATTGGTTCTTACCCCTGGATAAGCACGAAGATTTCCTGCGAAAATGGATTTTAGAAGGTCACAAGAACGATTGGAAACCTAATGTTTATGGTCAATGTAAATCATGGATAGACGGCGGACTCGAACCTAGAGCGGTAACACGCGATTTGGATTGGGGAATTCCCGTACCGGTAAAAGGTGGGGAAGGAAAAGTATTATACGTTTGGTTCGATGCTCCTATCGGCTATATTTCTTCTACAAAGGAATGGGCTGAACGAGAAGGTAAAGATTGGGAACCCTATTGGAAAGATAAGGATACCAAACTCCTACATTTTATAGGCAAGGACAATATTGTTTTTCACTGTATTATTTTCCCTGCTATTTTAAAGGCGCATGGTGATTATATTCTTCCAGATAATGTTCCGGCCAATGAATTTTTGAACCTGGAAGGCAACAAACTATCCACCTCTAAAAATTGGGCAGTTTGGTTGCATGAATATTTGGTTGATTTTCCGGAAATGCAAGACGTATTACGGTACACCTTAACGGCAAACGCCCCGGAAACCAAGGATAATGACTTTACTTGGAAAGATTTCCAGGCTAGGAACAATAACGAACTTGTGGCCATATTCGGGAACTTTATAAACCGTGTGGCCGTACTTACACATAAATATTACGGTGGAGAAGTGCCTACTCCCGATAATTTTGCAAAAGTTGACAGTGAAACCCTAGAACAGCTTCGCAAATATCCCGAAATAATTTCCAGTTCTCTTGAACGGTATCGCTTTAGGGAAGCCGGGCAAGAATTAATGAACTTAGCACGTTTGGGAAATAAGTATTTAGCGGACGAGGAACCCTGGAAAGTTATAAAGCAAGATGAGGAAAGAGTAAAGACCATCATGTTCGTAGCGCTACAGCTTGCTACAGGTTTAGCCATTTTAAGTGAACCTTTTTTACCGTTTACTTCTACAAAACTAAAATTAATGCTGAATATCGCTTCGACTACGTTCAGCGACCACAAAACTCAATTGGAGACTGAGCCTGGCCGAAGTCACAATTGGTCAGAAGTTTCATCCAAAGAAACCCTCTTACCCCCAGCCCACCAAATCAACAAAGCCGAATTGCTTTTCAGAAAAATAGAAGACCAAGAAATTCAAGTTCAGCTAGACAAATTAGAGGCCACGAAAAAAATTAATACTTCGACTTCGCTCAGTACAATCTCCAATGCCAACAAAGAACTTATGCCACAAAAAGATACCATACAATTCGATGATTTTACAAAACTAGACCTGCGCGTAGGCACCATCGTTGAAGCTGAAAAGATGGCCAAGGCCAAGAAACTGCTGGTTCTTAAGGTAGATACCGGTTTAGATACTAGGACAATAGTATCCGGCATTGCCGAAAGTTTTACGCCAGAAGAAGTTATGGGTAAAAAAGTAGCTGTACTGGTCAATCTAGCGCCACGTGCGTTACGTGGTGTAGATAGTGAAGGCATGATTCTGATGACCGAAAATGCTGAGGGCAAATTGGTCTTTGTAAATCCAGATGAGAAAGGTGTTGGTAATGGTGAGGGGATAAATTAATGGTATCATTTAGCTTTAAAACCAAGTGACTCCATGCCCTTCTAAGTAAGACTGGGAACGATATTCAAATTTTTGATATACAATAATCCTTCCCAAAGAAGTGTTGGTCTAAAGAATGTATACTTATACTTATCATTTTGTATCTTGTAGATTATGTTGTGACCACAACCCCTTAATTTGGAACGTATACGGAACCATGAGAAGTATTTCTTAAGAAAAACTCAAATGAAAAGCCACACGAAAAGTTATAAGGTATCAGAAAATACTATTGATTATGCTCACGTTGAACGTAATTGGGAATATAAAGACCTACCTCGAATTTTCAACGCACTAACAGATGTCATGTCCCAAGGTTTGGCACGATGTCAAATCATTTGCGACGAAGATAATATTCCCATGGACTATCGCATCATCGAAGTAAATCCGGCTTACGAAAAACATACTGGTATTCGAAGGGAGTTTGCCATAGGGAAAACATTTCGTGAAATCGACCCTAATGCCGAAAATTCATGGATAAGTGCTTATGGAAGGGTTGCATTGACACAAGTGCCAGAAACTATTGAAGGTTATAATAGGTATACGAATCGTTATTACAGATCAACCGCTTATTCCAGCAAAAGAGGCGAATTCATGATGCTTTTTGAAGATATAACGGAACACATTAAGCTACTAGAGGCCAACAAATTGTTAAAGAAAAGTGAGAAACTAAAATATGACGTACTCAATAACCTCAGCGATGGTTTTCAATATTGTAAAATACTTTATAACAAAAAAAATGAGCCCTATGATTTTAAAATATTAGAGGTTAACAAAGTATATGAGCTACAGACCAAATTAAAAGCAAAGGATGTCATCGGGAAAACTATGGCAGAAGCATTTCCTAATTTAGACGCCTCGTGGATGTCCACTTTCATAAAGGTAGCATTAACAGGAGAACCTAATGTTTCGGTCTATTACAACGATTACAACAACAAATATTACGAAATTTCATCGTTTTGTCCCAAACCCGGTGAACTTGCATTTTTTGCAAAAGACATAACAACCAAAGAGCAAGAGCGCATAAATCTGGAAATGGCCTATAAGAATGTTGAGGAAAGCGAAAAACTAAAATCAGCATTTCTTGCTAATATGTCTCATGAAATTAGAACACCTCTTAATGCTATTCTAGGGTTTTCTGAACTACTAAGCGACAAAACATTAAAGGTTGAAGACCACAACAGATGCTTAGAACACATAAAAAATTCTGGAAATAAACTATTAACGATAATTTCCGATATTCTTGATATATCAAAATTAGAATCTCAACAACAAAAACTAAATTACACAACTAAAAATTTAAATAAGTTGATCGATGGGCTAAAAGAGCAATTTGAAATCATCAATCAAAATAAAGACATTAAGCTGATAACGTATAAAACTCTAGGAGATAACTCTAGTTACATAAGTACAGATGCTACAAGACTAGAGCAGATATTATCAAATCTAATAGAGAATGCCTACAAGTATGCACATTCCCCATCGATAGAATTTGGATATCGAATAAATCAAGAATACTTAGAGTTCTATGTAACTGATTCGGGAAAAGGTATTGACCCGAATAATCAGAAGTTAATTTTTGAGCGGTTTAGACAGATTAATGACACTAATGAAATAAGTTACGGTAGTGGCCTAGGTATCCCTATCGCCGCAGGGTTCGTTAAACTTTTCGGCGGGGACATATGGTTAGATTCCACATTGGGAATGGGAAGCACGTTCCATTTTAAAATACCCTATTTACCTATTCTTAAAGAACATCCAACTCACGAGAAATATACCATTCTAATAGCTGAAGACGAAGAAGCTAATTTTTTTCTTTTGGAAATGTGGCTCTCCGAATTTTGTGAAGTTCTGCATGCTAAGAATGGAAAAGAAGCTATTAGTATCTTTCTAAAGAACACCAGCGTCGATTTAATACTTATGGATATTAAAATGCCTGTTCTAGATGGCATTTCTGCTACAAAGGAGATAAGAACACACAATAATCATATTCCGATAATTGCTCAAAGTGCTTTTGTAATGCAAGAAGAGACAGCGCAAATACTTACTGCAGGTTGTAATGAAATACTTTCAAAACCAATAGGTAAACAAAAAATTCAAGAAGTACTGAATAAGTACCTTCCCGAAATTAAATTTTAATAAGAGCCGAAAAGCTATCCATACAACCCCGAATGCAATTAACTCCTTTTATTCTTCAACACACCCAACTCCCTGAAAAATCAATTCAAAATACAGTAGCACTTCTAAATCAGGATTGTACCATTCCGTTTATCTCCCGCTACCGAAAAGAGGCAACTGGTGGGTTGGATGAAGTGCAGATAGGTGATATTGTAAAGTATAAGAATGAATTTGAAGTATTACAGAAACGGAAATCCACTATTCTTAAGGCCATTGAAGAACAAGGTGTCCTAACCGCAGAACTAAAATCAAAAATTGAATCATGCGCCAATCTCACTAATCTGGAAGATTTGTACCTGCCGTTCAAAAAAAGCAAAAAAACAAAGGCAGAAGTTGCCCGTAAGAACGGATTGAACCCCTTGGCCAAAATTATTATGGCCCAACGTACCGAAGAGTTGGAATATTTGGCAGGTAAGTACTTAAATGCAGAAGTGCAAAACGAGGATGTAGCCTTAGAAGGAGCAAGACATATTATTGCAGAGTGGGTCAATGAACGTACCGATATCAGAAATCAACTACGACGGCAATTAGAACGCTTTGCCATGATTACGACCAAAGTTGTCGCTAAACAAAAAGATCAGGAAAAAGCACAGAAGTACCGGGATTACTTTGATTGGAGCGAAGCTTTAAATCGTTGTCCATCTCACCGATTCCTAGCTATTTCCCGCGCGGAATCGGAAAAATACATCCGTATTAAAATTGAGATTGACGACGATCGGGCATTGAAACGTATACAGCAACGCATCATTAAAAATGATACTACCGAAAGTGCGGAGCAGATTAAAATGGCTATATCAGATGCCTATAAAAGGCTCTTATTTCCCTCACTAAGTGCTGAATTATTAAAAAAGGCCAAGGAAAAAGCAGACAGCAATGCTATAGAGGTATTCGCTAAAAATTTAAGACAACTTTTACTGAGCCCCCCACTAGGTGAAAAGCGAATTTTAGCGATTGACCCTGGTTTTAGAACAGGTTGTAAAATAGTTTGCTTAGACCAACAGGGAAACTTGGTGCACAATGAAACGATTTACCCGCACGCCCCGCAAAACGATGTGTCTGGAAGTATTAAAAAACTAAGCTCTTTGGCCAATGCCTATAAAATTGAAGCCATTGCCATTGGCAACGGAACGGCCTCCAGAGAAACAGAAGGGTTGGTTAAAAAGGTGGTGTTCAAAGATCCGATTGAAGTCTTTGTGGTGAGCGAGGCTGGAGCATCCATATATTCTGCCTCTAAAATTGCTCGGGATGAATTTCCCAACTATGATGTCACCGTAAGAGGTGCAGTTTCCATTGGTCGTAGGCTAGCAGACCCTCTAGGGGAACTGGTTAAAATAGACCCCAAATCTATTGGCATAGGTCAATATCAGCACGATGTGGACCAAACCAAGTTAAAGACATCCCTGGACCGCGTGGTGGAAAGCTGTGTTAATTCAGTAGGTGTTAATATCAATACCGCCAGTGTTCCATTATTGAGTTATGTTAGTGGAATAGGTCCAAAATTAGCAGAAAACATAGTTGCGTACCGAACTGAAAATGGTGCTTTTCCTTCACGGAACGAAATTAAAAAAGTTGCCCGTTTAGGCGGTAAAGCTTTTGAACAAGGCGCGGGATTTCTTCGTATTAAAGACGGGGAAAATCCGTTGGACGATTCTGCAGTGCATCCGGAAAGCTATACCATTGTACAACAAATGGCAAAAGATAGGGGAATATCCCTATCTGATTTAATCGGAAACAAAAGGGAACTCAAAGAAATAGATTTACGGCAGTATTGTTCTGAAGAAGCAGGTTTACCTACATTACAGGATATTGTAGAAGAACTGGAGAAACCCGGTTTGGACAAAAGGGAAAAGGCGAAGGTTTTTTCTTTTGATCAAAACATAAAATCCATAGGTGATCTGCAAGACGGGCAATTGCTCCCAGGTATTGTCAACAATATTACCAATTTTGGATGTTTTGTAGATATCGGCATTAAGGAAAGTGGCCTTATTCACGTATCTAATTTAGCGGATACTTTTGTAAAGGATGTGAACGCTCATGTTCACTTGAACCAGCAACTTATTGTAAAAGTATTATCCGTAGATATTCCCAGAAAAAGAATACAGCTGGCAATGCATAAGAAAACTTAGTATGCCGCCCGTTCCAGACGGTCGTTAATACTCCTCCCTAAACCTTCTTCCGGAAATTTCTCTGCGACAATGAAATCCAGTTCCATCTGATCCAGCTCATGTAAAGCGGAAAAAAGGTTTTTTGCGGCTATAGCAAGATCGCCTTCTTGTGAAAGTACTCTCAGCGCTTCAACCCTTTCATAATTCGAGCAAAAAGAAATGACACCCACTTTAAAGCCTATATATTCTTCAACTGTTTCAGCCACACTGCTACTAATGATTAGTTTAGTCTTTGGAGCATAGTGCTTTGCCAACATTCCCGGAGCCACTGGCGCTTTATCTTCTTTAGTAACCAATTGAACTTTACCGACGATAGCTTCGATAGCCTCAACGGAAATCCCCCCTTTTCGATATATGATAGGCGTTTCTCCCTTGAATCCTACAATGGTAGATTCTAAACCCACTTCGCAAGGTCCGCCATCTAAAATAGCCGGTAGCTTCGTTCCAAAATAAGAGAACACATGTTCCGCAGAAGTAGGACTAACTCTGGTGGACGGATTTGCACTGGGTGCCGCGATGGGAAAAGGCAGCCCCTTTAACAATGCTAAGGTCTTTGGGTGATTTGGCATACGGATACCCACCGTAGGTTTGCCTGCCGTAATCGTATCGGAAACTTTCGCCGTCTTGGGCAAAATAAGCGTTAGTGAGCCCGGCCAAAAAGCTCGTGCCAGTCTTAGGGCGTTTTCGGGAATATCCCTCGCCAAAAAAGACAATTGCTCTAAGCTATGAATATGAACTATTAAAGGATTGAACATAGGTCTACCCTTCATTTCAAAAATACGTGCTATAGCTCCTATATCCATGATGCTCGCTGCTAACCCATAAACCGTCTCCGTGGGTATGGCCACCAATTCGCCTGTTTTTAAAAGCTTTTGACAAAAGGCAATATCTGTAGTAATTGAAGTACGCATTGTTACAAAGGTAGTGCAGGTTTTTGGTATTTTTGTGCTGCTATGTTAAGAATTGCGTTTCACCCTATTTACAAACATCCGTTACCGGAAGGACATCGGTTTCCCATGCTTAAGTACGATTTGCTTCCCAAACAACTCCTCTATGAAGGTACTTGTGAGAAAACCAATTTTTTTGAACCAGAAATACCGAACGATAAGCATATTGTTGCGGTGCACGACCCGGAATACTTCTACGATTTATTGAACATTAAAATTCCACCCAAAGAAGCCCGAAAAATAGGTTTTCCCCTCACGGAGGATTTGGTAGAGCGTGAGCGAATCATTGCGGACGGAACCATGAAAGCCTGTGAGTACGCCATACAATTCGGAATTGCCATGAATATTGCCGGTGGCACGCATCATGCCTATACCGATAAAGGGGAAGCCTTCTGTATGCTAAATGACCAAGCTATAGGGGCTAGATACTTACAATCAAAAGGGTTGGCAAGGAAAATACTAATTGTCGATTTGGATGTACATCAAGGTAACGGGACAGCTGAAATCTTTGCAAATGACGCCTCCGTTTTCACCTTTTCCATACATGGGGCAGGTAATTATCCCTTTAAAAAGGAGTATTCAGATTTGGACATTCCTTTGGAAAAAGGAACAACGGATAACACATATTTATCTATTTTGAAAAAAACCCTTCCAAAACTTATTAACGAACAACAACCGGATTTTATATTTTACCTATGTGGCGTAGACGTTATTGAAACGGACAAATTAGGGACATTAAGTTTAACCGTTGAAGGTTGCAAGGAAAGAGACCGCTTTGTCCTAGAAACCTGCCACAGGCTTCAAATACCCGTGCAATGTAGTATGGGTGGTGGCTACTCTCCTGACATTAAGGTTATTGTTGATGCCCATGCCAATACATTTAGGTTAGCGCAAGGAATTTATTTTTGACAAAATTTCTATCTTAACCTTCAGCGATGAATAATAGATTGAGCTAACTTTCCAATCGTTAGAAATAATAGTTTTTTGTTTATTTTTTTAATTTACGAGTTCTAAAAACAGCATTTTGAAAAATTCCATATTAGTATTCTTCATTCTATTTTCCTTCACTTGTTTGGCTCAAAGCACTTCTAAAGATTCTGTTGAAACCAGATGGCAAATGTTTACCTATGACATAGGAAACGTGTTTAAAGGCATAGGCTATTCCTACAGCAGACCGCTACATTGGACTGGGAAAGGTTGGGCCACTTTTGGTTATACGATGGGAGGTACTGGTATTTCCTATTTAGTGGACACCCCTACCAGCAAATATTTCAGAGGTATTAAAGAAGACGTACCCAATGTTATTCGCGATTACGGATTCAACTATGGAAGTCCAGAGAATAATTATATGGTCACAGGTGCCGTTTATCTTACAGGTTTAATCAGTAAAAATGAAAAATTAAGACGAACAGGGGCGCTCTTAATTTCGTCGGCCTCCTCAGCGGGACTTTTACAGCAGATACTAAAATCCGCAGTAGGTAGGGCAAGACCCTTAAGCGGTAAAAATAAAGATACCTATAGACCACTATGGGCGGGTGATAGAGAATTTCATTCCTTTCCGTCAGGCCATACCATTTTAGCAATGACCAATGCTCATGCCATAGCCAAACAATTTAAAAATGGTTGGGTGAAAACGGGAATCTATACGCTTGGTTCTATTCCGGCCATATCAAGGCTATGGGAGGGTAAACATTGGCTCTCCGATGTAGTTCTAGGTGTGGCTATCAGTATTTTTACCGTGGAATCGATAGACCGCTATTTAGACTCTAAATACGACCAAAAATATAATGACAATGCCAAAAAACTAAGTTGGAACCTTAACTTTGGACCGGGCCAAGTAGGGTTACATCTAGAATTCTAAAAAACGACCTTCTCCTAAAAAATCAGATAGGTACTTAGAACCAACAACGCGACCAAAATACCAACGACCGTAGCATACTTCCAAGGCGTAGTATCGATTACTTTAGTCACCTCTGGCACATACTCCTCAGTTTTTGGTTTAACAGCACCAATAATGAGCATAATAATAATGTTAACCACGAACAGTATTCCCATGATGTGGAGAAAATGAGGATAAGCTTCAGCCTTTATAATTGCTAATTGGCCCGCATCTGTAATGCCATTCTCAGCTGCCTTGGCCATAGCTGAATCAATCATTGCGGGACCCAATCCTAACAGACTGATCAAATACATAATCACCCCACCAATTAAAACAACCTTAGCACCTAAGGCTGGTACCTTTTTGGTCAAAATTCCTATAACGACGACGGCTAAAATAGGCACACTTAAACTTCCTAACGCCTGCTGTATATAAGAGAACAAACCATCTGGAGCATAACGTATAAATGGGGCTATGGACATTGAGATAACCGCCAATGCCAAACCGAAACGTTTTCCTGCTTTTACTGTCTGTAATTCGCTTGCTTCAGGGTTGAAAAACTTTTTATACAGATCAAAACCGAATAAGGTAGCGCTACTGTTCAAAAGACTATTGAACGAACTTAATATAGCACCAAATAAAACTGCGGCGAAGAATCCTAACAATCCACCTGGAAGCACCCTTCTAACCAGCTCTGGATAGGAGGCGTCCGCATCGTTTAACTCAGACCCGAACATATTAAAAGCGATAATACCTGGTAACACCACGATAACAGGAATCAAGAATTTCACAAATGCCGCTAGCAACATCCCTTTTTGACCTTCGGCTAAGCTTTTCGCTCCAAAGACACGTTGCAAAATAGCTTGGTTCGTACCCCAGTAATACATCTGCGCAATCATCATTCCCGTAAAAATAGTCCCTACAGGTATGGAAGAAGTAATATCGCCGGTGACATCAAATTTATCCTGATTGTCTACCCATAACTTGGACAAACCTCCAGCGATACTATTGTCATCACTAATCATAACCAATCCAAAGTAAGGTATAGCCAGACCACCAACCAACAAACCTATAGCATTGACCAAATCTGACACGGCTACCGCTTTTAGACCACCATATATTGCGTATATAATTCCTATTAAACCAATACTCCAAACACATATCCAATAAGCGGCCGTCTCCGAAACTCCCAAAGCATCGGGCAATTCGAACATGGTGATAAAAGCCTTAGAACCTGCATAAAGAATGGTCGGTAATAACACAATACCAAATGCGATTAAAAATAATATGGATAGAATGGCCTTGGTGTTTTCGTCAAAACGACCCTGTATAAATTCAGGAATGGTGGTAATACCCTTTTTCATATACTTGGGCAGAAACCAGATAGCTGTAATCACCATGGCTATAGCGGCAAGTGTTTCCCAAGCCATCACGAGTATTCCCTCAGAAAATGCCTGACCGTTTAAACCCACTATTTGTTCTGCCGAAAGATTGGTCAATAACAAGGAACCTGCAATAGTCAAGGCACCCAAACTCCTTCCACCGAGGAAATATCCGTCTGCGGTACTTTCATTGGTGTTTCTTGTAGCGTACCAAGCGATAATCGCTACCAATAGTGTAAATCCAATAAAAGAGAAAATAGATAAGTAATCCATGAGGGTTGAATTGGTTAATTGGTTAACACGCTCTGTAACTGCACTAATTTGCAGCATATACATAGAAGCGAAGGGTCTAATATAATACATCCAAGAGTAGAACACCAATTTTGCCGTAAATTAATACTCCCCCAGTTCGAGCTGACTAGAATTACTTTGGAAACTGAATAGACCTAAGTATTACAGGTGTTCTATGCCTGAAACAAAACTTAGACCTCATTTTCTACCATAAGAGATTTTCCTTTAAAAAAAGCTGTGATTTTTAACTGAATTACGTTGAATATCCTAACGGGCGTTAGCAGCCTCTTCCACAATAACCGCATCGGGTATAGCAAGTGCCTTTAAAAATGGTACGGGTCGGTACACCCTTACCTTTGCAACTGCAAGAACCAACAGTAATTATCCTATACAATTATCCGTTCTGGAAACTGCACTTAATGATATCAAAATTTATGTAACGGCACAGACTACTACAGCATTTTCCGTCGCCATTGTACAGACTATGGCGACCACCAACTATGTAGACAAACCCTTCTTTTTTACCGTTTTAGATTATTAATAAAGATGAAAAAGAATCTCTTTTTATTTTTAATTGTCCTATTTGCTTTGTGTTCTTTACGTTCGCAGACCATTAGAAATGTTGGAGATACCGAAATCCATAACAACGGTCAACTGGGTTTTTTCTCCTCGGTGGTTAACAACGGTTCTCTAATAAGCTATTCTGGTCTATTGGGAATTTATGGAGAAAAAAGCCTTTCTTTCTCCGGCAGTAGCACTCCAAATATTTATGATATGGAAGTTGCCCACGAAGAAGGTGTCTTTCTAAATATTCCTATAACCGTAAACAATAACATGAACTATATCTACGGGGATATTAGAACGGACAAATACAATTCCAATACATATTTGGAGCTAACGGCGGACGCTTTTTACGAGGGTGCATCGGATTTTTCCAAAATAGATGGCTATGCCCAAAGCGTAGTTAGTGGCGATTATATATTTCCTGTAGGTGATGAATTTTACTTAAGACCCTTGGCTGTAAACACATCACCTCAAAACTCCACCCTAAAATGTGCCTATTTTTTTGAGAATCCATTAGACGTCTACCTGGAACATAACGACTCTAAAAATGAGATTGTCGCAATTAGCACAAATGAATTCTGGAAGTTAGAAGGAAGTTCATCAGTATCAATAACCCTAAGTTGGAACGATAGGAGCGCTATCGCGGAACTAACTTCGAATACGCAATTTCTTACTATTGTGGCCTATCATAAAGAAACCAATGAATGGCAAGATCTGGGTTCGTTGGAAACCACAGGTAGTATCAATGAGGGATTTGTGACATCTGATAATTTTATCCCCAACGACTATGAGGCAATTTCTTTTGGTACAGTGGGTACTGCCGCTCCCCTATCTCACAAAGGTTATCATTATATCGTTAAGCCTAATAATGATGGCATTAACGATTTTCTATATATTCCAGAATTGGAGGAATACGAAAGTAATACCATGCAAATATTTGATAGGAACGGTCTCAAAGTATTTGAAACCGAAAACTACACCAATGAATTTAAGGGAACAACTTCTACAAGTATCGCAGCTTTTAATCGGGATACCGGACTGCCATCTGGCATATATTTTTATTTAATACACCTTAACAATAAAGAACTTACCCTACAAGGTTTCTTGTACCTGCAGAGAGAATAGCTGCAACATAAAGACCCCGCAAGACTATGAAAAGTCCACGGGGTCTTACGGTGACTATGATATTATTTACCCAACATCAAAAGCTCGTTACAACGAACCTCGGTAATATATCGTTTTTCTCCCTCTTTGGTCTCATAGGAGCGATGTGTTAATTTCCCCTCTACGGCCACCTGCTTTCCTTTGGTCAGGTAATTTTCTACGATTTCTGCAGTTTTACCCCAGGCGACCACATTATGCCATTGCGTGTCGTCTACCTTTTCTCCTTTATTGTTTTTATAGCTTTCTGTTGTGGCTATGGAAAATTTTGCCAATTTGGCTCCACCATCAAGATTTACAATTTCTGGGTCCTGACCCAAATTTCCAATCAACTGTACTTTGTTTTTAAGTGCGTTCATAATAATTTATTTTATCGTTAAACAGTTAATACTTAATACTGAAATCGCTTCAGTATCTTTTTAATTCATCCTGTAATAAGTTGTGAATTACACGCTTTATCATTTGGACACTGCAAACATAGAACGAGACTTAAAAGTTATACGGTTACAAAATACTTACTTTCGTTTGTAATCATTTGTAGTCGTTTGAAAACTTTTATATTACCGATTATTAGGTAATTATATATAAATTGGGCGGATTAAATAAAATAGTTTAGCGAACTACTGGAACGTAATTTTTGGCATCTATCACTTTTGTAAGACTAGGTTGAAAAGTAAATTTCTAATTTTTCAATTAACCCGATAAAGATTCCTTCCGAATTTGAAAAGAAAATAGACCACGACCCATAAAACTACTTGGAACAGTAGTGTTCCTGTGAAAACGCCCCAAGAACGTGCTTGACCGGAATTTAATGCTTCAGTAAATTCAGCGGCAACAGTAGGTAGGGTAAAAATGAGACGCCCTATCAGACCAATGCTTATTATAATTATCAGAATTCCCAATAGCTTTTTCATCATGTCCTTTATTTTTCTCCTTGTGATAAATATATTACTTTTTCAAACCTATATCACCTCATAGAACCCTAAATTTAAAATATGGCTGAAAAACCTAGTTATAGTTTTCTGTTAGGCTTCATTACGCTAGAATAGAAAGCCGCCTAGATATTTTCATTTTTTTCAATTATCTTACTGTTTATTAACAGCTAACCACCTAACATAAATGAAATTAGCCATACACAATTGGATGCGTGCCGAGCCTTTGGAAAGCACCATAACCCGGATTGCAGCAATGGGGTACACTCACCTTGAAATTCAGGGTACTCCAGAAAACTATAATACCAAAGAAGTAAAAGCCTTGCTAGATAAACATGGCATACAATGTTGGGGTTCCGTTACCTTAATGCTAGAAGAGCGTAATATGTTGGCCAAGGATGTGGCACAACGCCAAATGTCCGTACAATATGTGTTGGATTTGGCCAAGATGGTCAAAGAATTGGGCGGTTCCGTGATTTCCCTTGTTCCGGCTACTGTGGGTAAAATAATTCCCGATGCACGACCGGAAGAAGAATGGGAATGGGCTATAGCGGGTATCAAGGAAGTGTATGCCTATACGGAGGCCAATGACCTACGTATAGGTATTGAGCCCATTAATAGGTTTGAAACCTACTTTATTAATCGCGGAGCACAAGCCTTGGCACTGGCAGAAGCGGTAGGTCCCAATTGCGGGGTTTGCTTGGATACCTTTCATATGAACCTGGAAGAGGAGGACATGTTCGACACCATGAAAAAAGTGGGGAGCCGTCTTGTGAATTTTCATGTTGCGGACAACAACCGTATGGCGCCCGGTATGGGCCATTTAGACTGGATGCGGATTATGAGCACCTTGAAGGAAATACAGTATGATGGCGTATTATCGGTAGAGTTCTGTGCGCCCATGGACCGCACTCCTGCCAATCCCTATCCAAATTCCATAGACACGGCACCGGTTGGGCTAAGTGATGAACAACTGAAATTTTTGCAAGACCATGGCAGCTCAGCGGTAACGGAAGAATTCTATTCCATGCTGACGAAAAAATCCATCGACACCTTAAAACCTTTGCTATAATATGAAAATCACCAATGTAGAAGCCTTTTGGTTACGGTGTCCCATTCCGAAGGAAAAACAGCATTTCTCCGATTACGGCTTACTCACTAATTTTGATATGACCCTTGTGGTCGTAACCACGGATTCCGGGCTACAAGGGTTTGGAGAAGCAAAGGCCGCAGTAGGTTCATCGGGTTCTTGTGCGAGCATCGTAAGTTGTATTGAAAATGAAATTAAACCCATATTAATAGGGAAAGATGCACGACATATCTCACGAATCTGGGAACACATTTATAACGGAACGCGCGACCATTATGCCTTATCCAG
The DNA here is from genome assembly GCF_002742365.1 of Maribacter sp. 4U21. Taxonomy (NCBI): domain Bacteria; kingdom Pseudomonadati; phylum Bacteroidota; class Flavobacteriia; order Flavobacteriales; family Flavobacteriaceae; genus Maribacter; species Maribacter sp. 4U21. Next base: position 77,236 of record NZ_MDGN01000029.1, read on the forward strand.
AGGTCGCAAATTTCCAATTTTAGGGAGACGGGGATTGACCGTTTCTGCCATGAGCGGTATTGACACGGCTTTGTGGGACTTAAAGGGGAAAGCTCTAGGAGTGCCTGTAGTGGAATTGTTAGGCGGAAGTTGCCGAGAACAAATGCCTGCCTATGCCAGTGGTGGGTGGGCAAAGGCAGATGCTATTGGGGAACAATTGTTAAGCTACACTTCAAAGGGGTTTTCAGGCGTAAAGATGCGTGTAGGAATTATGGACGAGACCGTGCAGGCGAGTATCACAAGAGTGAAAGCGGCACGAGAGGCCTTACCGGACCATATCAAATTAATGACCGATGCACATGGTACCTTTAGCGTACCCGAAGCCAAACAGTTTTGCAGAGGTGTAGCAGATTGTAATCTCTACTGGTTTGAAGAACCCCTCAGCCCCGATAATAGAGCAGGTACGGCAGAAGTCAGGGCCAGTACGGATATTCCTATAGCCGCTGGCGAAAGTGAATACACGGCATTTGATGTTAGGGATATGATAGCGCAAAGAGCTTTAGATGTCATTCAACCAGATTGTGCCATCATTGGTGGTATTACGGAAGCCATGCGCGTAGCACAACTGGCACACACGTACCAGTTGGAGCTGGCACCGCATTGTTGGGGTTCTGCTTTCTCCTTCATGGCCGGGGTATCTGTTGCTTTCGCATCACCATCCGCTAACGTTATTGAATTCTCCCTAGGGGGTAATCCTATGATGTACGATTTAGTACAAGAACAGATAGCGGTAGATGCTAATGGAATGCTCTCTGAACCAGATAAGCCTGGTTTGGGTTTAACCCCTAACTGGGCTTTTGTAAAGGAATTTAAACAATAGAATCATGGCGCGAGCGGTAAAAATAAATCATGTAGCCCTAGTGGTAAGTAATTTAGAGGAAGCCTGTAAATTTTACGAATATGAGTTGGGACTGGAACCTATACCTGCCTTCTTGTTCGACTATCCCACAGCTTTTTTCAAGTTCAATGAAGAACAGCAATTACACCTTACGGAATGGGAGGACGCCTATTCCTTTAGAGGTCATATCTGTGTTCAGGTAGATGACATAAATACCCTATTCTTTAGAATGAAGGAATTGGGAATTATTGATATTGAACCATGGGGAAACGTGCGTCAGTTACCTGACGGGGCCATACAAATGTTCGTCCGGGACCCATCGGGAAATTTAGTAGAGCTATCCTCTGACCCTGAAGCCCATATTGACCCTAGGATTTTTAAGGATGAACTTTTTAAACCAGGCATCTATGTCTCTGGCCGAAATGATTTTAGAGGATACAAATCCAAGGACGCCACCTTATATCATAAAGAATAAATGCCTAAAACCATTATACTCTTAGAAACCGTGGCCAAGGAAGCAATGCAGCTTTTGGAGGAGGCTCCGGATATGAATATCATTACCGGTTTTGATGAAGTATCACTTCAAAAAAATATAGCCAATACTACCATAGATGCCATCATCACCCGTGGCAAGGGTCAAGTACGGGAGAAATTATTGAACCAACTCCCCCATTTAAAAGTCATTTCGCGTTGCGGTGTTGGTTTGGACAATATCGATGTTGCCGCAGCCACGAAAAAGGGCATAAAAGTAGTGAACGCTCCAAATTCCAATGCCAATACCATTGCCGAACATACAATTTCGCTACTACTTATGTTACAGAGAAATCTTTATGATGCCATCACCATGGTAAAAGAAGGTCGTTGGAACGAAAGAGGAACTTACGTAGGTGATGAAATTCATGGTAAAACACTAGGAATTCTAGGTCTTGGAAATATTGGCAAAAAGGTAGCTCGTATTGCGGATGCCATGGGAATGAACATTATCTATTGGAGCGCTCAAAAAGAGGATGTCCCCTACCCTTTTTTAAGCCTAGAAGAAGTTTTAAAGAATTCCGACGCACTTAGCCTTCATCTGCCCCTTACGACGGAAACAGAACACTTAATTAATGAGAAAGCTTTGGCAAAAATGAAAACCACAGCCCTACTTATAAATACGGCAAGAGGTAAAATCATTGACCAAGAGGCACTCTCCAAAGCGTTGGCGAATAAAAAGATAGGTGGTTTTGCCTCGGATGTTTTAGCAGTTGAACCTCCAGAAACTAAAGAATCGTTACTTCAATATCCAAATACTTTGATTACGGCACACGTAGGTAGTCTTACGGCAACTACCTATACTCAAATGTGTGTGATGACGGTTGAAAATACTTTGAAAATCTTGAGAGGGGAAGCACCTGCACCCAATTGCATCTTTAATCGCAATGAACTTGGTCTTTCTCAAAAATCTTAAAAGAAAATAACTACGCTTTTATTCTTTTATTCCTTAACTTGAAATCATTCGACCAACACACTAGAAAATGAAAAAAAGACTACCCGTGCTGTTTCTTATCGTACTATTTATTAGCAACTATACTATCGCACAATCTATGGCGGAAATAGTATCCGCTATTGAAAAAGAAGCTAACGAAAATTCACAATTAGAACAATTAGCCTATGAACTAATGGACGTAAACGGTCCTAGACTGGTCGGTACACCACAAATGAAGACCGCGCACGATTGGGCAGTAAACACCTATAAGAAATGGGGTATTATGGCTGAAAATCAAGCATGGGGAAAATGGCGCGGATGGGAACGCGGTATTACCCATGTAGATATGGTTTCTCCGAGAATTGCTTCTTTACATGCCACCCAATTGGCCTGGAACCCAAGTACGGGAAAAAATGGCGTAACGGCCTCTTTGATTACACTGCCTACGGTATCCGATTCCTTAGCCTTCGTAAAATGGCTACCGAACGTAAAGGGTAAAATTGTGATGGTGAGCATGCTGCAACCTACAGGAAGGCCGAATTATAACTGGGAAGAATTCGCCACGCCGGAATCCTTTGAAAAAATGAAAACGGAGCGTGATGCCAAGGAAAAAGCATGGCGCGAAAATTTTAGAAATACAGGATATACCAGTAGAAATATCAACGCTGCGTTAGAAAAAGCAGGAGCGGTGGGTATTGCGCAATCCAGATGGTCCGAAGGGTTTGGAGCCAATAAGATTTTCAGTGCTGGAACCGATAAGATTCCAGTGGTAGACTTATCCTTGGAAGATTACGGCATGCTCTACAGGATGGCAGTGAAAGGTGCCAACCCAAAAATCAAAATCGTAGCGGAATCCAAAGAACTCGGAGAAGTACCCACCTTCAATACCATTGCAACCATTCCCGGAACTGAATTTCCGGATGAATACGTAATACTCTCCGCCCACTTTGATTCTTGGGACGGAGCAACCGGCGCCACCGATAACGGAACGGGTACTATAACCATGCTGGAGGCCGCACGTATTCTTAAAAAGGTGTACCCTAACCCAAAACGCACTATCCTTATAGGACATTGGGGAAGTGAGGAGCAGGGTTTGAACGGTTCACGGGCCTTTGTAGAGGATAATCCAAAAATCGTTGACGGGTTACAAGCCCTTTTTAATCAAGATAATGGTACGGGCCGTGTTGTTCGCTTATCTGGTCAGGGGTTTCTGCACGCATATGATTATTTAGGAAGATGGTTGGAAGCTGTACCAGAAGACATCAAAAAACACATAGAAACTACTTTCCCAGGAACTCCAGGCGGCGGTGGTTCTGATTATGCTTCATTCGTAGCGGCAGGAGCACCCGGATTTTCCTTAAGTTCCTTGAGCTGGAGTTATTGGAACTATACATGGCACACGAATCTGGACACCTATGATAAAATTGTATTCGACGATGTACGAAACAATGCCATTTTAACGGCCATACTAACTTATATGGCCAGTGAAGACCCTGAAAAGACATCCCGCGAAAAAGCCACTTTGATCGGCACAAGCCGCAGAACCGGTGAGCCGCTTTCGTGGCCAACACAAAGAAGTCCCAATAGAAAAGGGGGCTTGGATTAATGAAAAGTAATGACCTCAGAATCTATAGAAGTAGAGACCCTTTAAGTCCTGAGACATCTGAATTCCGCCTAACGTAGCGTAAACAATAATAACTATCAAACCAACCAATGAAAACAGTACACTATCTTCTCATTGCGGTATTCATCTTACCGCTATCCCTACAAGCACAACGCAGAAAAAACAGAAAAGCCGCTCCTTACGTAAAGGTTGAAGATTCTACTTTTCATGGCTTAAAATGGAGAAACATAGGCCCCTTTAGAGGAGGGCGGAGCGTAGCCTCCTCTGGAGTTGTAGGCCAACCTATGACCTATTACAATGGTACAGTTGGCGGCGGTATCTGGAAAACAACGGATGATGGTATTACTTGGAAAAACGTTTCGGATGGATTTCTGAAAACAGGAACCGTCGGTTCTATTGCTGTTTCCGAAACCAATCCGAATATTGTCATTGCAGGTATGGGAGAGCACGCCGCCCGCGGGGTCATGACCTCTATGGGAGACGGTGTCTACAAATCTACGGATGCCGGAAAATCCTGGTCGCATATTGGTCTGGACGAAACTAGACACATCTCCGATGTCATTATCCACCCCACGAATCCTGATATCATTTTCGTTGCGGCGCAGGGTGCTCAATACGGCCCAAGTGCGCAACGTGGTATCTATAGATCATTAGATGGCGGAAACACTTGGGAAAATGTACTATTTGTGGATAATAGTACGGGAGCATCAAGCTTGACAATGGATATGAAAAACCCGTTAATCCTCTATGCCGCCATGTGGCAACATCGCCGATATCCTTGGCTAATGGAGTCGGGCGGAAAAAGTTCTGGATTATATAAATCCACTGACGGTGGCACCACGTGGAAACGTTTAAAAGAAGGGCTTCCTAAAGAATTTGGAAAAGCGGGTATATCCGTCTCTCGGGCAAATCCTGAATTTGTTTTTGCTGTAATAGAGGCCGAAGGTGACAAAGGTGGCGTTTATCGTTCCGATGACGCTGGAAAAAAATGGACCCAAGTTAATAAGGACCGCATCAATATTGCCCGTTCTTGGTACTATATGGAGATTTTTGCTGATACGCAGGATGAAAACGTAGTTTATGTGTTGAACGCTCCCGTTACCAAATCCATAGACGGTGGTAAATCATTTACCCCGTTACCCACTCCTCATGGCGATAATCACCATTTATGGATACATCCACATGATAATCAGAAGATGATCAACTCTAACGACGGTGGTTCCAATGTTTCCAATAACGGGGGAAAAAGTTGGAGCACACAACAAAATCAGAATACCGCACAATTCTATAGAGTGATTACGGATAACTTGATGCCCTATAACGTCTACGGAGGTCAACAGGACAACTCTACGGTTGCCATTGCATCACGGACCAATGATGCGGGAATCGATTGGAAAGACTGGTATGCCGTTGCAGGCGGCGAAAGTGCTTTTTTAGCTTTTGACCCGGATAATCCGGAAATCATTTATGGAGGAACCTATCAAGGAAACATTGACAAATGGGATGCCGCTACGCGGGAATCTAAACCCATTAAAGAATATCCCGAATTGGGATTAAGTATAGCTCCTAAAGATGCTAAATACCGCTACAATTGGAACGCTCCAATAATTACATCCCCACACAATAGAAAAACAATTTACCACGCGGGTAACGTGGTCTTCAAATCTACGGATGAAGGACAAATCTGGACACCAATTAGTCCAGATTTAACTAAGAACGAAAAAGACAAACATGGCGCAGGTGGAGGTCCTTTTACCAATGAGGCCGCCGGAGGGGAAAACTACAATACGCTAACCTATCTTGTGGAGTCTGTACATGAAGAGGGCGTCTTATGGGCGGGTAGTGATGATGGGCTATTGCACTTGACACAAGATGGCGGTAAAACATGGAAAAATGTTACACCTATAGGCATCAAAGATGGTATTGTTAATTCTATTGAGGTATCACCACATGATGCGGCAACAGCCTATGTTGTAGTCATGCGTTATAAATCTATGGACCTGAATTCCTATATTTTCAAGACCTGGGATTATGGTAATACCTGGACGAAAATTACTAATGGTATTGACGGGGAACATACCTTTACCAGAGTAGTGCGCGAAGACCGCAAACAAAAAGGCCTGTTATATGCGGGTACCGAAACAGGACTGTTTATTTCATTGAACGATGGGGCCAATTGGCAACCATTTCAGTTAAACTTGCCCATAGTTCCCATTAATGACCTAACCATTCAGGACAATGATTTGGTAGTAGCTACCGCAGGACGTGCTTTTTGGATTCTAGATGATGTTGCCGCAATACAGCAGATACAATCACCCAAACAGGGAATAAGTCTATTTCAGCCAAAGGATACGCATCTATTTTTTGGTGGTTCTAGCGATAAACCAAGACCAGGCTTGGGAGATAACCCAAAAAGTGGTGTCACGTTCGACTATTATTTGAAGCAGCAAATGGATAGCACGGAACTTAAATTAGAGGTGCTACAAAATGGCAAACTCATAAGGACCGTTACCAACCAAAAACCAAAAGATTTTAAATCTTGGCCAGGAGGACCTGCAAAACCGCAACTACTACCTTCAAAAGCAGGGTATAACCGATTTACTTGGGATTTTAAGAGAGATGTGCTTCCGAGCGTTAATAAAGTCTTCACTTTTGGTGGACTCGACGGTTCAACGGTAGGACCTGGCTCCTATACCTTACGGCTAAGTTCAGAAGCCCACAGTGCTGAAACTACCGTAACTATTTTACCGAATCCTAAGGTCAAAGGAAATATGGCCGATTATAAGGAGCAACAACAAATGCTGACTACAATTGAAAATACCGTAAAGGAAATACATGTAGCGGTCAATAGTATGCGTACTGCTAAATCGCAACTTTCGCAATATACAAAACTCTTGAAAGATAGGGATGAAGCTAAGGCCTTACTAGAAAAGGGCGATTCGATTACGAAACGCATTACCACATGGGAAGAGCACTTAATACAACCCAAACAAAAGACCTTTCAGGACGTCATCAATTTCCCCAATCAATTAAATGCGCAATTACTTCATTTAAGGGGCTACGTTGACGTTGCGGAGCCTAAGGTTACAGAGGGGGCAAAACAAAGGCTAAAAGACCTTTTGAGTGAATGGAGTAGTTACAGCACGGAACATAAAGCCATTGTTAATGGAGAGATGGAAGCCTTTAACGACCTGTATCAAGAATTGGGAATACCCGCTATCATCATACCAAAAGATTAGAACGTCATAAACTAGGAAATGACCACTTTTATTTCAGATGAATCCTTTAAAGGTTTAGATTTTTCCCTACAGCGTTTGCCCAAGGCCGACTATGAAAACTGCATATTCGAAAGTTGTAATTTTTCTGACGATTATCTGGACAATCAAAACTTTATGGAATGTTCTTTTTTGGAATGTAACCTTAGTAATACTAATGTTGCCAATACCCAATTCAAGGAAGTGTTTTTGACCATTGTAAAATCATAGGCGTTAAATTTGAAGATGCATCGGATTTTTTAATGGATTTTACTTTTGAGCATTGTGCTTTACAACTCTCCTCTTTTAGGACTCTAAACCTTAAAAAGACGCGATTTTTAAATTGTAAACTAAACGAAGTAGATTTTACAAAGACAGATTTGACAGCATCCGTTTTCGAGAAATGCGATTTAGAGGGGGCTACCTTTGAACATACTATCCTAGAAAAAGTGGATTTTACTACAGCATTCAATTTTAACATTGACCCTGAAATTAATCGTCTGAAAAACGCCGCATTTACTTTAAAGGAGCTTCCCAAGCTATTAAGAAAATACCAACTTCAAATTAAGGACTAATGCTAAACAAGGTGCATCTTACAGCTATTATTTGCTCGAATTATGAAAATAACACTATTCGTTTGTAATCGGATAATTTGTACCTTGTGGCAAAGTACACGTATGAAACCGATAGTAATCCTGTTCTTATTTGTAGGAGGCATCGCTAATAGTCAAAATACCATGTCCTTAAAAGCGGACACTACTGCTCCCAAAGCCACCATTGCGGAGGCAGCATGGATGACAGGCCATTGGAAAGGAGAGGCCTTTGGAGGAATAACAGAAGAAATTTGGAGTCCACCAAGTGCCGGTTCTATGATGTTCGTATTCAGATTGATAGTTGATGGTGAAGTTAATTTCTATGAAATTGGTCATATTCGAGAGGTAGATAACACCTTAGCCTTTGAGTTGAAACATTTTGACAAGGAATTAAAGGGATGGGAAGAGAAAGAAGAAGTACAACGATTTAAGTTGATTAAAATAGCCAATAACCGTCTCTATTTTGATGGGTTTACTTTTGAAAGACTAGGTCATGACGAAATAAACATTTACGGCCTAATTCACCAAGATGACGGTTCGGTGGCAGAGGTTAAGTTCAACTACAAAAGACAGTAAATGAAGAAAAAGTGTTTGGAATGTGGAACGGAGATTATTGGGCGCATAGATAAGAAATTCTGTAACGATTATTGCCGTAATGCCTATAACAACAAAGTAAATAAGGATAGTAAGAACCTTATACGCAACATTAATAATAGGTTACGCAAAAACTATCGGGTTTTGGACAGTTTTAAACTAACGGACGGCAAAACCAAGACCACGCGAACACGTTTATTGGACAAAGGATTCGATTTTGATTTCATCACCAATCTCTACACTACCAAAAAAGGTACAACCTATTATTTTGTGTATGATTTGGGCTACTTGCCTCTGGATAATGATTACTATATGATTGTGAAAAGAGAATAACAAGCCTTACATCCCATGATTTGCGTCCACTGGTCAACTCTAAAATAACATTTTACGCAACGTTATCGCCACATTATTGCAGAATAGTATCTGTACAGCCAAACCTAAACTAGTTATGCTGAAATTTATTATTTTGTGACCAACTATTTAGAATGGAAAATGCTTGAATTATCTAGTGCATTGTGTTTCCCCTTTTGGGGATTAAGGAACTTTCTATTTCCAATTGTGACCGCTTAATTTCAAAGCGGCTATAACGATATCCTTGCGGCTTATCTGCCCTACAAGCAGACCGTTCTTCATTACTGGTAATCGGCGTCTGTTGTGCTTGTCAAAAATGCCTGCAGCATCAAAGATAGAGATATCATGAGGTATCGTTTCTACATTTTTGGTCATGTATCGTTCCACGCTTTTGTCCAATATAGGCTGATTAAAATAGCGACTTTCGGAAATCTGCTTCATGCAATCCGCCTCGGAGATGATACCCACTAAAAATCCATTATTGTCCAAAACGGGACCCCCTGAAATATGGTGCTTTGCAAACTGCTCCATAACCGCGAGAATGGATTGATCAGGACTAAAGGTCACTAGTTTGGTCGTCATATAATCAGAGACCAAAATAGGCGCTTCGAATTCTTTTTTTACGATCTTGCGTATCCCTTGAAAGCTCTTAATTCCCATGGCATTTTGTTTAAAGGTTGATTCCTAAAGATAGAAAAAAATTATGGATTTCTTAGAAATAATCGTTGTATGACTTATGTTATTCAAGGTTTTAAGTTTTTTAATGCGAAATTCGTGAACTAAAAAATAGAATTCTTTTGACAAAGCAAACAATAGGAATACTTGGAATTGGTTGGTTAGGACTGCCGTTGGCAAAAGAATTTATCGCCGATGGGTATACGGTAAAGGGCACTACCACATCCCTGGCTAAAATAGATAATGTAAGAGCGGCGGGCATCAAACCTTATCAGATTAAACTTTCGGAGCATCATATTACCGGAGAAATAGAGGATTTCCTTAAGGACCTTAATTATCTGATCATTAACGTGCCTCCGGGATTAAGAGGAACAGGTCCAAAGGAAAGCTATGTAAAAAAAATGCAATTGCTACATCTGGAAATACAAAAAGCCTCAGTAAAACACGTCATTTTTGTGAGTAGCACGGCTGTTTACGGTAATACCACCGGGGACGTCGACGAAGAAACTATACCACAGCCTATTTCTGAATCTGGTATACAATTATTAACATCAGAGAACTTATTCAGAAAAGATTCATCCTTAAATACGACCATTCTCCGTTTCGCCGGATTGATAGGACCTTCAAGACATCCTGTTACCATTTTATCCACAAAAAAGAACTTAAAAGATGGCAATGCCCCTGTAAACCTCATTCATCTAGATGATTGTATCGGTATTATTAAAAGCATCATATTGGAAGATCAATGGGACACAGTGCTTAATGGAGTCCACCCAGAACATCCCTCGAAGAGAGATTATTATACTAGAATTGCTAAAACAAGAGACCTAAAAATACCTGACTATCAATTAGTTAAAAATAAAAAGTATAAGAAAATCGTGACTTGTAGGTCTTTTCTTATTAAGAGGGGGTCGTTTTTCACCTCGCTATATGATTAGTTTACCACAAGATTTTAGTAATTCACAACAATTGCTCCCAACCAATGTTAACATATTGTTGATTACTAGATAGTTATCGATGAAATACATACCTTTATATCTCATTAAAAACAAAATGTTATGGAAAAATCAAAAATACGGGAGAAGGTTTTAATGGAATTGGATAACCTCATCTCCGTGAGTTGTAAAGACCCAAAAAGATATAAGAAATTTAATCGCTTGCATATAGCTCTTTTAAAAAAGCACTATAATGCAGCAGATGTTACTATTGATTATCATAGAAACAGGGTAGAGATGGATATTATTCTGGACGATAAAATGTTTCAAGCATCGCAGGTAAACGTTAACGTTCCTACTTTGTACACCAATTTACTTTTTCTTAATCTTAAAAAGTTCCTGAAATCCTGTATAGATAAAGACCCTAAAAGCCTTGGTTTCTATGCGCAAATTCTCCGTTCTTTTCATCAAAAGGAAAATCAGTACACATTGGCTTAAATCCTATTCAAATCACATAACAAAAAGGGTATCTCTTGGTGCCCTTTTTTCTTTACCATATTTAATGCTTTCCTTAACAGGTTCTTAGGGAATATTTTAATAGTTTAGCGGACCAAAATTGACAAACAATGAAAAAATTACTTTTTGCGCTTGTACTTATCATTAGTTTTAATGGGATAGCTCAAACCAAAACCGAATTACAAAAGCATTATGAAGCATTTTATGATGAAATGCGATTACAGGGAGATATAGATGGTGTTATTAACGCCTTAACACATCTTAATATTCTTTCTCCGTCCAAAGAGCGAAAAGATACCTTAGCTTATATCTATGCTAACGACAACAGGCATTTACAAGCCTTAAACACCATTGGTATAGAAAAACTGGATACAGATTCAGATTTAGCAGTTCAGGTGAAGGCCATATCCCTAAAGGCATTGAATCAACCAAAAAGAGCTTTAGAACAGTTTGAGGTTTTGAACAAGAGAACTCCCAATGCTTATTTGGCCTATGAGCTGGCAGACTTAAAAATACAATTAGGAGATAATGCAGGTGCATCTACCAATGTAGATTATGGTTTGGCGAATGCCAAGGACGACATGAAGTATGCTTTTTACGAAAGACAACAACCCTACGAAGTACCTTTAAAAGCCGCTTTTCTTCACTTAAAGGCCTTGATAAAGTTTAATCAAAACAAAGAAGATATAGATGGGGCTATCGCCATATTGGATGAGGCACTTAAAATTGACCCTAATTTTAACCTGGCCAGTTTAAGCAAGCAAGCACTCGCATCTAGAAAAGAGGCACCAGCGGAAACTGGAACAAAGCAATAAACTCAATTTTTTTATTTAAAAAGGGTGAACGAACGTTCACCCTTTTTAATTTCTAGATAACTTTGTCAATAAGGCGTTATCGGTGTCTTTTTTGATGGCAATAAGTTCGCCTACATGCTCATTAGGAACCGCGATAGAAAGGACATAGTGTGCAATTTTCCATCCATTGGTGGTCTTTTTTAGAACTCCGGAACCTCTACACAATTTCATTTGTGTATCCAACAACTCGTCGAACCAAGCAATGTCTTGCGTTTCATTGAGGTGAATGTTGCGCTCAACCGCTGTAAAGCTCCACGCCTTACCTTTATCAAAATGAGGTTTTGAATACGCTTTGAACGCTGGAATATCCCAATGCTCCGTAGCGTCCGTTCCAATAAATACGGCATCGGTGGTCATTAAGTCAAAATACGTATCGAACGCTGCATTACCGGCAGCTTCGTGCCATGCCTCCAAAGTGCTGTCTATTGCTTCTTTGGTGTTGTCCTGTGCGAACGCAAGGCAACCTATGAAGAATACTAAAACGCTAATTTTTTTCATCTGAAAATAAATCTTCCGGCAAATTACTGTTTACCACAATATTGAAATGTTCCCGTAAATCATTAAAGGCACCTATCATCTCCTTTATGGAAGTTTCCGGGTTTTGTCTGTATTCCAAGTCGCCCTTAATTTTTAAGATATAGGTTTTCAACACTTTTTGACGACCACGTACCTGAGGTATATCAAATTGTGCGGGATAGGTGGAACTTTCCCAAAGTTTTTGTGATTCCACCAGCCCCTCTATGGTCAACACAAAATCTTCGCGATATTCCGTTTCATACAACCTATCAAAATTAGCTTCAAAAGCATTGTAGGGTTGCCAGCCCTTTAAAATCCCCTGGGCTTTGGCATTTACATTAGTTTTTTTTGGCAACTGAGAAACATCAACCGACCAACCAGCATCTTGAAGCTCCGCGTCTCCAGCGGCAGAGTCCTTACAAGAACTTACCAGCACCATGAAACAAATAAGCAAGAAGGTTTTTCGCATTAAACGAAGGTACAAATTTTAAGAAAAGGTATCTTTACACAAGTACTGTTTTAACCTCATTTTAAATGCAAAAATATATCTTAATCATCGGTGCCTGCGGGCAAATAGGAACGGAACTCACATTTACCTTACGCTCTAAATACGACAATGACCATGTCATTGCCAGTGATATTAGAGAAGGTAGTGAAAGTCTTATGGCTTCTGGTCCTTTTGAAATTCTGGATGCTACGGATTACGACGCTTTAGAAGAGGTAATAGCATATTATGAAATTAGTGAAGTCTACCTTATGGCGGCCATGTTAAGTGCCACTGCAGAGAAATTTCCGATGAGGGCATGGAACCTGAATATGAATTCCCTTTTTAACGTGCTAAATCTAGGGAAGGAAAAGAAAATAGATAAAATCTTTTGGCCTTCCAGCATTGCCGTTTTTGGTCCCAACACTCCAAAAACAGATACCCCTCAGAATACCATAATGGAGCCTAGCACGGTATACGGAATAAGCAAACAAAGTGGGGAGCGCTGGTGCGAGTATTATTTTAACAAGTTCAACGTAGATGTGCGAAGCATACGTTATCCTGGCTTAATTAGTTGGAAAACCATGCCCGGAGGAGGCACCACGGATTATGCCGTGGAAATTTACCACAAGGCTCTTGCCAAAGGCTCCTATACCTGCTTTCTTAAGGAAGATACCGCGTTGCCCATGATGTTCATGGATGATGCCATTAGAGCTACACTACAGATAATGGATTCAGCACCAAAAGCCATAAAAGTCCGCTCTTCGTATAATTTATCCGCCATGAGTTTTACTCCGGCGCAGATGGCCAAAAGTATTCAAGAGCAACTCCCGGATTTTAAAATGGAGTACGAACCGGACTTTAGACAGGCCATTGCAGATTCATGGCCCAGTAGTATAGATGACACGAACGCTCAACAAGATTGGAATTGGAACGCCGAATTTGATTTAGAGAAAACTACGGAAGAGATGTTGTCAAATTTAAGTAGCTAACCGTGGGTTCGTAAAACACTACAGGTAAGCCCTTAGGACTTTATTTCTGGATTTATTCCTTAACAAGCGTATCGCTTTTTCCTTAATTTGTCTGACCCTTTCCCTTGTTAAATCGAATATTTCCCCTATTTCATTGAGGCTCATCGGATGACGCTCGCCAATACCAAAATAAAGACGCACAATGTCCTGCTCCCTATCGGGTAACGTATCCAATGCCAAATCAATATCGGTTGAAAGGGAATCTTGCATCACCTTTTGGTCCGGACTTGTGGCATTTTTTGATTTCATCACATGGTACAGACTAGACGTTTCTCCTTCACGCAAAGGTGCATCCATAGAAATATGTCTTCCAGAATTTTTCGTTGCACCCTTAACCTTAGATACACTGATATCCAATTCACCTGCAATCTCCTCGGCAGATGGTTGGCGTTGATATTTCTGCTCTAAGTTAGAATGTACTTTATATATTTTACTGATAGTTCCTATTTTGTTCAAAGGCAAGCGCACCACTCTGGACTGTTCGGATATGGCCTGTAGGATAGATTGTCGTATCCACCACACTGCATACGAAATGAATTTGAACCCACGGGTCTCGTCAAAACGTTTGGCCGCTTTGACCAATCCGAAATTTCCTTCGTTAATCAGGTCTGAAAGGCGCAATCCCCTACCTTGATATTGCTTTGCGGCGGAAACCACAAAACGTAAATTAGCATTCACCAATTTATTCAAAGCCACTTGATCACCTTCCCGTATTCTAATCGCTAGTTCCACCTCTTCCTCTGCTGTTATCATATCTAATTTAGATATTTCCTGAAAATACTTTTCTAAAGATTTGGAATCCCTGTTGGTAATCTGCTTTGTGATTTTTAATTGGCGCATATATTTATTTTGGTTTACTATTCTCCTTTAATCTATCATTATATACCAGAAATACAAGTAATTGACGTATTTTTTAGCTTTTTTGTGCAAAAACGGACAATTATCGTGTAAAAATTCATCGCGAAGCTATCGCTGGAGGCCCATACACCCGCTTCCTAAAAAAGGATGCTATAATAACGGTAATCTTCATGGAAGATGCTCATAAGGCTACGTTGAAGATTATGGGGTCAGAACCGGGGACATAAAAATCCACTTTTCACAAAATTTATAGTCCATGCGTCTTGCTCCTGCCGAAATGGCCAAAAGAATGCAAGAAAAAGTTCTCTCATTTCAAAAGACATATGAGCCCAATTTTAGACAGGCTATTACAAATGCTTGACCCTGCGATATAAAAACCACTCATGCACAGCTAGATTGAGACTGGCAAGCAGCCATTGATCTAACCAGAACGACTAAAGAGGTTTTGGAGAATTAGGTCAATTACTAAATTTCAACTTCTTCTCGATAGCTACGATCATCTCATTGGCAATATCCTTACCTGTTGCGTTTTCTATACCTTCCAATCCGGGAGAGGAGTTTACCTCTAATAAAAGGGGACCTTTATTAGACCGGATAATATCTACCCCCGCAACTGCCAAATCCAAAATTTTAGCGGCTTTTATGGCTAATTTCTTTTCCTCTGAAGTTATTTTAATGATAGAAGCCTTTCCTCCTTGATGGATATTGGCCCTGAATTCGCCTTTTTGCGCCTGTCGTTGCATACTGGCGACAACTTTACCATTGACCACAAAACACCGGATGTCCTGTCCATTAGCTTCCTTAATGAATTCTTGTACCAAAATATTGGTATTTACACTTTTAAAAGCATTGATAACACTTTCAGCTGCTTTATTGGTCTCTGCCAATACCACACCTTTACCCTGCGTACTCTCCAACAGTTTTATGATCAAAGGGGCACCATTGACCATCTTTATCAGGTCTTTGGTATCCATAGGGGACTTGGCAAAACCGGTAATAGGAATATGAATATCATTTTTGGAAAATAATTGGGAAGCGAACAGCTTATCGCGAGACTGTGTAATGGCCTCAGCGGAATTCTGACAATAAGCACCCAAGTTATTGAACTGACGTATCAAGGCACAACCGTAGAAAGTTACCGACGGTTTTATGCGTGGTATGACCGCATCGAAATCGGTAAGTATATTACCCCCTCTATACCGTATTTCGGGAGACTGGGCATCTAATTTCATATAGGCCAGCTCTACGTTCAAAAATTGAATCTCGTGCCCGCGTGCCTCTGCGGCCTCCATAATTCTCTTATTACTGTATAAATTAGGGTTGCTAGCCAGCAAAGCTATTTTTAACCCTGTTTTTTCCTTTTTGAAAGGAGCGTACTTGCACGCTATCTCTTCATTGGAAAAATCCTGTACCACATAGTTTAATGCAGGGTTTACGATGTAGCGCTCGGTCAACGCTTCTCTTCCCAATAACATGCGGAACTCCATGGTATCTCTGTTGGCCAAGGTCAATTCAATCTCAAAAGTGTCCTTCCCTATGGTTACCGGTGTCTTAACCACCAAGCGCTCTTCCGAAATACCTGAAGAACTCTTTACCATACGGCGATCTACCAAACGTGCCTCACATGGAATGGCGATACTTCTGTTTTCTTGAAGCGGATTCACTTCAAAACGCACCCATTCTTGGGTACCCTTGGTAATGACCTTTAAGTTGGTCGCCTGTATAGATGAGGTTTTTGCACCCGAATCTACTCTGGCCTTAATGGCAGGAACACCAAGACCTTCAAAAACACACCACTCTTCACTACCAATTATTTTTAAATCGTTCAAAATCTTTATTTTTTTCTAAGTTCAAAGATATCGGTTCTACGGTCCTTTAGGTTTCTTACCGCACCGAATTGATTCAATTCCCGTAACAAGTCGATATCCACATCGGCGATCAGTATCATTTCGGTATTTGGCGTTGCCTCGGCCTTAATCCCGTTAGTGGGAAATGAAAAATCGCAGGGCGTAAAGACCATGGATTGCGCAAATTGGATATCCATATTCTGCACGTTGGGCAAATTACCCACACTACCGGCAATGGCTACGTAACATTCGTTCTCTATTGCCCTTGCCTGCGCACAGTACCTTACCCTAGAATACCCGTTTTGTGTATCCGTCAGAAAGGGTACAAAAAGAATGTCCATCCCCTCATCTGCCAGAAGACGACTTAATTCTGGAAATTCGGAATCATAACAAATAAGCACTCCAATTTTACCACAGTCCGTATCAAATGCCTTCAGTTGCATACCCCCTTGCATGCCCCAAACTTTAGCCTCATCTGGGGTAACGTGCAACTTTTCGTAACGCTCCATACTTCCATCTCGTCTGCATAGATAACCCACATTATAGAGTCTCCCATTAATCATTTCCGGCATGCTTCCCGTGATGATATTGATGTTATAGGAAATGGAAAATTCCGAGAACTTCTGTACGATAGCTTCGGTATGTTTAGCAAGCTCCCGTATGGCATCCGGCGTGGACAAATGGTTGTCCTTTGCCATTAGTGGAGCGTTAAAAAACTCCGGGAAAAGTGCAAAATCCGAGCGGTATCCGGAGACCGCATCCACAAAATACTCTGCCTGCTGCAACAGCTCCTCTAAATCTTTATAAGGACGCATTTGCCACTGTATTAACCCTAAGCGAATTACCGTCTTTTTAGTGGCAGCCTTTTTAGATGGTTTTTGATAGTAAATATTGTCCCACTCCATTAGAATGGCAAACTCTCCAGATGCCAAATCTCCATCTAAATAGCCTTTCATCACTTTTGCCGGATGAAAATCGTTGCTGATTTGAAAATTGAGTACGGGGTCTTGTATCTCTTTACGACGCACCTTGGCGATATATTCTTTTGGGGTCAACGCTTCTGCATAGATATGATAATTGGGCATACGACCACCAAAAACAATGCTCTTAAGGTTTAGCTTCTCACAGAGTTCCTTTCTATAATCATACAACCTACGGCCCAATCGTAAGCCTCTGAACTCTGGCTTTATAAAAACCTCGATACCGTAGAGCACATCTCCATCGGGATCATGAGTCTTAAAAGAATAATTACCCGTTATCTGTTCGTAGGTGTGATTATCATTGAACTTATCGTAATCTACGATTATGGAAAGGGCCACACCGGCCAATTGTCCGTTAATCTTAATAACAACTTGGCCATCAGGAAACTTCTTTATCAGGGCTTCTATATGTTTTTCTTTCCAGTAAGCCCCGGGCATATTGGAGTATGCCGATATCATTGCGGTTTTTAATTCCTGATAATCGTCCAGGTCTAAAAACTTTAATTCAATATTTTCTATATGTTCTATTTTCATACTTCTTTGCATAAAAAAATGGGATTTTCGCTATGAAAATCCCGTGGTATATTTTTAATTAGAAATTCAGTGAAATTTATTCGTCGTCATCTCCGTCTACCATGTCCTTAGGGTCTGGTTCCACCACTGCCTCAGGGTCGTCATCCTCAAAATCCTCATAATCCGACTCATCGTAATTTTCCATGGTATATTCCAGTTTCTCACTGATTTTTACCAAGTATTTAGTGTCATGGGTTAAAACCTCTACCGCCTCTACACGCTCACCATGAGCATTTCTGAAGGAAATGATATCCCTATCATCATAACCGTCCGGGTAACGTGCCACGGTGAGTTTCAGCACTTCTGGCGTCAACTTTTTAAAGTCAACGATTACTTTTTTTAAATGTGCGTGTTTATCCATAATTATAAATCTAAAAGATAAGCAAAAATTAAAGGTGCTACAATAGTGGCATCACTTTCAATGATAAACTTTGGTGTATCAATATCCAGTTTTCCCCATGTAATTTTTTCGTTAGGAACGGCTCCCGAGTAAGAGCCATAACTCGTTGTACTATCACTTATCTGACAAAAATAACTCCAGAACGGTGTGTCCGTACGTTCCATATCCTGATAGAGCATGGGAACTACACAGATTGGGAAATCTCCTGCGATACCACCTCCAATTTGAAAGAATCCGATTCCATTGGATGAATTATCCGTATACCAATCCGCTAAGAAGGTCATATACTCTATTCCCGATTTCATGGTGCTGGCCTTCAGGTCTCCCTTTAGGACATAGGAAGCAAAAATATTCCCCATGGTACTGTCTTCCCAACCGGGACAAACGATAGGCAGGTTTTTTTCCGCAGCGGCATACATCCAAGAATCTTTAAGGTCTATTTCATAGTGTTCTTCCAAAACACCGGAAAGCAACAGTTTGTACATATACTCGTGTGGCAGATAACGTTCTCCCTTTGCTTCTGCATCCATCCAAATTTTTACAATATGTTCCTGTATTCTTCTAAACGCCTCTTCCTCTGGAATGCAGGTATCCGTTACACGGTTTAATCCTTTCTCTAGCAAATCCCATTCATCTTGAGGCGTTAAATCGCGATAATTGGGAACACGTTTGTAATGTGAATGTGCTACCAAATTCATAATATCCTCCTCTAAATTGGCACCGGTACATGAAATTATCTGGACTTTATCCTTGCGGATCATCTCCGCAAAAATCTTGCCCAGTTCCGCCGTACTCATGGCACCGGCCAAGGAAACCAACATTTTAGCCCCATTGTTCAACTGCTCCTCATAGCCTTTGGCTGCGTCTACTAAAGCTGCTGCGTTAAAGTGTAGGTAGTATTTTTCGATAAAATTTGAAATCGCTCCTTTAGTCTTCATCATCTTGAAATTTTAATCCGTTATTGGATTTATAATCCACATCGTAAGTATTATCATAGTCTTCGTCTATGTCCTGTCCCATAAATTTATAGCTCAACATTTTATAATAAAGTTTTGCAGCCAGAAAATCCGAAGACTTATCTACTTTATTCGGACATAGTTCAACGATATCAAAACCGACTACATTTTTCTCTTCAAAAACCTGTTTTAAAAAATCCAGTGTTTCGTACCATAATAAGCCTCCTGGCTCGGGAGTTCCTGTAGAAGGAAGTATTGAAGGGTCTAAAGCATCCAAGTCAAAAGTAATGAATACGGTATCCGACATGGCCTCTACAACCTTGTCCATCCAATATTCATCCGTAACCATATCATGGGCAAAGAATGTCTTTTCCGCATCCATAAAGGTTTTCTCGATAGCGTCCATAGAGCGTATTCCTACCTGAACCAAATTGGTGTTTTGGCTCGCCTCGTGCACGGCACAAGCATGGTTATACGCCGTACCATCATAGGACTCACGTAAATCTGCGTGAGCATCGATATGCAGTACCGTAAGATTATCAAAACATTCATTAAAAGCTCTAATGCTCCCTATAGAAATAGAATGCTCGCCACCGAATAGGGTTACGAATTTATTTCGTTTTATATATTCCTTGGTGGTTTTATGCACCGCATTTACCATAGCTTCCGGGGAAGTGTTCTCCGTAATAGCCTCTGTCAAATGTATGCCTTGCCGGTATACTTCCGACTCCGTCTCAATATCATAGAGTTCCATGTTCTCCGAGGCTTCTAAGAAAGCTTCCGGACCCTTGTCAGCTCCTTTCCCCCAAGTACTTGTCCCGTCGTAAGGAACAGGGATTAAAACCACCTTTGCGGTTTCCAGTTGCGCGAATTCGTCAGCGATACCTGCGTAATTCTTTGTTGATTTCATTGTAATGTTCGTTATTTTTTAATTTGATAAAATATATTTTTTCTGTAATCTTTTAGATTGCAATATTGTTTTCTACACCTCCCTTAATCCCTCCTTTTTATGGGAAAAACCTATAAATCGAAGCTTATTAAAAAGCTATCTGTTGCTCAATACACAGGTCCTAATGTACTTCATCCTGAAGCTCTTCTAGCCTATCCTGTTTTACTTCAAGACTGGAACCGTATCCCAATATTTTGAGTAAATCTTCTGCTTTTTGTTGTGGATTGAACAAAGTGGTCATTAGATTGCCCTCCTCGTCCCTATCAATTAAAACATGCTTTGGTTGCGGAATTAGACAGTGTTGTAAGCCTCCATAACCCCCTATAGTTTCTTGGTACGCCCCGGTATTGAAAAATCCGATATACAAAGGTTTGTCCCGCTTGTATTTAGGTAAATAAATAGCGTTCATGTTTTGTTCACTATTGTAATAATCATCACTATCACAAGTAAGTCCACCCAGAAGCACACGCTCATATTCATCGTTCCAGCGGTTAATGGGCAGCATGATAAAACGTTTATTTATGGCCCAAGTATCTGGCAGGGTAGTGATGAAGGAGGAATCTATCATATTCCATTTTTCCCTATCGTTCTGTTGTTTTTGATACAGAATTTCATAGATGGCGCCACCACTTTCCCCAACTGTAAAGCTTCCAAATTCCGTAAAAATGTTAGGTACAGGTACCTCGGCTTCTGCACAGGTAATATTAATTTGATTAATAATTTCATCGACCATATATTCATAATCATAATCGAACGCCAAACTGTTTTTTATGGGGAAACCTCCACCAATGTTTAAGCTGTCCAAAGACGGACAAACCTTTTTCAACTTTACGTATACTTTTAAACATTTGACTAGTTCGTTCCAATAATAGGCGTTATCGCGAATACCGGTATTAATGAAAAAATGAAGCATTTTAAGCTCTACTTTATCGTTATTCTTAATTTGACCTTCATAAAAAGGAACAATGTTTTTATAACCAATGCCCAAGCGAGAGGTATAAAACTCGAATTTCGGTTCTTCTTCCGATGCAATCCTAATACCTACTTGAAAATCGTCCTTAATAACATCAGAGAGTAAATCTATCTCCTCGTAATTATCTATAATGGGGATACAATTCCGATGGCCATTGTTGATCAGTCTTCCTATGTTCTCAATGTATTGGGCTCTTTTAAAACCGTTGCAAAGTACATAGGTATCGTCCTTAATCTTCCCTACATTTTTGAGTTCTTCCACAATATTAATGTCAAAAGCCGATGAAGTCTCAATATGAATCGTGTTTTTCAGTGCCTCATGTAACACATGCTGAAAATGAGAGCTTTTTGTACAGTAACAATACTTGTACGTACCCTTATAGTCGTATTTATCAATAGCTTTCTTGAACCAATGTTGGGCTCTTTGAATATTCTCCGATATTTTTGGCAGATAGGTAAATTTTAGAGGACTCCCGTACTGCGCGATTAATTTTTTTAAATCGATTCCATGAAAGTGCAGGTGCTCTCCTTCTAAAGTAAATTCTTCTTGAGGGAAATCATAGGTTTGCTCTATGAGGTCAATATATTTGGTATTCATGCTATATAAATAATTACGCTTTAAAATTAGGTAAAATTAAAAATGGAAAGTGTTGCTAGACATTAATAAAATGTAAGCAAAATGAATATCAAATGATGATTTGCTCCTGAGTAGTAGGAATAAAAAAGTAGTTGTGCTGTGGCCGCACAATCGGTGAGTTTAAAACGGAAGTAAGCTTTAAAATTCGGTCGCTCATCTTATAAGCTACTTTAAGGTTTGACTTCCTAATCCCCCAAAGCCCGAACATATAAACATTACATGTCATGTTCAGCTAAATGCTAAATACAAAGTAGCGCATGGCTATTTTGAGCATGCAAATGAAAACATTTTTTTTGAAAAAGAAGTCTTTTTTGATAAAATAATTTTTAAAATTAAGTTACTTACAATCAGTAAGTTAGAGAATTATTTTTAGATTAATTGAAAATGGCGGTAAAAAACTTATGTTTAAAATTTAATTGTAGCCTCGGCAAGAATCGAACTTGCATCTAAAGTTTAGGAAACTTCTATTCTATCCATTGAACTACGAGGCCAAAAAATCAAATGCGCTAAATTAGGGTTTTTCAGGTATTCTATAAAAGTCTCAAAGAACTAATTCCCACTATTCTTCAACCCAAGGGAAATCTTGAATCATAGTTTTTAAGAGAAAATGAACTGTTATGGAAGGATTAAATCAATACGTAGCTTCTGTGCAATCCCGTAATACGTTCTAGAAGAAAATAGTTTATAGTTTTAAGACAAGGCTCGGGGCATTTTTAGTCTCGATTTTCGAGTAGAATTTCCTGTTACTCATACACCTCAACAATCATCTCTACCTCAACAGCCATATTACCAGGTAACGAACCCATACCTACCGCAGCTCGTGCATGTTTACCCGCATCACCAAAGACAGCGACCATAAGGTCAGAATAGCCATTAACAACCTTGGAATGTTCCTTGAAATCTGGTATTGCATTGACCATACCTTTTACCTTGACTACTCTTTTAACTTTGTTCAGATTCCCTAATTCCGACTTTAAGACGGACAGTTGATTAATAGCGACCTCCTGAGCGGCCTTATAGCCCTCTTCTACGCCTAAGTCCTCACCCAATTTACCAATAATGTTTTCGCCATTGGCTTGCTTAGGTCCTTTCCCGGCCAAGAAAATTAGATTTCCCGTTCGTACGGCATGTACATAATTAGCAACAGGCGTTCCTTGATCTCTTAGTGTAATATTGAGCTCCCCAAGTTTGGCCTCTGGATTATAATCAGCGGGAACCGTTTCTATCGGATTCTCAACGGTTTTCTGTTCTAATTCGTTATTGGGTTCGGCTCCACAGGACAAAAGAAGTAATAGAAAAGCACCTAGCATCACGTTTTTCATGTTACATTACTGTTTATAAGATTATAAATACATATTCATCATAAAAATATGATAATATGTTAACCTTATACGGTGAAGGATAGGATTTAGCTAAAAAATACTAAAAACTATTTCATTTTTATTAGATTAGCATATTAACCAAACCAATAAAATTAATTGAATATGGAAAATTCTAAGGTAAATGCGAATAGGCTTTTTTACGGTAGCTGTTTCGCATTAATAACGACAGCGTTCTCTTTTGCTATTGCAGCTGGAATTTTAGACCAACTTAAAACTGAATTAGAATTAACGGCAAGTCAGACCGGTCTTATCACATCGATGTGGTTTTTAGGTTTTCCCATTTCCATGGTAGTTGGCGGATTAATCTATCATAAGGTAGGTGGAAAAGCTATTATGCAATTTGCATTCTTTGCGCATGCCGTTGGTATCTTATTACTCCTATTTTCCGGTAATTATATCGGTTTATTAATTGCCAACCTTTTGATAGGCTTGGGTAATGGTTGTACCGAGGCTGCTTGTAATCCAATGATTGCGGACGCTTATCAAGGTACTAGAATGAGTAAGATGTTAAACCGTTTTCATATGTGGTTTCCAGGAGGTATTGCCATAGGGAGTCTACTCTCGGGTTTTATGACCGATTATGGAATCACAGGGCAAAGTCAGATGTGGCTGCTCCTGATTCCAACACTAATTTATGCGTATATGTTTTTTGGACAGGATTGGCCAAAAGCTAAGATACAGGAAGCTGCGGCCATTGGCGTTAATTTGAGGTCTATGATTACTCCCTTGTTCTTATTCATTGGAGTTTGTATGGCCTTGACAGCAATTACCGAATTTGGACCTAATCAATGGGTAGGGCTTATCCTTGCAAAAAGTGGAGCACAACCCACCTTAATATTGGCCTTAACCGCTGGTTTAATGGCCGTAGCCCGCTATTTTGGTGGTGATATGGTGAAACGTTTTGACCAAACTGGTGTATTATTGGGTTCCGCAATTTTAGCAACTATCGGGATATATCTTTTTAGCACGCAAACAGGGGCAATGGCCTATGTTGCCGCTATAATCTTTGCCCTTGGTATTGCCTACTTTTGGCCCAATATGATTGGTTTAGTAGCTACTAAAGTTCCTAAGAGTGGTGCTTTGGGCATGTCTATCATTGGTGCTATCGGTATGTTCGCCAATTCCATTTTTCAGCCCATTATAGGAGGTTGGATTGATTCTGACAAAGCGGATGCGGTTGCCCAAGGTTTGACAGGGGACGAACTGGAATTAGTATCTGGACAAGCAACTTTAGGAACCATGGTACTTTTTCCGGGCATATTAATCGTTCTGTTTACCATACTATATTTCTGGCTAAAGAATAAAAAAAGTGAGGTAGAAGTGGCAACTGCCTAAACAATCTCCAAAGTATAAAAAATGCCCAAACAGTTTTCTGTTTGGGCATTTGCATTTCAATTGTTTACTATCTTCTATTCCATCAGAAGCTCCAATATCTCAATAGCGGCATCACTGATTTTTGTGCCAGGTCCAAATATCGCAGCGGCTCCGGAATCCAATAAAAAGGGATAGTCCTGTTTAGGGACAACGCCGCCAACAATGACCATAATATCTTCCCGGCCATACTTTTTTAATTCTGCTATTACAGCTGGCACTAAGGTTTTATGCCCTGCTGCCAAGGAGGATACGCCTAAAATATGCACATCGTTCTCCACGGCCTGTTTAGCGGCTTCCTGCGGTGTTTGAAACAATGGCCCTATATCTACGTCAAAACCGAGGTCGGCATATCCCGTAGCGACTACCTTAGCGCCACGGTCATGACCGTCCTGACCCATTTTGGCAATCATAATACGCGGCCTACGGCCATCTTGTTCCGCAAATTTATCGGCAAGCTCTTGTGCCTTCTTAAAACTACTGTCGTTTTTTATCTCCTTGGAATACACTCCTGTAAATGATTTTATTTCTGCCTTGTGACGCCCAAAAGCAACTTCCAAGGCATCACTGATTTCTCCTAGGGTTGCCCTAAGTCTGGCCGCTTCTACCGCTAAAGCTAATAAATTATCGGAAGCTCCGTTACCAATCATCTTTGTTTTGGCCGCCTCTGTTAGCTTCTGCAGGCAAACTTCTACTTCTTTGCTATCCCTATCTCGCTTTATAGCATTTAATCTTTCGACTTGCTCCTTACGAACCGCTTGGTTGTCTACTTCCAGTATCTGTAACTCGTCCTCTTCTTCTAGTCTGTATTTGTTTACGCCCACAAGTACATCCTGTTCGCTGTCCAATCGTGCCTGTTTTCTGGCGGCCGCTTCCTCGATACGCATCTTGGGGATTCCGGCTTCAATGGCTTTGGTCATACCGCCCAAATCTTCTACCTCTTCCATAAGCTCCCAAGCTTTCTCAGCCAACTCATTCGTTAAGGTCTCCACATAATAACTTCCAGCCCAAGGATCTACAGTCTTGGTTATCTTGGTTTCTTCTTGTAAGTATATCTGGGTCTCACGGGCAATTCGGGCAGAAAAATCCGTTGGTAGGGCTATGGCCTCATCCAAGGCATTGGTATGTAAACTCTGCGTACCTCCAAAAACAGCTGCCGCTGCTTCAATGGTAGTTCGCGCCACATTATTAAACGGGTCTTGTTCCGTAAGACTCCAGCCACTAGTCTGGCAATGCGTTCGCAAGGCAAGTGATTTTTGATTTTGAGGATTGAACTGCTTCACCAGTTTTGCCCACAACATACGCGCAGCGCGCAGCTTGGCTATTTCCGTAAAATGATTCATGCCAATACCCCAAAAAAAGGAAAGTCTGGGTGCAAAATCATCAATTTTTAAACCGGCTTTAATTCCGGTTCGGATGTATTCCAGTCCGTCCGCTAGGGTATAGGCCAGTTCTATATGCGCAGGCGCACCTGCTTCATGCATGTGGTACCCCGAGATACTAATGCTATTGAACTTAGGCATAAACTGACTCGTATATTCAAAAATATCGGCCACCAGTTGCATGGAAGGTTCTGGTGGATAGATATAGGTGTTGCGCACCATAAACTCTTTTAAAATATCGTTCTGTATAGTGCCTGCCAATAAAGCTTTGGACACGCCTTGCTCTTCCGCAGCAACAATATAAAAGGCCATTATGGGCAATACCGCACCGTTCATGGTCATGGAAACCGACATCTTATCCAAAGGAATTCCATCGAACAAGATTTTCATATCCTCTACGGAGTCGATTGCAACACCTGCTTTTCCCACATCGCCCACCACGCGCTCATGGTCACTATCATATCCCCGATGGGTAGGCAAATCAAAAGCAACGGATAAACCCTTTTGTCCGCCTTTCAGATTTCTTCTATAAAATGCATTGCTCTCTTGAGCCGTAGAAAACCCAGCATATTGGCGAATGGTCCAAGGCCTTCTAACGTACATTGTAGAATAGGGCCCACGCAAATAAGGTGGGATTCCTGCTGCAAAATTTAGATGCTCCAAAGACGCTATGTCCGACTCGGAATAAGTCTTTTTTAGTTCGATATTTTCTGCAGTAACATACCCCGTACTGCCATCTGAGGTAGCATTAGTTTTTTTTGCAGTTACCGCCAAAGAATTTAAACTAAGATTGTCCAGGCTTTTTCTACTCATCCTTCAATCTATTTTGTTCCATGGTTTCTGCTAAACGCTTTTCTATTATTGGTACCAGCAACGTTTTTCTTGCGTTGGTTTTCACAAAAGGATAAAGCTCTAGGTTTTCTTTCATGGTATCCGTCTCATTCTGGAACTTGTTCGTCCCCACCAAAACTTCTTCTTGTGCATTAAAACGTTCCTGCTGTTTGTTGGCAGACTTTTTAATTTTTCCTTGGATAGTATGATTTTTAAGCTGTTTTAAGAATCCGCCGCCCTTCTCAATAGACTTTAACAGTGACAAGCTTTTTTCTGCCAGCTGCTCAGTCAAAGATGCTATATAATAGGACCCGTCCGATGCATTGCTTACTTTATCGAAATAGCTTTCCTCTTTTAAGAGTAACAATTGATTCAGGGCAATACGCTCCCCAAAATCGTTGGATTTATTATATAGTGCATCATAAGGCATATTAATAACCGTATTGGCACCTCCTAATACGGCGGACATACATTCCGTGGTGGTCCGCAGCATGTTTACATTATAATCGTAAAGTGTTTTATTTCTTTTAGAAGGATAGGCAACAATATGACAATCTAACTTCATGTCATAAACCGAAATTAAATTTTCCCACAGCACTCGTAACGCTTGTAGTTTGGCTATTTCAAAGAAATAGTTACCTCCAACAGCTACCTTAAAAACCAAGGATTTAATCTGGTTACCGCTACCACTGTGATCTATATGGTTTAAATACTCATTGGCATGTGCCATGGCATAGCCCAATTGCTGTACCATTGTAGCTCCAGAATTTTCATACAAGGAAACATCCACGCTTAGGATGTGCTTAGCTTTTCTTTTTAGCATCAAATCCAAGCATCGATGGTCTTTTTCTAGACTAGTGTACCAATTTCCCGTACGTGCTAAATTGCCTATGATGTCCACATTAAAATAAATGGCACCTTCATGACCCTTGGCAACATCCAAAACTGACTGTATATAAGGCTCCGAAAGAAACTGCATTTCTAAATAAACAGAAGTCAGTTTTAGGTCAATATTCTTCAACAACACTGAACTATCAATCGTTTCCGATGGAATAATAAACTGTATCCGTTCTGCACCGTTCTGCAGTACTTTAATGGCTTTCTTATTGGCCATTGCCGCATTACCAGCATAAATTTCCTGTCCGATAGACCATCCATGTTCAGGCAAAGGTATTTCCGAAAAGATATCCGACATGGAGTCCTGATGGTAAAAGGGTTTTACCTTAATCCCTTCCGGAGATTCCCAAACCAAGGTGTCGTTATAATCCGCCCCTTTAAGATCGTACTGTATTTTCTGTTTCCAGGCCTTTTCGGAGACTTCTTCAAATTCGGTAAATAGTTTTTGCTTCATAATTAGTTTTGCCATACAAGGCATCAAAATATATGCTTTTTTTACTCATTGTCACTTCTACCGTTGCGATAAAATCAGAATCTATCGAGAACCTTATAAGCACCTAGGCTTCTCCATACTATTTTTGGGTTTGCTTCGCTACACACAAAAATCACTCGAAGTGACCTCAAGCCATTACCATTTTACAACGGAATATTCCCATGTTTTTTCTTTGGCAAATGCGCCACCTTACTTTCTAACAAGCTAAACGCTTTGATCAATTTTCTACGCGTATTCTTAGGAAGAATCACCTCATCTATAAATCCTCTTTCCGCAGCACTATAAGGGTTAGCAAATTTATTCGCATATTCCTTTTCCTTTTCAGCCAATTTCGCTTCGGAATCTGCTGCATTGGCAATTTCTTTCTTGAATATGATTTCACTAGCTCCCTTAGCTCCCATTACCGCAATTTCCGCCCCTGGCCAAGCATAGTTCATATCCGCACCAATGTGTTTGGAGTTCATCACATCATAAGCCCCGCCATAGGCCTTTCTAGTAATTACCGTTATTTTTGGTACCGTAGCCTCGCTCAAAGCATATAGCAACTTAGCACCGTTGGTTATAATGCCGTCCCATTCTTGGTCGGTTCCGGGTAAAAAGCCCGGTACATCTACCAGTACCAATAAAGGAATATTAAAACAGTCACAGAAACGCGTAAAACGAGCAGCTTTTTTAGAGGCATCCACATCCAAAACACCGGCCAGACTATTGGGCTGGTTGGCTACAACACCTACGCTTCTGCCACCTATTCTTGAAAAACCTACTACAATGTTTTCTGCATAATGCTTGTGGATTTCAAAGAACGAATCTTCATCGATGATTCCTTTGATAACCAGCCGCATATCATAAGGCTGATTCGGATTTTCGGGCACAATATGTTCCAACTCATCCCGAATCTCATTTCCGAATTCCATAGGGATTAACTCCGGTAATTCTTCACAATTTTGTGGCATGTAGGATAGCATTGTCTTTATTTGAGCAATACATTCCATATCGTTGACCGCTGTCAAATGTGTTACGCCAGACTTCGTGGCATGGGTTATTGCACCTCCCAATTCTTCCGAAGTAACCTCCTCATTGGTTACCGTTTTTACCACGTTGGGCCCGGTAACGAACATATAGCTAGAATTTTCTGCCATTAAGGTGAAATCCGTCATAGCCGGAGAGTATACCGCTCCACCTGCACAAGGTCCCATAATTCCTGATATTTGAGGAATGACTCCGGATGCCATCACATTTTTATGAAAGATATCCGCATAGCCTCCCAGGGAACGCACTCCTTCCTGTATACGGGCGCCACCACTATCATTGAGTCCGATCATGGGCACACCGATTTTAAGGGCCATATCCATCACCTTGCATATTTTCTCCGCGTGCGTTTCTGAAAGCGCTCCGCCAAATACTGTAAAATCCTGTGCAAAGACACAAACCTGTCGCCCGTTGATTGTTCCGTACCCCGTGACCACTCCATCACCGTAGAACTTCTGTTTGTCCATACCAAAATCGGTGGTTCTATGGGTAACCAGGGCACCCATTTCTTCAAAAGAACCCTCGTCCATTAGAAAATGGATACGCTCTCTTGCCGTTAACTTACCCTTTGCATGTTGTTTTTTGATGCGTTCTTCTCCACCGCCCGTTTTAGCAGCTGCTAATTTGGCTTCTAGGTTTTTTATTTTATCGCTCATATTTCACTTTTACCTTCTATTAGCTTCTATTCTGTTTCCAATCTTGGGATGCGGCCCTATGCACTTTCAACTTTACTTTCTGTTCCAAATAAAGTTGTAAACCAACCATAGCAGCAATTTTCTTTTCATCATCATATTTAGCCTTCAATGCTTCCGGACTGTAATGGTGTTGCACAAAATGGGTATCAAAATCGCCCGATTTAAACGCATCGTGCTCACAAACAAATTTTCCAAAAGACAAAGTGGTTGCTACGCCTTCAACGCGGTAGCTATCAATAGCCTGCACCATTAACTGTATGGCCTCTTCCCTCGTCTTTCCGTAGGTAATCAGTTTTGAGATCATAGGGTCGTAATACATGGGAACCGTCATCCCCTCTTCAAAGCCGTCATCTACGCGAATCCCGTCACCAGTTGGTGTTTTGTAGGTGGATAAGGTACCGATACTCGGCATAAAATTCTCTAGCGGGTCTTCTGCGTATACCCGTACTTCTAAGGCATGTCCTTTTATAGTTAAATCAGATTGTTTAAATGCTAGTGCTTCTCCCCTTGCAATTTTTATCTGCTGCTCCACTAAATCCAACCCGGTGATCAATTCTGTTACGGGGTGTTCTACTTGCAGACGCGTATTCATTTCCAAGAAATAGAACTTTTTGTTTTCGTCCAGTAAAAACTCCACCGTTCCTGCGCCTACATAATCACATGCTTTCGCCACACGGACAGCGGCCGCTCCCATCGCGGTCCGAATCTCTGGTGTTAATACGCAAGAAGGGGCTTCCTCCACAACTTTTTGATGCCTGCGTTGCACACTGCATTCCCGTTCAAAAAGATGAACTACATTCCCGTGCGTATCCGCTAAAACCTGAATCTCTATATGCCTTGGAGAACCTACATATTTTTCTATAAAAACGGCCCCGTCCCCAAAAGCGGAAACGGCCTCACTAATGGCCCGATCCATTTGCTCGGGAAGTTCTTTCAGGTAATGAACTACCCGCATCCCCTTACCACCACCTCCTGCCGCGGCCTTTATAAGAATAGGAAAGCCTATTTCTTTAGCCACTTTTTTTGCCAGGTCTTTATCCGTAATGGCTTCTTCTATGCCTGGCACCATAGGAATATCGTAGGATTTTACCGCTTCCTTGGCCGCTAGTTTATTGCCCATGATTTCAATAGCATGTGGTCTGGGACCAATAAACGTTATTCCGTTCTCTTCCACTAGCTTTGCGAAAACGGCATTTTCACTTAAAAATCCGTATCCTGGGTGTATGCCATCCGCTCCAGTCCGTTTTGCAGCGGCTATCACTTTCTCCATAACTAAATAAGATTCGGAAGAAGGAGCTTTGCCTAATAAAACCGCCTCATCGGCAAACTTTACATGGGGCGCATTACGATCGGCATCCGAATATACGGCCACCGTTTTTATCCCCATCTTACGAATGGTCTTCATGACTCGTAACGCAATTTCACCCCGATTAGCAACTAGTATTTTTTGCATCTTTTTCAGTTTATTCCATTTCAATGATCAGTTGTCCTTTATCCACACTATCTCCAACGGTTACTTCAATGGATTTAATAGTGCCTGCTCCTTGGGCCAGAATTTGGTTCTCCATTTTCATAGCGGAAAGGACCAATAATGGCGTACCTTCTTCAATCTCTTGTCCGGCTTCCACCAACACATCCATAATAAGACCTGGCATCGGTGCTTTGATGTTCTTTGCCTTTTGTGAAGCTCCAGATAATAATCCCATCTTGTCGACCAACTGGTCATAATTATCCTTTATACTCAACCGATACGTATTTCCGTTGATTAGGAGACTTACTGTTCTATCGGTGAAATTAACATCTACTAACTCTACATGATAGGCCTTCCCGTTGTCTAAGAGATGGTAGGTTTTGTCCGTTAGCGTTTGTATGTCCAATGCGGCAACATCTTGAGCACTAAGGCTAAACTCCGCATCGTCTACCATTATGAGGTATTTTTCCATCGTATTTTATTAAGTCGATTTTAAGGCTAGTATCTTTTCGTCTTTGAATATGCTAACCCACTAAGTGGATGAGCCTGTCAAAGTGAACCACGTGCGCCGGATGAAAGTGAGCATAGCAAACTAAGTGCTCAAAGTCGATTCCTTTGTAGTTAAATTTACTGTTTATTTTTTAGTTTTTTTCGCATTGATTCTCCCTTTATATCGATTCTTTGTGCTGTGTGAACGAGTCTATCTAAAATAGCATCG